>NZ_QTUL01000009.1:120286-134187 GCF_003435675.1 Blautia sp. AM23-13AC | reverse complement strand
GTTCACAAGATGGAATGATAGATGTGTAGTGTATGCGGTTTTGAAGGTATATCGGAAGGACCATCGGAGAGATCCGATGGTTTTTTACTGTTAAAAAATAAAAGAAAGAGCGCTATTAATGAGAAAAAATACTCATTAACAGCGCTTTCAATTTCACAGAAAAAGCAGTATTATGGGGTTAGAAGAGTCTAACACAAAACAGACTCTTACACACTCAGGAAAAAAGATGTAGGGAGGAAAGTTATGTTTCTTGAGATTAATAACCTGAAGAAGAGTTTTGGAACCGGTGAAAGCCGTGTGGAGGTCTTAAAGGGAATCCAGTTTTCTGTGGAAAAAGGTGAAATCTGTGTTCTCCTCGGTCCATCCGGTTCCGGTAAATCGACACTGTTGAATATTATCGGCGGAATCGACGAGGCGGACAGCGGTTCGATCGTGATTGAAGGCGAAAAAATTGAGGATATGAATGAAAAAACGCTGACACGGTACAG
This sequence comes from Blautia sp. AM23-13AC, assembly GCF_003435675.1. Classification (NCBI taxonomy): domain Bacteria; kingdom Bacillati; phylum Bacillota; class Clostridia; order Lachnospirales; family Lachnospiraceae; genus Blautia; species Blautia sp. AM23-13AC. The sequence goes on along the minus strand of NZ_QTUL01000009.1, from coordinate 133,699 downwards.
ACGAAAACATTTAGGATACGTTTTCCAGATGTACAATCTGATTCCAAACCTGACGGTAAAAGAAAATATGGAAGTCGGCGCATACTTAAGCGATCATCCGCTCGACATCAACGATCTGTTAAAGACACTGGGGCTCTATGACCACCGCGACAAGCTGCCGAACCAGCTCTCTGGCGGTCAGCAGCAGCGTACTTCAATCGGAAGAGCTATCATCAAAAATCCAAGCATTCTGCTCTGTGATGAGCCGACAGGTGCACTCGATTACCATACTTCAAAAGAAATTTTGAAGCTGATCGAGGACGTCAATCAGAAGTACGGCAACACCGTCATCATGGTAACACACAATGATGCGATCAAAAACATGGCAGACCGCGTGATTCGTCTGCGCGACGGCCAGATCCGTAAAAACTACGTCAATGAGACCAAAATCGCCGCCGGCGATCTGGACTGGTAAAGCGGGGTGGAAGTATGAAAAATCCATTACGAAAACGCCTGCTGCGGGAACTGAAGAACGATATTGGAAAATATCTCGTTATTTTTCTGTTTATGACGGCGACGATTGGCTTTGTGTCCGGTTTTCTCGTTGCGGATGAGAGCATGCTGTATGCTTACGATGAAAGCTTTGAAAAATACAACGTGGAAAACGGAAATTTTACAACAGAACAGAAGCTCACCGACAACCAGAGAACACGGCTGGAAAAAGAGAAGGTAACGATTTACGAGAATTTCTATAAAGACGAAGATGCCGACACGGATCTGGATTCGGAACCAAAGAGCACGATCCGTCTTTTTAAAACCAGAACAGAGGTCAATCTGGTCTGCCTGATGAAAGGTGAAATGCCGCAGCAGAAGGATGAAATTGCAATTGACCGTATGTATGCGGACAATAATGACCTGCAGGTCGGTGATGTGATCTCGGTTGATAAAAAAGAACTGACGGTTACCGGTCTTGTGGCACTTTCGGATTACAGTGCGCTGTTCAGCAATTCGAGTGACATGATGTTCGATGCGGTTAAATTCGGTGTGGGAATCATGACCGAAGAAGGGTATGATGCCATTACCGATGACCATATCAAATACTGCTATTCCTGGAAATATGATACGGAACCGAAAGATGAAAACGAGGAAAAAGAATGGTCCGATGATTTCGTCGAGGTTCTGGCGGCTCATTCCTCGCTGACGGGTTATCTGCCGCGCTACGGCAATCAGGCAATCAAATTTACCGGCGACGATATGGGCGGTGACAAGGTGATGGTGGAGGTACTGCTGTACATCCTGATTGCCATCATGGCGTTCATTTTTGCAGTTACGACAAACAATACGATTGTAAAAGAAGCGTCGGTGATCGGAACGCTGCGCGCATCCGGCTATACGAGACGGGAACTTCTGCTGCATTATCTGTCCCTGCCGGTACTGATTACGATTTTGTCGGCGGTGATTGGAAATATTCTGGGATACACCGTGTTTAAAGATATCTGCGCCGGTATGTATTATGGAAGCTACAGTCTGCCGACGTATCAGACGCGGTGGAATGCCAATGCATTTCTGCTCACGACCGTAATTCCGGCAATTCTGATGTTTGTGATCAACGCGGTGCTGATTTCCGGCCGTCTGCGTCTGTCACCGCTGCGTTTTCTGCGCCACGATTTTGCAAAGAAAGGAAAAAGCCATGCGGTGCGTCTTCCGAACTTCCGGTTCTTCTCGCGGTTTCGTCTGCGGATCCTGCTGCAGAACAAATCGAGTTACTTTACCCTGTTTCTCGGTATCGTATTTGCCAATATTCTGTTGCTGTTCGGTATGATGATGAAACCGCTGCTGTCACATTACCAGACGGAGGCGGTGGAAAATATGCTGGCAGATTACCAGTATATTTTAAATGTCCCGGATCCGATTGATGAGGATGATGAGTACACGCTGATGGGAATTGTGCAGAAATTTCTGACGCCATCGCTGAAGACAAATACGGAAGGCGTGGAAACGTTTGCTCTTACATCGCTGAAAAATATTCCGAAAAACCGGGAGGGCGAGAGCATTTCGGTATATGGAATTCAGAAAGACAGCAAATATGTTTCCGCTGAACTGTTTGAGGACGGCGTGACGATTTCCGACGGTTATGCCGAAAAATATGGAATGAAAGTCGGCGATACACTGGAACTGAAAGAGCCGTATGAGGACAAAACGTACAGCTTTGAAGTAAAAAGCATTTATGCCTACCCGGGAGCCCTTGCGGTATTTCTGCCGATGGATGTCTTCTGCGAGGAATTCGATCATCCAGAGGACTACTTTAACGGCTATTTCTCCAACGAGCCGATCACGGACCTGGAGGAATCGTATATCGCGACGAAAATTACGGAAGATGATATGACAAAGATTTCACGGCAGCTCAATGTGTCGATGGGAGAAATGTTCCAGCTGATCAATGTTTTCTCGATTGTACTGTTCATGCTGCTGATTTATCTGCTGACGAAGCTGATCATCGAGAAGAATACGACTTCGATTTCGATGGTAAAGATTCTCGGCTACGAGAACAGGGAAATTTTGAGTCTGTATTTGACGGCGACAACCTGGGTTGTGATCGTCTCAATCGGTGTCAGCCTGATCATTGCCTCCGCGCTGATCCGCCAGATTTATGTCATTATGCTTTCCGAGTACAGCGGCTGGCTGACATACTATATTGATCCGGCAATTTACGGAAAAATGTATCTGATGGGCCTTGCGGCGTATGCTGTTATCGCTGTGCTGCAGTTCCGCCACATCCAAAAGATTCCGATGGACGAGGCACTGAAAAATGTAGAATAAAAAAAGTTACAGGAGAAATCTTGACAAGCCCGGGCAAAGTGTGGTATATTGCTCTCAAACTTGGTGTGGATTTTTCAACTTGTAATAAAGTTCTTTTCGCCACGCAATTATCGAAAGCAGATAATTGCGTGGCTTTTTTTGTGGCAATGGAGCAAAGTCCGTGCCTGCACGTAAGCCCACCAACAGAAAAGATCACAAATGGAGGTAATAATGAACGAAAACTTTATGAAAGAAAAGCCAGTATTTCCACTGCTGGTTTCGATGGCGCTTCCAATGGTAATCTCGATGCTGGTCAATTCCTTATATAACATTGTGGACAGCTTCTTTGTCGCACAGATCAGCGAAGATGCCATGACGGCGCTCTCCCTGGTTTATCCGGTACAGAATTTTGTAAATGCCGTTGCCATCGGTTTTGGAATCGGACTGAATGCGGTGATTTCGTATTATCTGGGAGCGGGTGACAAAAAGGCAGCCGGCTGTGCTGCAACACAGGGCCTTGCCCTTACCATGCTGCATGCGGTTATTTTAACGATCGGAAGCCTTCTGGTCATCGAGCGTTTCCTGCGGATGTTTTCTTCTTCCGAAACTGTCATCGATCTTGGTGTCCGGTATTCACGGATTATCTTTCTGTTTACCATAGCAATCATGGCAAACCTTTACTTTGAAAAGGTTTTTCAGGCAGTCGGCCGGATGAAAGTGACGATGACCGGTATGATGGTCGGCTGTATTGTCAACATCATTCTGGATCCGCTCATTATTTTCGGAATCGGACCGTTCCCGCGTCTTGGAATTGAGGGTGCGGCACTTGCAACCGGCATCGGTCAGGTGACACCGGTCGTGATTTACTGGATCATTTACAAGATCCGCCCGATTTCGGTCAAAATCCGTCCGGAATATTTAAAAGAAGGAAAAAATCTGGTCGGAAGACTGTACGCGATCGGCGTCCCGGCGATCCTGAACCTGGCGCTGCCGTCTCTTCTGATTTCCGCACTGAATGGAATCCTGGCCGTGTATTCCCAGAGCTACGTTGTCGTGCTCGGCATTTACTACAAGCTGCAGACGTTCATCTATCTGACAGCAAACGGCATTGTACAGGGCATGCGCCCGATTATCGGCTTCAACTACGGCGCAGGCGAGCATAAGCGTGTGCGGAAGATTTATGAGATTACCCTGATTATGTGTGCGGTGATCATGCTTATTGGAACCGGCATCTGCCTTGCCATTCCGGAACAGCTGATCGGACTGTTCAGCAGCAATCCGGAGACCATCCGTCTTGGCGGACAGGCGCTGACACGCATCAGCGTGGGCTTTTTGATTTCGGCAGTTTCCATCACATCCTCCGGTGCGCTGGAGGGACTCGGAAAAGGCGGATCTTCCCTGATCATTTCCCTCTGCCGAAATGTCATTGTCATTCTCCCGGCAGCTTACCTGCTGTCCCATCTGGGAGGCGGCGTTTTCGTATGGCATGCCTTCTGGATCACAGAGGTCATTTCCGCAGCGGTTTCTCTTGTGGTATACCGCCGCGCAGTACGAAGATAAAAAATATAAGAAGAAAAGAAAAGCGGCCTCTTGTGGAAGGAGGCTTTTCTTTTTATAATAGATAATACAGACGTAAGAATTAAGTAAAGATTTTTTTGAATATTCATGGTACCATTACGGTAGTTAAAAACAGAGAGGATGGAAACGACGTGGAAGAAACAAATATTTTAGTTGTGGATGATGAAAAAGAAATCGCGGATCTGCTGGAAATTTATCTGATCAGCGATGGATTTCAGGTATTAAAAGCGTACAGTGCAAAAGAGGGACTCCGCATTCTGGAGGAGAAAAAAATCGACCTGGTGCTGCTCGATGTGATGATGCCGGATATGGACGGTATTGCGATGTGCCGCCGCATCCGGGAGACGAACAACATTCCGATCATCATGGTAAGTGCCAAAACGCAGGATATCGACAAGATCGTCGGTCTGTCAACGGGAGCAGACGATTACGTGGCAAAACCGTTCAATCCGCTGGAGCTGATGGCGCGTGTAAAATCCCAGCTCCGCCGCTACCGCGAACTGAATCCGTCGAAGCCGCACGAGCGCCAGGAAGTGATTTCCTTAAAGCATCTGGAAATCAACAAGGTAACCCATCAGGTTGTCTGCTACGGAGAAAGCATCAAGTTGACACCGATTGAATTTGATATTCTGTATCTGCTGGCCTCCAACCCGGGCCGCGTGTTCGGTACAGACGAAATTTTCGAGCGCGTCTGGCATGAAAAATTCTATGAGGCGAACAACACGGTTATGGTACATATCCGCCGTCTGCGCGGAAAAATGAAAGACGACACAAGAGAAGATAAGATTATTACAACAGTCTGGGGAGTGGGATACAAAATTGAAGCCTGATTTTATAAAAAACTTCAGCCAGAGGATGGTCTTTGATCTGATTGTAAGTGCACTTGTCACGGTGCTTGTAGTGACGCTTACCGACGGGATTCTGACCTTTTTCGGCAATGGACTGATGAACATCGGTTACCGGAGCGCCTGGATCGGACCGGGAGGCCTCCGCCCATCGGTGCGGACGATGATTCTGACGGCGGCTGCGCTGCTTTCGTTCTGCCTGACCTTTTATTTCCTGATGCGCGAAACCATCCGATACATTGGGAAGATTCTGGAAAAGGTAAAGGAGATATCAGCAGGGGATTTTGATCATCCGATCGAGGTAAAGGGAAATGACGAGTTTTCTGTGATGGCGGAGAACTTAAATACGATGCAGCAGAATATCAAGGAAATTATGGAACGGGAACGGATCGCGGAGCATACGAAAAACGATCTTGTCTCATCCGTGGCACATGACCTCCGTACGCCGCTGACTTCGATTATCGGCTATCTCGGCTGGGTGCGCACGCGGACGGATCTGGATGAGGAGACGAGAAATCATTATATCGATATTGCCTATCAGAAAGCACTCCGTCTGGAGCAGCTCACGAACGAGCTGTTTGGATTCGTCAAGCTGGAGCACAAAGAGATGCAGCTGCATCTCGGAAAACTTGATCTGGTGCAGCTGATGGAGCAGATGCTCGACGAGATGACGCCGTCTTTTGTGAAAAATGAGCTTCAGGTGGAATTTCTGCATGCGGAACATGCGATTTTTCTCGAGGCGGACGGTGAGCTGCTGGCACGGCTCTTTGGAAATCTGCTGAACAATGCTGTCAAATACGGAAAAGAAGGAAAACAGATCCGCGTCTCAATGGAAAAAGAGGGCGAATATGTGGTCACGCGTGTCATTAACTACGGACGGATCATTCCAAAACAGGAACTGGATCATATTTTCCAGAAATTTTACCGGACAGAGCAGTCGAGGAGCCGCGATACCGGCGGGACGGGACTTGGACTTGCGATTGTACAGCAGATTGCGGAACTGCATCATGGACAGGTGCGGGTAAAAAGTGATCTGCAGGGAACCGTCTTTGAGGTGGAACTGCCGGTCGGAATGCCAAAGGGGAAGAAAGAGGACGAAAAGCGATGAACAGGAAAAGAAGAAGCAAAATCTGCTGTCTGTCCGGTATTTTGCTGCTGATTCTGCTTCTGGCGGGAGTTCAGAGGGTGTCTGCGATGACAACGCGGACAGAACTTTATCAGAACACGCCGTCGGATGGCGGAAGAAGCGGCGGGAAAGAAAAGCAGTTTCTTGCCAACAGCTACGCAGGGGAATACCAGATTGATTTTTCTTATGGATTCGAAGGAAACTATCAGGATGGGAATCACGTACCGATTCGTGTGACAATCACAAATGAGAGCGCTGTTGAATTTGAAGGATACTTTGTTTTTCAGATAAAAAACGCCGCGGAATCGATTTACCGCAGAAACAGTGGAGAAGGCATTCTCTCAAAACTGTTTTTGGGGGTCAAGCGGTCGGGCGACGGAAGAAACAGCCTTTTTACGTACCGTTTTCCAATCTATATTCCGGCGAACGGAACCGTTACAAAGACTTTTTCGGCAGGGCTTCTGGTGGAAAATACGTCTTTTTGTGTCCTGTGCCTGGAGAACAGCCAGAGGGACACGGTGTACAGTCGGGAAGAAACGATTTCGAGTGAAGGCTTCTTCCAGTCCAAGGTGGAAGTCTGCGTTGTGGAAGAAGAAACTAATTACGGGCAGCAGCTGAATGGAGTTACGCTGAACGACGGGATTTATGAGGTGGAAGCTGCATCTGTCCGGGCAGAGGAGCTTGTCGGGCTTGCGGAGTCGTATTCGCCGGATGTGCTGATCCTTCTGGAGCAGTCAAAAGAAGAACTGGATGAGACACTCCAGAAAGAAATTGATCTCTGGCAGGCAGAGGGAGGCCTTCTGATTACCTTTTCGGGAAACGAGACATTTGCGGAAAGCCAGCGCAGTGCGTTTAAAGAAGCGCCGGTAGATTTTCTGAAAAATATTCTGGACGAAGAGACCACCAGCCGCCTTCTGGCAAAACGAAATACGAATTATCAGAAATACTATACGATTTCCGATCTTCTGGAAAACACTAGGATCCGGAACCGTCCGAATACGGTGCTGTACGGCGGCCTGATTCTGGTCTATCTGGTTCTGGCAGGGCCGGGATTGTATTTCTTTTTGAAAAAAACAGGAAAACGTCAGTATCTCTGGGGGGCGATCTGTGCCTGCTCGGCCGTCTTTGTTATGCTGATCAGTCTGTTTGGCCAGAGCACGAGGCTCAAGGCCCCGGTGCTGACGTATGTAAGAGAAATCTGGCAGTACGATACATACCAGAAAGATTACATTAATTTCTGTGCACAGGCGCCGTACAATGCTTCCTATGAGCTGTATCTGGATCCGTCCTACGATCTGGTGACGTACAACCGTATGGACTATATGTCCAACAGCACGGCACAGCCGGAAACGGAGGATGCGGAATATGAAAAGACGGAGATCAGTTTCGGAGAACAGAAAAACAGGGCAGAAATTTCCAATCAGGCTGCATTTGCCCTGAATGAGTTCGGCATGCAGCGGATGGAAACGCTGGACGAAGGCGAAGGACTGAAAGGCACGTTTCATTTCTGGGATCAGAAGATCAGCGGAACCGTGGAAAATAAGACAGGCTATGATCTGGAGAGCTGTGTGATCGCCGTTCCAGGTTACTGTGCCCTCATTGGAGACATCAAAAACGGGGAGACGATCACGCTGGATGGAATAGAAGCGGACAGCGTGCGGGATTTCGGAAATTGGAGTGCGGCAGAAGATCTGCCGGAGATAGAGAAAAATTATCTGGACGGCGTCATCTATAATCACATGCCGAACCGGAGTGACAACTGCCTTTTCTTTGGAAAGCTGGCAGGCAATGACGATACGTTCCAGCTTGACAGCGGATACGAAGCGTATGGAATCTCGTATTACTATCAGGAAGTGTTTGTGGACATGAAAGAGGCCGGCGTTGTGTACTGTCCGTATGCGCAGGAGTACAGCGGATGGGACGGCGGAAACACGGTAAGCTTTGAAATGGGACCGAATTCCGGCGGAATCTCGGAAGAGGAAACAGAAGTAACGTATTATCTGAACGGTGTCTTTGAAAACAACAACATCTGGTGTCTGTATGGAATGTATGCTAAAGGCGTGATGCAGCCGGATTCCGAGGGAATCTATGATCCTGCATTCTGGCCGTATGCGATGACGGCGTTAGAAGATAAGATCCAGGCGGCAGAAACCGGCGGGGGAGGAAAACGGGGAACCATTCTTTCGCTTGCTTTCGAGAAAGCCCGCACGGAGGATGGGACCAAGATCCGGAATTTCAATGGAATCATTGATCTGTACAATTTTCAGACGGGAACGTATGATAAAATTTCCGACTGGGAGATCGATTTTGCGAGTGATCCGGCACTGGAGGCGCAGTATGTGAATGCGGACAACCAGATCCGTGTGCGGTACCGTCTTTCCGAAGAGGAAAAGGGAGAAGAGTATCATGAAAATTATGGATACTATGAGGCACCGAATCTGATCGTAAAGGCGAAAGAGATCCCACCGGAGCAATATCTGGAGAATCTGTTAACGGAGGAGCCAAATGCCGATACTGAAAATTGAGAAACTGACCAAAAAATACGGAAAAACATATGCCCTGAACGGTCTTGATATGGAAGTAAAAAAAGGCGATATTTACGGCTTTGTCGGACCGAATGGTGCGGGAAAAACAACGACGCTGCGCATTATTTCAGGGCTTTTAAAGAGCGACGGCGGCGATCTGTGGCTGGACGGCGTGCGGACGACAAAAAATATTCTGAAGCAGAAAAGCCTGATCGGCTTTGTGCCTGATTTCTTTGGCGTTTATGAAAACTTAAGCGTGATAGAGTATCTGGAATTTTTTGCCGCATCGTATGGAATTTACGGGCGGGCAGGAACCGTCCGTGCGCGGGAAGTGCTGGAGATGGTCGAACTATCGGGAAAAGAGGAGCAGATGGTGGATTCGCTCTCAAGGGGCATACAGCAGCGGCTCTGTCTGGCGCGCGCGATGATCCATAAACCGAAGCTTCTGGTGCTGGACGAACCGAATTCCGGTCTGGATCCGCGTTCGAGAAAGGATTTTCAGCTTCTCCTGCAGCGATTGGCGCGGGAGGATTATACGATTCTGATCAGCTCCCATATTCTTTCGGAATTAGCAGATCTGTGCACCAGCATCGGTGTCATCAACGGAGGTGTCATGGTACAGCAGGGAAAGCTGGAAAACATTATGCTTGCGATCGACAGCTCCAATCCGCTGCGCATCACTGTGCTGAACCAGGTGCCAAAGGCGCTGGAACTATTGCGGCAGGATCCGCAGGTCAGCCGCCTTTCTGTGGATGAAAACAAGATTGCGGCCTGGTTTTCGGGAAGCCGGGAGGAGGAGGCGTATCTGCTGCAGAAACTGGTGGATGCCGGAATCCTTGTGGTTTCGTTTGCACGGGAACACAACAGCCTGGAGTCCCTGTTCTTCCATCTGACCGGGGAAACGGAACAGAAGAGCCGAAACACAGAAACGTTCGGAAACACGATCGGATAAGGAGGGAACGAAACGTGCGGTTAAATCCTGTATTTGAAAAAGAAATGAAGCGGAACTCGCGGTCATCGCGGATTTCCTGGATTATTTTTGTCTGCAATCTGCTGCTTGCCGTGGTTGCGTTTGTCTGCTATTTCGGGGAGAGCAGCCAGCTTGGCTATCTGGCACCGGTCAGCTACAGCGTTCCGATGAACTGCTATATTCTGATGACGTATCTTCTGTTTATTCTCGTCGTTCTTTCAGTTCCGGCGGTTGCGGGAGGAAGCATTTCGCTGGAGCGTGAGAAAAAAACGCTGGATGTGCTGCTGACGACGAACCTGAACCCGTGGAGAATCATTACGGGAAAGCTGGAGGCATCGCTTGGCGTTGTTCTGATACTGACGGTTTCGGCACTGCCGGTGCTGTCCCTTGTTGTGGTGTTCGGCGGTATCGGCCTTGGCGGACTGCTTCTGATGGCGGGAGGCCTTCTTCTGACCGGAATTTTTGTCGGCAGTATCGGCATTTTCTGTTCGGTTGTTTTTAAGCGGACCACACTGGCGACCGTTCTTTCCTATGTCATTGTCGTTTTTCTGGTCGTAGGAATATGCGCCTGCACGGGGCTTGCCTACTACGCAGGACTGCTGCAGCAGGAGATGACGGCAGCTTATCAGCAGATCGATGTAGGAGGTGTAATTTACCTTCTTCTTTTCAATCCGTTTACCTCGTTTGCGGGGATCATCAGCCGCCAGCTTGGGAATGGAAGAGAGATGGAACAGCTCTGCTATCTGCTTGGAAATTACGGACAGAATCCGCTGATCCATTATCTGCCGGAGGCGAGTGCCGTTCTGCAGCTTCTGATATCAGCCGTTCTTCTTGTGACGGCGGGAAGAAAGCTGAATCCATTAAATAAATAACAGGAGTAAAAGAGAAGATGAAACCATTTTGTTTTAGCCTTTCCGGAATTTATGAGTCCGAAGGATATGCCTGGGAGCAGGCGGGAAAGATCTGGGATCTGAGAGAGCTCCGGGGAACTGACGGTTATCTCGATCCGGAGACGGAGCAGTTTCTGGAAGCGGAACTTGGCCGAAAAAAAGAAACGAAAGAGCTGCCGCGGATCCGCCTTCTGGATTCCGGCAATTATCACTATATGAGCAAATTGCTGCTGGGACTGGAAAAAGAAGATTTGTTTTTAGCCGTATTCGACCACCATACCGATATGCAGCCGCCGGCGCTTCTTCCGGTGCTCTCCTGCGGTTCCTGGATCCGGGATGCTGCCGGGGCGTATCAAAACATCAAAGGAATCTGTGTAATCGGCCCGCCGGAGGCGTTGGTGCGGGAAACGGAAGCGATGGAGCATGTCTGGTTTGTGACACAGGAAGAGCTCGACGACGGAAGCGGAGCGGCGAAGATCAAAGAGGTTTTTGCATCCCATGCGGGAACATTTCCGGTATATCTGTCGGTCGATAAGGACATTCTGTCAAAGGAGGAGCTTGATACGAACTGGGATCAGGGAAATGTGCGTGTGGATGAGCTGCTGTCCCTTGCAAAGGACTGTCTTGCGGGGAGAAAGGTGCTCGCGGTCGATCTCTGCGGAGAGCCGTCGGCGAACGCGCCGGAGGCGGAGTGCAGCGCGGCAAGTCTGGTAAACCAGAAGCTGTACGGCGCGCTTGCGGCAAAAATCGAAGATTGACAAAGCCTGGGCAAAAGAGTATCATAAATTCATACCCAGACGGGGTATATAGAGTGACGGAACACAAGGAGGAAACCTCATGGGTGAATGTTGTACACACTGCAGTGAATGCGACCGGAAAAAAGTGCGGGACGAAAAAGAATACAAAGATCTGATCCACCGTCTTTCGAGAATTGAAGGCCAGGTGCGCGGAATACGGGAAATGGTGGAGAGCGACCGCTACTGCGTCGATATCCTGACCCAGGTATCCGCGATCCAGTCTGCATTAAACAGCTTCAACAAGGTACTGCTTTCCAGCCACATCAAATCCTGCGTTGTGGAGGATATCCGGCAGGGAAAAGAAGGCGCCGTGGATGAGCTCTGCAAAACCATCCAGAAGCTGATGAAATAAGAAGGAGAAGAAGAAAATGAAAGCATATGAAAGATTACTGAATTATGTTAAAGTGCCGACACCGAGCGATGAAAGAAGCGGAACACATCCGTCTTCCGCGTGCCAGAGAGTCCTGGCGGAGCAGCTGGTAAAAGAAATGAAGAAGCTTGGCGTGTCGGATGTCCGCATAGATGAAAAATGCTATGTATATGGAAAGATTCCTGCAACGAAGGGATATGAGAGCAAAACAAAGCTGGGTTTTATCGCCCATATGGATACCGTATCGGATTTTGCGGACCATGCTGTAAACCCGGTGGTTCATGAAAATTATGACGGAAAGGATCTGAAACTGTCTGAAAGCGGCAGAACGCTGGAGACTGCGGTATTTCCGCATCTTGCATCCCTGGCCGGTAAAACGCTGATTACAAGCGATGGAACGACGGTACTCGGTGCAGATGATAAGGCAGGAGTAGCAGAGATTATGACGCTGGCAGAAGCGCTTCTTGCCGGAGAATTTCCACATGGGCAGATTTCCATCGCCTTTACACCGGATGAAGAGATTGGAGAAGGTGCTGACTTCTTCGATGTTCCGGGATTCGATGCAGAATTTGCTTATACCGTAGACGGTGGGGCAGAGGGAGAGATCGAGTTCGAAAACTTTAATGCAGCCGGTGCAAAATTTACCGTGACCGGATTTAATGTTCACCCGGGCAGTGCGAAAGATACGATGATTAATGCGATTGCTGTAGCGAGCGAGATTCAGTCTCTCCTGCCGGAAGCAGAGTCTCCGAGAAACACAGACGGATACGAAGGCTTCTATCACCTGACCGGAATGAGCGGTGATGTAGCACATGCCGAGTCGGAATATATCATCCGTGATCACGATGCAGAGAAGTTTGCAGCAAAAGAAGAGAATCTGCGCCGGATTGAAAAAGAGATGAATGAAAAATACGGGGCAGGAACCGTAAAGCTGGAGATCAAAGAGCAGTACCGCAATATGTCCGAGAAGATTCGTCCCTGCTACCATCTGATTGAAAATGCAGAAGAGGCAGCCAGAAGAGCCGGCATGGAGCCAATCATTCTTCCGATCCGCGGCGGTACAGACGGTGCGCGCTTAAGCTTCATGGGTCTGCCGTGCCCGAACCTTGGAACCGGTGGATATGCGTATCATGGACCGTATGAGCACATTACCGTCGAGGGAATGGAACTGGCGGTGGCAATGCTGAAAGAGCTGGTTAAGATTTACGCAGAGTGAAGCTGAAAAGAATAGAGAATGATAAAATAAAAAGTCCGACAGGAAAGCTGCCGGGCTTTTTCAAATAGACAGGATGCAAAGCAACAAAAAACGGAGCCGCACAGGCTCCGCTTCAAAACAGTTCGTAGGGGAATCGAACCCCTGTTTTCGCCGTGAGAGGGCGACGTCTTAGCCTCTTGACCAACGAACCATATGATATAGAACAGAATTTTTAAAAGAGAAGGAACTCTGTGAAACCTTCAACAGTTCGTAGGGGAATCGAACCCCTGTTTTCGCCGTGAGAGGGCGACGTCTTAGCCTCTTGACCAACGAACCGTA
>NZ_QTUL01000009.1:0-120235 GCF_003435675.1 Blautia sp. AM23-13AC | reverse complement strand
CCTTCAGCAGTTCGTAGGGGAATCGAACCCCTGTTTTCGCCGTGAGAGGGCGACGTCTTAGCCTCTTGACCAACGAACCATGTCGCTTAAAACAGGATTTTTAAGAGAGAAGGCATCCTGCGAACCTTCAGCAGTTCGTAGGGGAATCGAACCCCTGTTTTCGCCGTGAGAGGGCGACGTCTTAGCCTCTTGACCAACGAACCGTACTCGCTTATAATACACGATGTCTGGAGAAAATGCAAGTGTTTTTTTGAAAAAAATTTAAAAAATTTCAAAAAGTAGCGAAATTCGCATTTTACTTGCATTTTTTGCCAGTTATGGTATGATAAAACAAACAAATGTTCTAAGAAAAACAGAAATACGTTCTAAAAAGAAAGAAAAAAGATTAGAATAGAGAAGGAGAAGACAAATGAAACAGTACAAAGGAGCCATTTTTGATCTGGACGGAACACTGCTCGACTCGATGCGGGTCTGGGATGACATCGATGTTGCATTTTTAAAGAAGAGAGGACTTGAGGTTCCGCCGGATTATCAGGAGGCGATTACACCGCTCGGCTTTCTGGAGGCTGCCCGCTACACGATCAGACGGTTCGGCTTTCCGGAAACGCCGGAAGAGCTGATTCAGGAGTGGCATCAGATGGCGGTCGACGCCTATACGTATGAAGTGGAGTTAAAAGACGGGGCAGCAGAATATCTCCGCTATTTAAAAGAAAAAGGAATCCACATGGCGGTTGCTACCTCATCGAGCCCGGAGCTGTATGAGCCGGCCTTAAAGAGAAATGGGATTTATGAGTGTTTTAAAGCATTTGTCACCGTCTCGGAAGTAAAGCGCGGCAAGGGCTTTCCGGATATCTACGAGAAAGCGGCTGAAAAGCTGTCTCTTCCGCCGGAAACGTGTGTGGTATATGAAGATATCCTAGCGGGAATCCGCGGCGCCAAAATGGGCGGATTTGCGGCTGTGGGCGTGTATGACAGAAGCGGGGAAGGAAACCGCGCAAAGATGGAGCAGGAAGCAGACCGCTACGTGACTTCTTTTAAGGAGCTGATGAACGGAGGAGATTCTTTCTTCTAAAGAAAATCTTGCTATTCCGGGAAGAAAAATGATATAATAAAATACTGTGCCCCCAAAAGGGGACAGACAGAAGTATTTTTAAGAGAAAAAGACAGTAACACATAAGTGAGGATAGAACAGTTATGCCAAAAAAAGAAACGTATGATGCCAGCAGTATTTCCGTGCTGGAAGGTCTCGAAGCAGTGCGTAAGCGCCCTGGTATGTATATCGGAAGTACCTCGCGGAAAGGCCTGAATCATCTGATTTATGAAATTGTAGACAATGCGGTGGACGAGCATCTTGCGGGCTACTGCGACACCATTCACGTAACACTTGAAGCAGACGGCTCGGCGACCGTGACCGACAACGGCCGCGGAATTCCGGTCGGCATGCATGAAAAAGGCGTTCCGGCGGAGCGTCTCGTTTTTACAACCCTGCACGCCGGCGGTAAATTCGACAACAATGCGTACAAGACAAGCGGCGGTCTGCACGGTGTCGGTTCTTCGGTTGTCAATGCGCTTTCCACCTATCTTGACGTACAGGTCAGCCTCGGCGGCTGGGTTTATCACGACCGCTACGAACGAGGTGTTGCCGTACAGGAACTCGATGAGGAGGGGCTGCTGCCGAAGATCGGAAAAACGAAGAACAGCGGAACCCGCATCAACTTCCTGCCGGATCCGGAAATCTTTGAGAAAACGCGTTTTTCCGCAACAGAGGTCAAAAGCCGTCTCCATGAGACTGCATATCTGAACCCGGCGCTTACCATTTATTTTTCCGATCTGCGCGATGGAAAAGAGGAGCACCTGACGTATCACGAGCCGGATGGCATTGTTGGTTTTGTGCGCGATCTGAATAAGAACAAAGAGGCAATCCACGATCCGATTTATTTCAAAGGGGAATCTGAGGGCATTACCGTAGAATGTGCGTTCCAGTATATCAACGAATTCCAGGAAAACGTGCTCGGCTTCTGTAATAATATCTACAACGCTGAGGGCGGTACCCATATTTCCGGTTTCAAATCGACCTTTACGACGATTATGAACAGCTATGCCAGAGAGATCGGTGTCTTAAAAGAAAAAGACAATAACTTTACGGGATCGGATATCCGAAACGGTATGACCGCTGTTATTTCGATCAAGCACCCGGATCCGCGGTTCGAGGGCCAGACAAAAACGAAGCTGGACAACCCGGATGCGGCAAAGGCCGCCGGAAAAGTAACGGGCGAGGAGATTCCGCTGTATTTCGACCGCAATCTCGAAGTGCTGAAAAATGTTCTTGCCTGCGCTGAGCGATCTGCCAAAATCCGTAGAAGCGAAGAAAAAGCCAAGACAAATATGCTGACCAAGCAGAAATATTCGTTTGATACGAACGGCAAACTGGCAAACTGCGAGAA
Organism: Blautia sp. AM23-13AC; assembly: GCF_003435675.1. Taxonomy (NCBI): domain Bacteria; kingdom Bacillati; phylum Bacillota; class Clostridia; order Lachnospirales; family Lachnospiraceae; genus Blautia; species Blautia sp. AM23-13AC. Next base: position 117,791 of record NZ_QTUL01000009.1, on the reverse strand, counting down.
AAAGGATCCGTCGCTGTGCGAGATCTTTATCGTCGAGGGAGATTCTGCGGGTGGTTCCGCAAAGACGGCGCGTGACCGTAATTTCCAGGCGATTCTGCCGATCCGCGGTAAGATTCTGAACGTAGAGAAGGCTTCTATTGATAAAGTTCTGGCAAATGCCGAGATCAAATCCATGATCAATGCATTCGGCTGCGGCTTTTCCGAGGGTTACGGCAACGACTTCGATATCACAAAGCTCCGTTACGATAAAATTATCATCATGGCAGATGCCGATGTCGACGGTGCGCATATTTCAACGCTGCTGCTGACACTGTTCTACCGTTTCATGCCGGAGCTGATCTACGAGGGACATGTCTATATCGCGATGCCGCCTCTTTACAAGGCAATGCCGTCCCGCGGAAAAGAAGAGTATCTGTACGACGACAAAGCACTGGAAAAATACAGAAAGACACACAAAGAAAAATTTACGCTGCAGCGCTACAAAGGTCTTGGCGAGATGGACCCGGAGCAGCTCTGGGAGACGACACTGAATCCGGAGACGAGACTTTTGAAGCGTGTGGAGATCGAGGATGCCCGTATGGCCTCCGATGTGACGGAAGTACTGATGGGAACCGAGGTTCCGCCGCGGAAAGCATTTATTTATGAGCATGCAACCGATGCAGAGCTGGATATTTAACAGGAAGGACAAAGGAAGATGAAAGAAAAATCAGAAGATCAGATTATACGGACCGAATATTCTGAGGTCATGCAGAAATCTTATATTGATTATGCGATGAGCGTCATCATTTCCCGAGCGCTTCCGGACGTGCGGGACGGTTTAAAGCCGGTACAGCGCCGTACTCTGTATGACATGTATGAGCTCGGCATCCAGTACGACAAGCCGTTCCGAAAGTGCGCGCGTATCGTCGGCGATACGATGGGTAAATACCATCCGCACGGCGACAGTTCCATTTACGATGCTCTTGTCGTAATGGCACAGGATTTCAAAAAAGGGCAGCCGCTTGTGGACGGTCACGGAAACTTCGGGTCGATTGAGGGTGACGGTGCCGCTGCAATGCGATATACCGAGGCGAGACTGCAGAAAATTACACAGGAGGTCTATTTAAAGGATCTCGACAAAGACGTTGTCGATTTCGTACCGAACTTCGACGAGACGGAAAAAGAGCCGTCTGTTCTGCCGGTGCGCGTGCCGAACCTTCTGTTGAATGGCGCAGACGGTATCGCTGTCGGTATGGCAACAAGCATTCCGCCGCACAACCTGTGTGAGATTGTGGATGCGGTCAAGGCCTACATGAAAAACAACGACATCACCGTTAAAGGTCTGATGAAATACATCAAAGGACCGGATTTCCCGACCGGCGGTATTGTCGTCAATCAGGATGACCTGCTGTCGATCTACGAAAAAGGTGTCGGAAAGATTAAAATCCGCGGAAAAGTGGAAGTGGAGAAAGGCAGAAACGGAAAGCAGTATCTTGTGATCACCGAAATTCCGTACCCGATGATCGGTGCGAACATCGGAAAGTTCCTAAACGATGTGGCGGGGCTTGTGGAGAGCAAGAAAGCGCCGGAAATCGTCGACATTTCCAACCAGTCCTCGAAAGAAGGAACACGCATCGTGCTCGAACTGAAAAAAGGCGCGGATGTGGAGCGGATCACGAATCTGCTGTACAAGAAAACACGTTTGGAAGATACGTTCGGTGTCAACATGCTCGCCGTGGCAGATGGAAGACCGGAGACGTTAAGCCTTAAACAGGTGATCGAGCATCACGTTGATTTCCAGTTTGAAGTGGCAACCCGCAAATACCAGAACCTTCTCCGCAAAGAGATGGAGCGCCGCGAGGTGCAGGAAGGTCTGATCAAGGCATGCGATGTGATCGATCTGATCATTGAGATCCTGCGCGGAAGCAAGACACAGAAGCAGGTCAAAGAGTGTCTGATTATGGGAGTGACCGATGGTATCCGCTTCAAATCAAAGTCAAGTGAGCGTATGGCAGCACAGCTCTGCTTTACGGAACGCCAGGCAACGGCGATTCTGGAGATGCGTCTGCAGAAACTGATCGGACTGGAAGTGGAAGCACTCTTAAAAGATCATGAGGCGACTGTGGCGAAGATTACAAAGTACGAGGATATCTTAAATCATTACGACTCGATGTCGGAAGTTATTATGGAAGATCTGACGCAGATAAAAAAAGAGTACGGCCACAAGCGGAAAACGGCGATTGAAAATGCTGAGGCGATTGTTCTTGAGGAGCCGAAGGTCGAGGAGATGGATGTTGTCTTCCTGATGGACCGCTTCGGTTATGCGAAGACGATCGATACGTCTGCTTACGAGCGGAACAAAGAGGCTGTGCACAACGAGAACAAATATGTGTTCCAGTGCAAAAACACCGATAAGATCTGCGTCTTTACGGATCTTGGCATGATGCACAGCATCAAAGTAATGGACATCCCGTATGGAAGATTCCGTGACAAGGGAACGCCGATCGACAACCTTGGAAATTACAGCAGCCAGAAGGAGCAGATGATTTACGTCGATGCACTGGAACATATCAAGAACAATAAGCTGCTGTTCGTCAGCGCGGCCGGTATGGTAAAACTTGTCGATGGATCCGAGTTTGATGTCGTAAAACGAACGATCGCGGCGACGAAGCTTTCATCCGAGGAGGACCGTCTGATTCTTGCCGAGGTCTGCCAGGAGCAGGAGTATGTGGTTCTGCAGACGAAAAACGGTGTCTTCCTGCGCTTCCTTACGAGTGAAGTGCCGGAGAAGAAAAAAGCAGCCGTTGGTGTGCGTGGTATCCGTATGGCAGAGGACGACGCGGTAGAGCATGCGTATCTGCTGGCAAGCCGGATGGATTACACGATCACGTATCACGACAAAGAGATTTCTCTGACAGCGAAGATTAAGCTGGCAAAACGAGACACCAAGGGAACAAAGATCCGGGTATAACGCAGAGTTTTGTTTATAACCATGAGAAGCACGCTCCGCGGGTTTTTCGAGAGATCACTTGGCAATAAAAGGACACCTGCCCGATACCAGAACGGTACGGGCAGGTGTCCTTTTCGCATAATTTTTTAGTTATTTGAAAAACTGTGGGAAGTCTTTCTTGGGGTTCTTCTTTCAATGGCAACGTACGGACGATGATGACCGACATATTTATAAGCCGGACGGATGATCTTTCCTTCGTTGACAAGCTCTTCGATCCGGTGTGCGGACCAGCCGGAGATACGGGAGATAGCAAAGATCGGGGTGTAGAGCTCTTTTGGAAGGCCAAGCATTGTGTAGACGAAACCGCTGTAGAAATCAACATTTGCACAGACTGGTTTGAGCAGACGGCGCTTTCTGGCGATACACTCGCCGGCAATGCGTTCTACAGACTCATAGAGAGCAAATTCTTTCTCGCGGTGCTTCTCAGCGGAAAGCTTCTTTGCATATTCTTTCAGAATCACACAACGTGGATCGGACAGGGTATAAACAGCATGGCCCATACCATAGATAAGACCAGTTCCATCGAATGTTTCACGATCAAGCATTTTGGTCAGGTAGGTGCGCAGTTCGTTTTCGTCTTCCCAGTTTGTAACATTCTCTTCAATATTTTCAAACATCTCCATAACCTTCAAGTTGGCACCGCCGTGGCGCGGTCCTTTTAAGGAACTTAAAGAAGCCGCAACAGCAGAGTAGGTATCGGTTCCGGAGGAGGAGACAACGTGTGTCGTAAATGTTGAGTTATTTCCGCCGCCGTGGTCTGCGTGAAGAATTAACGCAACATCGAGAACCTTTGCCTCCAGAGCAGTGTATTCTCCATCCGGGTGAAGCATCTGCAGAATGTTTTCAGCCATCGACAGCTCCGGTTTCGGATTTCGGATGATCAGGTTCTGGTTTTCGTGGTAGTGGCGGTATGCATGGTAGCCGTAAACGGCGATCAGCGGCATTTTGGCGATCAAACTCAAAGCCTGGCGGAGGACGTTCGGAATGGAAATGTCATCCGGCTTTTCGTCGTAGGAATACAGGGTCAGCACACAGCGCTGCAGAGTATTCATCATGTTTTTGCTGGTGGCCTTCATGACAACGTCGCGGACAAAAGTGTCCGGCAGCTCGCGGTAGATACTTAAAATTTCGTTGAAATCATTTAACTGCGGTTCTGTCGGAAGAGAACCGAACAGAAGAAGATAGGTAATCTCTTCAAAACCGAAGCGTCGTCCTTCCATACCTTTGATCAGATCTGCGACGTTATAGCCCTGAAAATAGAGACGGCCATCGGTCGGAACTTTTTCGCCGGTGCGCTCATCAATATCGAAGCCGATAACATCGGAAATTTCGGTCAGGCCGGTGAGAACACCTTTACCGGTGGAATCACGCAGTCCCCGTTTTACATCGTACTCAGTGTATAAAGATAAATCAATCTTTCCGGAATCTTTCGTATACTCTACAAGCTGACTGAGCTTGTCTTCCAGATTATCGTATTGCATGGTCATGACAACAGCCCCTTTCTTCCTTTAGTTAAAAACTATACTTACTTTTTTGGCGGTTGTCAATGCTTTTCTTTCAAAATACATTAATTTTTATAAGGAAAAGTGATGGTTTTCCTTAATTTTTGAAAGCAAGGACAAAGTTTATGCATAAAATTTGCGTCAGGGATGTGAAAACAACAAGGATGAAAACGGCAGGAAATCAGTGGGGCGGAACAAATTCTAGAAAAAGATTCATAAATTTCAAAAAAATGCTTGCAATTTCAAAAAAATACGGTATAATAATGATTGTGTCATTCAGAAAATGAATTTCACAGGCCGAAATAGCTCAGCCGGTAGAGCACTTCACTCGTAATGAAGGGGTCGTCAGTTCGAATCTGATTTTCGGCTTATTCTTTAGAAACCCGCAGGACGTAAGGTTCTGCGGGTTTTCTGGTATCATGAGAAATATGACAGAAATACGAACGCCCTTTGCAGGAAAAAGATCTGCTGCAAAGGGCGTTTGCTGTTACAAGTTTCAGGAAAATCAGTTCGTACAGCATATCCTGACGGAGCTTTTGGCCGGACACTTCAAAGAGCACATCAGCTGTTGCCATTTTCCTGTGCTGCCACCCGTGCGTCGCGTTCCTGGCGGGAAAAGACGCAGCCGCAGTAGTCCTGGCGGTAGAGACCGTATTCATGGGAAAGTTCGATGGAACGCTGGTAGCCGCCCCGTTTCTTGAAATCTGAATTGAGATATGGGATCCCGTATTCGGCGGCAAGCCGTTCTCCGATTTCATTCAGCTTTTCCGCGTTTTTCAGCGGGCTGATGGAGAGGGTTGTTGTAAAATAGTCGAGTTTGAGCTGCTTTGCCATTTCGGCCGCTTCGCGGAGCCGCATTTCATAGCAGACAAAACAGCGCTCGCCGCCCTCCGGCACATTTTCCATCCCGCGTGTCAGCTCATAGAACCGGTCAGAATCGTACGGGCCGGGGCAGAAGGAAATCGGATGCACGGCGGGAAGAGAATGGATCAGACGCTGCTGTTCCTCCACGCGGTGCTCGTACTCCGTCGGCGGATAGATGTTGGGATTATAGTAAAAGAGCGTAATGGAAAAATACTGCGACAGATATTCCAGCACGTAACTGCTGCACGGCGCACAGCAGCTGTGCAGCAGCAAGGTCGGAACTTCACCGTGAAGTCCTGCAATCTTCGCATCCAGCTCCTTCTGGTAATTTCTTTTATTGGCCATAATGTATCTTCAAACCTCCTGGTATCTTTCAATCCTTTCTATTATAGCCTCAGCGCGGCTGGGATGCAAGCTGCATATGATATCTTATAGATAGAGGAGGATGCAAAAAAATGGATGATCAAATCCTGTCATTAGAGCATATATCACTGTCCTATCACACCATGAAAGGAGAAACACCGGCGCTGTGCGATCTGACCTTTTCGGTAAAAACGGGGGAATTTGTTGCTCTTGTCGGACCGAGCGGCTGCGGAAAGAGCACGATCCTGAACTTGATTTCCGGTCTTTTAAAGCCGGAGGCGGGAACTCTGCTGAGCCGCGGACGGCCGATCACGGAGGCGGATCTCCATATCGGCTACATGCTGCAGAGAGACCACCTGTTTGAATGGCGGACCATCTACAGCAACGTTCTGCTGGGCCTTGAGATTTCGCGCACGCTGACACCCGAGCGGAAAGAAAAAGTCGGGGAGATGATGGAGACATACGGCCTGAAATCCTTTTCCAATGCCCGTCCGTCCGAACTTTCCGGCGGTATGCGGCAGAGGGCGGCACTGATCCGTACACTGGCGATGGAGCCGGATCTTCTGCTGCTTGACGAGCCGTTCTCCGCTCTCGACTACCAGACGAGGCTGAACGTCTGTGATGATATCGGAAAGATCATCAAAAAAGAGGGAAAGACAGCAATTCTCGTGACACACGATATTTCGGAGGCCATCAGCATGGCGGACCGTGTGATTGTTCTGGCGGCACGGCCGGCATATGTGAAAAAAAAGATTCCGATCCGGTTTGCGATGGAGGAGCGCACGCCGATGAAAGCGCGCAGTGCGCCGGAATTTAAAACGTATTTCAATGCCATCTGGAAGGAGCTGAATGAAAATGCGTGAGCAGGCAAAAACGCCGGAGAGCAGCTTTCAGAGGGCGTATCTCCGGCAGAAAAAAAGAGAACGGGAGCGGGTGCGGGTGTTTCGGGCTTTGCTTCTCGTCAGTTTTCTGGTATTATGGGAGGTGGCGGCGGATCTGAGATGGATCGATCCGTTTATCTTTTCCAGCCCTGTGCGGGTGGGAAAAACGTTCGTGACCCTGCTGACGGAGCAGAACCTTCTGCGCCATATCGGGATCACGGTGTATGAGACGGGAATCAGCTTTCTGCTCGTCTCGGCACTTGGCATGGCGTTCGCTGTGCTTTTGTGGCTCTTTCCGCGCTTTTCTGCGGTGATGGAGCCGTACCTGGTAGTCCTGAACAGCCTGCCGAAATCGGCGCTCGCCCCGCTTCTCATTGTGTGGATGGGGGCAAACGTGAAAACGATCATCACGGCCGGCATTTCCGTTGCGATATTCGGCTCGGTGATCAGCATTTACAGCAGCTTTCAGAGTGTGGAGCCGGATATGCTCCGCCTGATTGCAACACTCGGCGGAACGAAGAAGGATATGCTGTTCCGCGTCGTGCTGCCGTGGTCGTTTCCGGGGCTGCTCGCCGTGTGGAAGGTCAACATCGGCCTGTGCCTCGTCGGTGTTGTAATCGGAGAGTTTATCGGGGCAAGAGAGGGGCTTGGCTATCTGATTATCTACGGCAGTCAGGTGTTCAGATATGCACACGCAAGAGAAGGGAGGATGACAGATGATTGGAATCGTATGTCTGGAAGAACGAAGAGGAATGCAGTTTGGCGGACGACGCGTTTCGCGGGACCGCGTGGTAACGGAAAAAATCTGCGAACTGTGTGAGGGGAAAACGCTCTGGATGAATCCGGCTTCGGAAAAGCTGTTCGCGGAGCAGAAGGAGAGTGGGAAGGTAACACTTCAGGCGGCGGCAGATTTTCTGGAGCAGGCAGGCGAAGGAGAATACTGCTTTGTGGAGAATACGGGACTGCAGGCTGTGGAAGCGAAGATAGAGAAAATCATCGTTTTCTGGTGGAACCGGCATTATCCGTCTGACCGGAAATTCGACCTGGATCTTTCCAAATGGAATAAAGTGTCCGAGGAGGAGTTTGCAGGCTATTCCCATGAGAAAATAACGAAAGAGGTATATGAGAAATGAAAAAACTAAGAAAACAGCTTCTGCTGCTGGCGGCGCTTCTTGCTCTGACACTGACCGGCTGTGAGGCGCAGGATCTTCTCTCGACGGAGAGAGCAGATTCCGGTTCGGAGGTTACGGCCGCTTATACGATGACGGAATCCCAGATTACCGATCAGGCACCGACGGCCGTTTCAGTTCTTGATGTTCCGGAGTTTTCCGGTGAACCGTATGTCGTTTTAAACGGAAATGAGCCGGATTTTACCGATGAGGAAAAGACGACCGAGTCGTACGAGCATTACAGCGATCTGGACAGCCTGGGACGGTGCGGCGTGGCAGAGGCGAATATTGGCCAGGATCTGATGCCGACGGAGAAGCGCGGCGCGATCGGCCAGGTAAAGCCGACGGGCTGGCATACGGTAAAATACGATCAGGTGGAAGGTAAATATCTGTACAACCGCTGCCATCTGATCGGATACCAGCTGACCGGTGAGAATGCAAACGAGAAGAATCTGATCACTGGAACACGTTATCTGAATGTCGAGGGCATGCTGCCGTTTGAAAACATGGTTGCCGACTACGTCAAAGAGACCGGAAACCATGTGCTGTACCGCGTTACACCAATTTTTACCGGGGACAACCTTGTAGCGGACGGTGTGGAGATGGAGGCACTTTCCATGGAAGATGACGGCGAGGGCATTTCCTTCCATATCTTCGCATACAACAATCAGCCGGGCATCTCAATTAATTATGCAACGGGAGACAGCACGTTAAGCGAAAGCAGCGGAACGATGACGGATCAGCAGGAATATGTCATGAACACATCCAGCATGAAATTCCACCTGCCGTCATGCTCCAGCGTCAGCTCGATTAAGGATGAAAACAAGGCGACATATCAGGGACCGCGCGAGGACCTGATCGCCGAAGGCTATGAGCCGTGCGGACGGTGCAATCCGTAAAAGAAATTACAAAAAGAGGGTCGGAACTTTCCGGTCCTTTTTTCTATATAGTAAAGAGAAGCATCTGGAAAGTGAGACAGGAGATGGAAGAGGAGAAGCTGCGTGCGGTTTATTATGCAAGGTGCAGCACCGAGGAGGAAAATCAGAAGGATGCGCTGGTAAGACAGGCGGCGGAGGCGGAAGAGGCAATCCGGGCAAGAGGATGGAGGCTTGTGGATGCCTACGTGGAGAGCCGCTCCGGTACGAGCCGGAAGGGCAGATGGGAATATAACCGCCTGTACGAGGATCTCGAGCAGAACCGGTTTGATGTCGTCGTAATCAAGTCGCAGGACCGCCTGATGCGGAACACGCGGGACTGGTATCTGTTCGCAGACCGCTTAAACTGCGCCGGAAAGCGGCTGTATTTTTATCTGGAGAACACATTCTATTCGCCGGAAGACGCGCTTCTGACCGGCATTAAGGCGATTCTGGCGGAGGAGTACAGCCGGGAGCTGAGCAAGAAGATGAATCTGGCGCACCAGAAACGGCAGCAGAATAATGGAAAGCCGGTGCTGACCTCAAAAAGTTATGGTTACCGGCGGACGGCAGACGGAGCGATTGAGATCATCCCGGAGGAGGCCGCAGTGAAGCGCCGTATGTACGAACTCTGTGCAGACGGTCTCGGCGGACGGAAAATTGCGGCGGTTCTGGCAGCGGAGGGCGTCCGCAGCCGCGCCGGAAAACCATTCTCTGGAACAGACATTATCCGCATGGTGCGGAATCCCATGAATAAAGGCACCGTAGTCATGAACAAGAAGCATTACGATTTTAACACCGGAAAAACGCTCCCTACACCGCCGGGCGGGCAGTACGTCTATGCGGGGAAAATTCCTGCTATCGTCTCTGAAGAGCTCTGGATAGCGGCAAATCGGGCGGCTGACGAGCGTCTCTGCCGCAAAAAGGTGGGCAAATCTGTTCAGACTTGACTGGGTAATCCTGTCCATCCTGATCCTCTGCCTCGTTGCGGCAGGATTGTACGGCATCTTGGGCTGGCTGGAAAAAAACTACACAAAACGCCGAAATTCGGGAAAGTAGGTGATTTGACTTGCAAAGGAAGGTTGGATGCTTGTATAATAATGCATGATAATTTAAAAAACTTACAGGAAAAGAGGAATGAAAATGGCACAGTTATGGGGCGGACGGTTCACAAAAGAGACCGACAAGTTAGTGTATAATTTTAATGCATCCATCAGCTTTGATCAGAAATTCTATAAACAGGACATCAAAGGCAGCATGGCACATGTAAAGATGCTGGCAAAACAGGGCATCCTGACAGAAGAGGAGAGAGACCAGATTCTTGCAGGACTGGAGGGGATTCTTGCCGATGTAGAGAGCGGAAAACTGGAAATCACCAGCGAATATGAGGATATCCACAGCTTCGTGGAGGCAAACCTGATCGACCGCATCGGAGACGCCGGAAAGAAGCTGCACACCGGAAGAAGCCGCAATGACCAGGTAGCCCTCGATATGAAACTTTATGTCCGCGATGAGATCACCGAGATTGATGCACTCGTCAAAGAGGTGCTGGTAACACTCGAAAAAATCATGGAAGAGAACATTCACACCTATATGCCGGGATTCACCCATCTGCAGAAAGCACAGCCGATCACACTGGCACATCACATGGGCGCATATTTTGAAATGTTCCGCCGCGACAGAGGCCGCCTTGCAGACATCTACAAGAGAATGAATTACTGTCCGCTCGGTTCCGGTGCGCTGGCTGGAACGACGTATCCGTTGGACCGCGCTTACACAGCAGAGCTGCTCGGCTTTGACGGCCCGACCTTAAACAGCATGGATTCCGTATCCGACCGTGACTATGTCATTGAGCTCCTCAGTGCTCTTTCTACGATTATGATGCATCTTTCCCGCTTCTCCGAGGAGATCATCATCTGGAATACCAATGAGTACCAGTTTGTGGACATCGACGACGCATACAGCACCGGAAGCAGTATCATGCCGCAGAAAAAGAATCCGGATATCGCAGAGCTTGTTCGAGGAAAAACAGGCCGCGTTTACGCAGCTCTGATGTCAATGCTCACCACTATGAAGGGAATCCCGCTGGCGTACAACAAAGATATGCAGGAGGATAAAGAGCTGACCTTCGATGCCATCGACACCGTAAAAGGATGCCTGGCTCTGTTCAATGGCATGCTTTCTACCATGCACTTCAAAAAAGACCGCATGGAGAACAGTGCAAAGAACGGTTTCACGAATGCAACGGACGCAGCTGATTACCTTGTTGGAAAAGGCGTTCCGTTCCGCGATGCACATGGCATTGTCGGCCGTCTCGTTCTGTACTGCATTGACAAAGGAATCTCCCTTGATGATATGAAACTCGAAGAGTACAAAGCGATCAGCCCGGTCTTCGAGGATGATATTTATGATGCCATCAGCATGAAGAACTGCGTAGAACGACGCAACACGATCGGTGCGCCGGGAGCAGATGCGATGCAGGCTGTCATCGAGCAGAATAAAAAATATTTACAGGAAAATTGAAAAAACAGTTGCAATTTTGAAAAAATTGGTATAGTATGACATGAGACGCACAAATGTACGCCACAGAAGAACAAGGAGATGAAACCAATGGAGCAGAAATTGAGAGTAGGAATTTTAGGAGCAACCGGTATGGTAGGACAGAGATTTATTTCTCTGCTGGAGAACCATCCGTGGTTTGAAGTTGTGACCCTGGCAGCAAGTCCGAGAAGTGCCGGAAAAACATATGAGGAAGCAGTCGGCGGACGCTGGAAAATGGATACTCCAATGCCGGAAGCAGTGAAAAAGCTCGTTGTGATGAATGTAAATGATGTAGAGCATGTGGCATCTACCGTAGATTTTGTATTTTCCGCTGTTGATATGTCGAAAGATGAGATCAAAGCGATTGAAGAAGCATATGCAAAGACCGAGACACCGGTTGTTTCCAACAACAGCGCACACCGCTGGACACCGGATGTTCCGATGGTAGTTCCGGAAATCAACCCGGAGCACTTCGATGTTATCGAGTTTCAGAAAAAACGTCTGGGAACCAAGAGAGGCTTTATCGCTGTAAAACCGAACTGTTCAATCCAGAGCTATGCACCGGTATTAACGGCATGGAAAGAGTTCGAGCCATATGAAGTGGTTGCAACCACATACCAGGCAATTTCCGGAGCAGGAAAAACCTTCAAAGACTGGCCGGAGATGGAAGGAAACATCATCCCGTTCATCGGCGGAGAAGAAGAGAAGAGCGAGCAGGAGCCGCTTCGTATCTGGGGTAAAATTGAAAACGGCGTGATCGTAAAAGCAACTGAGCCGAAGATCACCTGTCAGTGTATCCGTGTTCCGGTATTAAACGGACACACCGCAGCTGTTTTCGTAAAATTCCGCAAGAAACCGACGAAAGAGCAGCTGATCGAAAAACTGGAGAACTTCAAAGGCCTTCCGCAGGAGCTGAATCTGCCAAGCGCACCGAAACAGTTCATCCGTTACATGACAGAAGATAACCGTCCGCAGGTAACACTGGATGTCAACTACGAGAACGGTATGGGAATCAACGTAGGCCGTTTAAGAGAGGATTCCATCTACGACTGGAAATTCGTAGGTCTGTCCCACAACACGGTCCGCGGCGCAGCAGGCGGAGCAGTACTTTGTGCAGAGACATTGGTTGCAAAGAAGTTTATCGCTGCAAAATAATGCTTAGAATGATATAAAAAACGCCTCTGAAACGTTTTGTGTTCAGAGGCGTTTTTTGTGCATGGATCAAAAGAATATAGTTTGCAGGATATCGAAAGCAGCAAAAAAGAAGCGCCATACGGAAAATCCCGCGGCGCTTCTTTTCTGCTCAAATAATTCTATTTACGCAAGGTTTGGCTAATCTTAGAATTTGCCAGCTTTTGCTGCCTCTTCAACAGCAACAGCTACAGCAACAGTCATACCAACCATTGGGTTGTTTCCTGCGCCGATGAGACCCATCATTTCTACGTGAGCCGGTACAGAAGAAGAACCTGCAAACTGAGCGTCAGAATGCATACGTCCCATAGTATCGGTCATACCGTAGGAAGCAGGACCTGCTGCCATGTTGTCCGGGTGAAGAGTACGTCCTGTACCACCGCCGGAAGCAACGGAGAAGTATTTTTTACCAGCTTCGATACGCTCTTTTTTGTAGGTACCTGCAACTGGATGCTGGAAACGAGTCGGGTTGGTGGAGTTTCCGGTGATGGAAACGTCAACGTTCTCTTTCCACATGATAGCAACGCCTTCGCGAACGTCGTTAGCGCCGTAGCAGTTAACTTTCGCACGCGGTCCATCGGAGTATGCTTTTCTGAATACTTCTTTCAGTTCTCCGGTGTAGTAGTCATATTCAGTCTCTACATAAGTAAAGCCGTTGATACGAGCGATGATCTGAGCAGCGTCTTTTCCAAGACCGTTCAGGATAACACGCAGAGGTTTCTGACGTACTTTGTTTGCTTTTTCAGCGATACCGATAGCACCCTCAGCAGCTGCGAAGGACTCATGTCCAGCCAGGAATGCGAAGCACTCGGTGTCCTCTTCCAGAAGCATTTTACCAAGGTTACCATGGCCAAGACCAACTTTACGCTGATCTGCTACAGAACCCGGGATACAGAAGGACTGAAGTCCCTCACCGATTGCTGCAGCAGCTTCAGAAGCTTTGCGGCATCCTTTTTTGATTGCGATTGCTGCGCCTACAGTGTAAGCCCATTTTGCATTCTCGAAGCAGATTGGCTGAATGCCTTCGATCATTTTGTATACATCAAGGCCAGCAGCTTTTGTAACTTCTGCAGCTTCTTCGATGGAGTTGATTCCGTACTCAGCAAGCTTAGCCAGAATCTGTTTCTCTCTTCTTTCATATGATTCAAATAAAGCCATTTTCCTATCCTCCTAAATTATCTGATTACTCTTTTCTCGGGTCAACGATCTTAACAGCATCAGCAACACGTCCGTACTGTCCGCTTGCTTTTTCGAAAGCTGTGTTTGCATCATCGCCGGCTTTGATGAAGTCCATCATCTTTCCGAAGTTGATGAATTTGTAACCGATAATCTCATCATCTGCATCCAGAGCGATACCTGTTACATAACCGTCGGTCATCTCCAGATAACGAGGTCCTTTTGCAAGAGTTCCGTACATGGTACCAACCTGGGAACGAAGTCCTTTACCAAGGTCTTCCAGGCCTGCGCCTACAACCAGTCCGTCCTCGGAGAATGCACTCTGGCTTCTTCCGTAAACGATCTGCAGGAAGAGCTCTCTCATAGCAGTATTGATAGCATCACACACAAGGTCAGTATTCAGTGCCTCAAGGATGGTAAGTCCTGGCAGAATCTCAGATGCCATAGCTGCAGAATGAGTCATTCCTGAACATCCGATGGTCTCAACGAGAGCTTCCTGGATAACGCCCTCTTTTACGTTCAGAGTCAGCTTGCAGGTACCCTGCTGCGGTGCGCACCAGCCAATACCGTGAGTGAATCCGGAAATGTCTTTGATTTCTTTTGCTTTTACCCATTTTGCTTCCTCCGGAATCGGAGCTGCACCGTGATGCACGCCCTGGGCAACCGGACACATCATTTCTACTTCGTGTGAATAAGTCATTGTTAAACTCCTTTCAAATATGTACTTATTTGAGCTTTTGTCTTTCGAACGGACTGTTTCCAGCCTGTTCACAGACCTATGGTTATTGTCTCACAAAATTGGTCATTCGTCCAGCATATTTTGATAAAAAATTGCAAAGACCACCGGAAAACGATAAAATTTCCGGCGGTCTTTTAAATCAATCGGTTTGGTTTTCTCTCGATAAAAGAGAATTTTTTTAATTATCAGATTTTTTTGACAATTTCTTTCGCATTCTTAAAAATATGACCTGACGGGATCACACCGCGAACACAGGAGAGTGGATAAATGTTGGAATTTCTTCCGACAACCGTTCCCGGGTTCAATACGCTGTTACAGCCGACCTCAACTTCATCGCCGAGCATCGCACCGAATTTTTTCAGTCCGGTTTCGATCTGTTCATCTGCGCCTTTGACAACAACGAGCTTCTTATCGGATTTTACATTGGAAGTAATGGAACCGGCACCCATATGGGCTTTGTATCCAAGAACAGAGTCGCCGACATAGTTGTAATGCGGAACCTGTACTTTATTAAAGAGAATGACATTTTTCAGTTCGGTGGAGTTTCCAACGACAGCGCCTTCGCCGACGATGGCGTTTCCGCGGATAAAGGCACACTGACGGATCTCAGCGCCTTTTCCAATGATGCATGGGCCGTTAATGGAAGCGGTCGGTGCGATCACGGCATCTTTTGCGATCCAGACATTTTCGCCGCGTTTTTCGTATTCTGCCGGATCGAGTGTTTCGCCGAGTTCAAGAATAAAATCTTTAATGAGCGGAAGCACTTCCCATGGATACGTTTTGCCTTCAAAGATTTTTGCGGCAATGGTCTGGGTTAAATCATAAAGTTCAGAAATGGTTGCATCTTTCATGCGTGATTCATCCTTTCTTGTTTTAGTTCCTGTTTATCTTACCACATTTCAGGAGTTCTGTGCGCCTTTTTTTCTGGCGGTGGAATAGGACTTTGCAGAGGAGTCTTCTGCAGCGGTACGTTTCCCGGTACGGGAGCGCGTGGAAGAGGCTTTTCTGTAATACGGCGCGGACGCATCAAAGCTGCTCTTTAGCTGGAACTGATTCCGCAGCTGCTTCACATTTACCGTGTGGCGTGTCACAAAGTTTTCCAGTTTTCCCATATATTCCTCGGAGGTAATGGAGCCTTCCGCTACATAGGTAAGTCCCTTTTCCCAGCTTGCCGTCAGCTCCGGATTCAGAAGCGGGCGGATCGACTGGTGTACGACGTCGTAGATCATTTCGCCAAGCTGTGTCGGGGTGATAACCTGCGTCTTTTTGTTCAGAGCAAGATATTTGATAAAGACAAGCTTTTTCAGAATCTCAGCACGCGTCGCACTCGTTCCGATGCCGCTTCCCTTAATCTGTTCGCGCAGCTCCTCGTCTTCAATGAGCTGTCCGGCATTTTCCATTGCAAGGATCATCGAACCGGAGGTGTAGCGTTTTGGCGGAGAGGTTTCTCCTTCCTTGATAGAAAGGCCGAGAAGATTCAGCTCGCTGCCTTTCTGCAGCTGGGACAGCGCTGCAAGAAAAGAGGGATCGCAAGTCGTCTCGTCCTCCTTTCTGCCCTCGTCGTCCTCCTCTTTCTTACGGAAGAAAGAATACTGCATGGCTTTTAAATAGCCCTCCTGCACGAGAACGCGGAAGTTGGAGAAAAACTGCTCGCCGCCGATTTCGGTGACAAGAGCAACTTTCTGATAGACCGCCGGCGGATAGAAGATACCGAGAAAACGGCGGACAATTGTCTCATAAACTTTTGCGGAGAGTTCCGAGAGGTTCCGCAGATTGTTAAGGCCCTGTCCGGTCGGAATGATCGCATAGTGATCGGTAATCTGTTTATCGTTTGTATAGCGGGTGGAACCAATCTTTTTCCAGCTTTCACCCTGCAAAATTTCATTTGCAAGGCCGCTGCAGATACCGTACTGCTGCAGGCCGCGCAGGTTTTTGCTGATTTCCCTGGCAACGGCAGAAGAAAGCACACGGGCATCGGTTCGCGGATAGGTAACCAGCTTTTTCTCGTAAAGCTCCTGAACAACTTTCAGCGTTTCATCCGGACTGATTTTGAAAAAGCGGGCACAGTCGTTTTGCAGCTCCGCAAGGTTGTAAAGCAGTGGCGCATTTTTATTTTCCTTTTTTCGCTCCATTTTCAGGACATGCGGGATCAGAGGATTCTGCATGCTTAATTCCTCAATCAGTTTCTGTGCGTCCTCTTTTTTCTGGAAGCCGTTCTCCTTATAGAGAAGCGGAGAGTTGAAGTAGCGGCTGCCTTTTACGGCGCGCCATTCCCCCTCAAAATTGCGTCCATTTAAGGAAAGACCGGCGATGACACGGTAGAATGGTGTTTTCACAAAGCTACGGATTTCGCGCTCCCGGCGTACGACCATGCCGAGCACACATGTCATAACACGGCCGACGGAAATAGACTGATATTTAGTGCCGAGATACGATGCGACAGCGCTTCCGTATTTGAGCGAGAGAAGACGGGAAAAGTTAATGCCCATCAGGTAATCTTCTTTGGCGCGGAGATAAGCGGATGCCGAAAGATTGTCGTATTCACTTTCGTCCTTCGCTTCGCGGATACCGCGCAGGATTTCTTCTTCTGTCTGCGAGTCGATCCAGACACGCTTCTGTTTCTTGTCTTTGATACCGGCCATCTGCGCGACGAGACGATAGATGTATTCTCCCTCACGCCCGGAGTCGGTACAGACATAAATGGTTTCAATATCCTCCCGGTGGAGCAGGTTACTCACAATGGTGAACTGCTTTTTTACTTCCGGGATAATTTCATATTTGAAGTTTTCAGGCAAAAAAGGCAGGGTCTCGAGACTCCACCTTTTTAACGCAGGATCATATTTTTCCGGATAGCTCATCGTAACCAGGTGACCGACGCACCAGGTTACGACGGACTGCTCCGACTCTAAGTATCCATCCCTGCGCTGCATATTCTGTTTTAACGCTTTTGCGAACTCCTGAGCAACGCTCGGTTTTTCCGCAATGTATAAAGATTTTGTCATTTATCTGCACTCATCATTCGAAGCGGCCAGGCAAGGAGCACACCGCCTCCTATTGCGTTTCCTATAGTTACAATGACCATGCTTTTCAATGCGGCAGTCAGAGAAATGCCGCCTGGGACCAGAAGTGCAGCGGTAACAAAGGTGGCCATATTGGCAACGCAGTGTTCAAAACCGGCAACAACGAATCCGGTGATGCAAAGTATAATCATGAAAAATTTGGCAACTTCATTTTTGCATTTCATGCCGCAGGCAACGGCAAGGCAGACGAAGAAGTTGCAGAGAATGGCACGGAAAAACATTTCTCCGGCAGGAATGGAAAGTTTATTTCCAATAAATCCTGCGTAATAATCGGCAGTACCGGAAGCACCTGCCAGTACGAAAATTACGGAGAGAATCAGGCATCCGACAAAGTTTCCGATGTAGCTTACCAGCCATACTTTTCCAACCTGTGCCCAGGAGACTTTTTTGTCATAGGCCCCAAATGCCATAACAAGATTGTTTCCGGTGAAAAGCTCTGCACCGATAAAAACGATCAGCAGAACCGCAATGGCAAACACAATACCGCCAAGCAGTTTTCCCCAGGCAGGATCTGTACTCTGGAACGTATTGCCTACCACGTTGGAGAAAATCATGGCAACCACGATAAAGAAACCGGCCATGACTGCACGGAGAAAGTATTTCCCCGGGTGTTCTTTCAGCAGCCTTGCTTTGTTTACGGCTGCCTCTGAAAATTTTTGTACGTCATCATAAGGCATAGAATAACTCCTTTCTTATGTCCCGTAGGATGGACATATCCCCTCTCTTTTTGTCCGGGGGATGGTCTTTTTTTCCGGAGCAGCTTGCAAATGCTTCGGATTTCGCGCTTTCAACTTTGGCTATTATAGCATTTCCCGGAAAGATTCGCAATGAAGGAGGAAGAAAAAAGTATATTTCCACAGAAATGTCAGAAAATAAGGGGTGAAACGACAGATTGTATGATGAACTCAGAGGGATTGAAACAAGGATTGAAAGCTTTTTTTATGTTCTGTTTTACAAAGATCTCGGACACAGTGAAATTGTAAACCATGATGATCCGGCGTTTGTGAAACTGGTTTATCATCTGCACTGATGTTCATTCTTAGCAAAAACCTCATCTGCTGTTTTCATACAAAAGATAAAACGGCAGGTGAGTTTTTTGTAATGGGCCTCTGGAAAGGATAAACTAAAGCCGTATAGTATCCATTACACCGGATTTTTTCCGGTATTCTAAAGGAGTCATATGATACTGTTTTTTGAATAAACTCTGAAAATGAGGCTGGCTGGAAAAGCAGAGATAACTGCTGATTTCAGCCAGACTTTTTGTACTGTAGGTTAAAAGCATTTTAGCTTCTTCTAATTTACATCTTGTAATGAAAGCACCTATGGTAAAGCCGAGCTCAGTTTTGAATTTTTTCATCGTGTAGGAAGTACTTTTCTGAATGGAATCCGCGACATCATTCACAGAGATGGATTCATTTGTATGTGTACGGATAAAATTCATACAGGTATAAACTTCTCTTGAGATTCCAGCAGGGATTTTGGTTTCACCTGCCTGCTGACAAAAATCCAGAATCATGGAGTATTGCAGTGCCTGGATTTTTTCCAGTGACTGCAGTGCCTCGCATTCCTGAATATAAAGATCCAGAAGCTGATATGTTTTTTCAATATCTACTCCTCCCGGAATGGCACCAAGAACAGCGGTTTTGATTGCTGTCACGATAAAAAGATTTTTGGCATGGCGAATCGGGGTTTTTGCAAGTCTGCCTTCTTCTAATTGTAATGTATTATTCTTCAAAAAATTCTGCAAAGCATTTACATTTCCGTTTTGAACAAACTGAAAAAGTTCGCATTCAAACTGGTAAGTGTTATGCATCTTTTTATTTTCCATATTTTCTGTAATGGATTTCAAATGCTGCTGGCTCTGCCGCAATTGCTGGGGTGCACGCTGTCCCAATAATTTCAACACACTGATTTCCTTGTGGTTCACACATTGATGCAGGAAAACAAGATGCTGACAAAATTGGATATGTGATAACCGGGGAATGGAGGCGAGAGCCTCAGCGATTACTTCCTTGTACTTCAGGGGCGTGGCAGAGTCATGCATATAACTGCGGACGAGCTCATCTGTCACAGGAACGGAAAAAACCGGGCCTAAGATGATATATTCACCAGTAGTTTCAATTTGGACAGAGCCATATACAATGTCGGGAGATGCAAAACGAAATTCGGGATTATAATCGGATGGATAAAGCGGATAAGGGCTCTCGGTTGAGATGTGGAGCTGTTCTGATAAAGCAGAGTAAATAGCTCCTGCTTCAGTAATTAGATTCGTAGGAATTCCTGTAACGGCATAGTAATTTTTACAAAAAGTAACATAATTCATATGATATTCTCCTGGTATCTGTGGGATGCAGTGGATCAAATTTTCGTTTGAAAGTTTCTGCAAAGCAATTCACGATTCCTTCACTTCCAAATTTAAAGTATAAAATGGAAAAAGAAAAATAACAATACGAAAACATATAATTTTGTATGTTTTTATGTAATATCTTTCCTTTCATTTTTGATAAAGTGCGATTAGAAAAAAGGAAAGGCGGATCATACGTATGAGACAACCGATTAAAATTAATAAAACGAATCCAAATAAAGGTGTTCTCGATTATTCTTATCTTTTGGATGCACCAGCTGGAAAACATGGATTTGTAACGACAAGGAATGGCCATTTTTATTTTGAAGATGGTGTAAGGGCAAAATTTCTTGGGTTTAATGTGGCTGCAAGATCAAATACCCCGGATCATGAAACCGCAGAGAAACTGGCGGAACGTTTTGCGAGCCTGGGCGTGAATGTGATTCGGCTCCATGCAGCAGATGCCCCAATCAGCGAAGAACCACGCAGCTGGTCCAGCTGTAAAGAAGCTCCACTTTTAGATTATGAAAAAGGAAACGGGAGAGAATTTCATCCGGAAGGTCTGGATCGATTTGACTATTTTGTCGCAAAATTGAAAGAGCGGGGTATTTACCTTCACATTGATCTTATCGTTGCAAGAGATTTTGTAGAAGGAGATGGACTGGACTACCCAGGAAATGCGGGAAGCTGCATCAAACGTTTTCCCATGTACAATAAACGGATGATAGAGCTGCAAAAAGAATATGCCAGAAAGATTCTCTGTCATGTGAATCCTTATACAGGTCTTGCACTGATTGACGATCCGGCGGTGATCACGGTTCAGATCAATAATGAAGATTCTGCGATTAAAGGAACGATGGAAACGGATCAGCGGGAAGAGATGCAGCCATATCGGGATGAGGTACAAAATCGTTTTAACAGCTTCCTCTTGATGAAATATGGAACAAGAGAGCGTCTGAAAGAAGCATGGACGTTTGAAGGAAAATGTGCGCTTGGCGAGGAAGAAGATCCGGAGAAAGGAACTGTGCAGGGAGCCGCAGGTAATTTCTATCAGCCGGAATGCGACCCTTTGGGAAAATGGGAAGAAAATGAAAGTCCGGCCCGCTATGCTGATTTTATGGAATTTGGCATTACGATGAATCGTAATTTTTATCAGGATATGAAAGATTATCTTCATTCCCTTGGAGTAAAAGTTCCGATCGTGACAAGCAATCTGGTTGCCGGTGCAGCGGATGTATATGGCCATACCGACGGGGATTTTATGGAAAATAACAGCTATTTTAATCACCCGCTGCTTCCGATCCAGGAGGCAAATACCTATCTGGTTGCAGGGCCGGCCGAATATGTGTCAACGAACCCGCTGACCATGCAGACAGGAGTTGGTTCTATGGCAACAACACTTTTAAATCTTGCTTCCGTTGCCATTGTAAAAGGAAAGCCTTTCATGCTCAGTGAGTGGAACGAATATGGGGAACATCCTTTCCATTCGACAGCATATGTGCACACGGTTGCCTATGCATGCTTGAACGACTGGGACGGACTGATTTTATACAATTATCATACGTCGGAAAAGGCGGACGATCAGCCGGACGATGAAATCTGGAGTGTTTTTGATGTATATAATGATCCGGCGGTTATCTGTCAGTGGGGATTTATGGCATCTGTATTTCTCAAAGGGCTGGTATCGGCGGCTAAAAATCGTGTAGATGTCGTATATACACAGAACGATTTGAAAACACTGCCGAAAATGCACGCAATGCCAACTACTTTTTTACCTTACATCACATGTATGCGAAATGTATTCCTGGACGGAGGGGATACCTATCAGGGAGACGCGGCTGTTGCAGTGAACGCAGGATTTTTGAATGGGGCAGATCTCTCGGAGGCAGAACACGGTGTGTATTATGCATGGTCACCGTATCGTGACGCATGGCGGAAATATAAAGACCACAACAGGCTGAAACAGGCAGCGAAGAATGCAGAAGAGATACGAGAAGGCGTGTATCTGGGAGCACAGGCACTTGTCTTTGATGAAATTCAGAAAATCGCAGGCACAGGAGATTATCGTGAATTTGCTGCAATTCTTGACCGGGCAATGAAAGAATGGAAGATACTTTCGGAGGAATGTGGTCTGGTAGATGGAAAACTGATTTCTGATACAAAAGAGCTGGTGTTTGATCCGGCACATGCCCGGTTCGTAATTCATACACCGTATTGCGGATATTTCAGTGGAAGCCCAGCAGAAAGTCTGCGGCTGTCTGAAAAAATTGAGATCCAGTCAGAAAATGAGCGGATTACGCTGGCACTTCTTCCAGTGGGAAAGGAAAAACTGGAGCAGGCAGAGGAATTTGTGATCACTGCGATGGGAACAACGGGAATGGACAAGACAACGTATCAGGAAGGTGCACAGATGATGGGCTTTCCGTTTACTGCAGTACACTTTCAGGGAAAATTATATGCCGAAACGCTGGAAGGAAGAATCTACGTAAAAGCTAAGGAGGCCGTTCTTACAGCATTAGATCCAATGGGAAATGAAATTGGAAGAATAGAAGGAAAAGAGACAGAAAAAGGAGTATGTTTTCTTCTGTCAGGCAATCTTCCAAGTGTTCAATATAATTTAAAAATAAAAAAAGAATGCCCAAATATATAATATTAAATTGCTATATGTAATAAAAGAAACAAAATACTTGATAGAATACAAGTATAAAACAGCGGCTGTAAAAAACGATGGGAGAAAAAGATATGGGAAAAAAGAAACAAAAAGTCCTCTATGATGCAGACGGGGCAAGAAGAGTTATGAGAAAAAGAGATTATATGGCTGATATGGGAGGTCAGTTAGCGATAGGCGTGATGGCCAATCTGGTTGGTCAGCTTACTTACTTTTATACAGATAAAGTCGGCATGGCGGTAGGCGGAGTCGGAATTGCGATGATGATCGCTAAGATTATAGATGCACTGACGGACGTTCTTGTGGGAAATATGATTGACCACTCCAAAGGTGGAAATAAGAAATATTACTCCTGGATGCTGAAAATGGCGATTCCTGCAGCAGTCATCATCATTATGATGTTTACGGTCCCGATTCAGGCAGGACAGACAGCGGCATTGATTTATGTACTGGTTACCAATCTTCTTTTAACAGCAGTTATTTATACTATGATTGCCACACCGTTTTCAGCGGTTATGATTGTGCGTACCCACAGCCAGAGTGAGCGAAGCAATATGGGGCTGTTCCGTGCAGTCGGAAACTACGGTGCCGGAACAATCATTGCTATTATCACAATTCCGGTAACCAATATGCTGGGTGGTACACAGAGTGCATGGATCAAATATGGTGTTGCGCTTGCACTTGGCGTTTTATTACTTTTCCTGATCTGCTACAACAATGGAAGAAAAGCAAAATTTGCTTCGGATTATGAAAGCGAATCGGAAAACGCATCAGAAACAGAAGAAGAGGAAGCAGTTCCATTTAAAGATGCTATAAAAATGTTATTGCAGAATAAATACTGGGTGATCGTTCTTCTGTTCAATTTGATTACCAATATTACCGCTGCAGTGGCAGCAGCCTCGGGTACATACTATGCAAAATGGATTTTTGGCAACGATAATCTTGTTGCAGTCATAGGAGCGGCAGGTATGCTGGCAACGGTAATCGGATTTGTGGTTTCCAAGCCGATCATTTCGAAGCTGGGTGTTACAAAAACAATTCAGCTTGGGTTAATGGGAGCTGCCATTCCATCCCTGATCCGCTGCTTTATTCCGGAAAACTTTATGGTTTATGCAGCAACCAGCCTTGTGGCGAGCTTTATCCAGATTCCACTGATGTGTCTGTACGGCGTATTAACAGCAATGACGGTAGATTATAACGAATGGAAATATGGAAAGAAATTAGTTGCAATGTCGGGCGGAGCCATAGGATTTGGAAGTAAAGTGGGAAGCGGCCTTGGATCTGTTATCTTATCCGCATTTCTTGCCATTGGCGGATATCAGGCATCGCTGGAAAGTGCAACTGCTTCCATGCGATATTCGATTTATGGATTTTCCAACTATCTTCCGCTGGTTGTAAACCTGGCTATGTTCCTGATTTTTACCAGATTTGATCTGGAAGAAAAATTACCAAAGATGCGGGAAGAAGTACTTGCGAGAAAAGAGAAAAAATAAACGGAGAAACTACAAGGTCGGTACAGGAAAGACTGTACCGACTTTGCAGTTGTCATTCAATTTACAGAAACTGCCAGTGGCAGGCTCTGTAGGTTAAAAATAAGGAGAATTGAAAATGAGCGATACATTATGCAATGAAAAAAAGAAACCTTATACATTTTCAGAAGATGGAAATTCCTGCATTATAACAGAAACCAGAACACCAAGATACTGGTATAATTATCTGTGGAATGAAAATCATTACTGTGCGCAGATTTCCCAGACAGGACATGGGCGCAGCTATTACCTCAGTGAAAAAGCAGATATGTGTATGATGAATCAGGACGATGCAAGATATATCTATCTAAGAGACGAGAAAAGCAAAGAATGCTGGAATATCGGCGAAGGTCCATTAAATACGGAAGTAGAAAATTATCAGTGCGTACACAGCATTGGATCTTCCAGAATCCAGTCTTCTTATCAGAATATTGCAAGTTCCTGGCGGCTGTTTGTACCGGAAGAAGGATACCAGGAAGTGTGGACTTTGAAAATAAAAAATACAGGGGAAAGACAGCGCCATCTCAGCATATTTTCAGCAGTCAGCTTTTATCTGGAGGGCTTTTCTTATCCGCGATATTATGAAATGTATCGTTGTATGGAAACAGATTATGATGAAAAGTTAAAGGGTGTATATTGCAGATCCGCACATCCTTTCGCACCGCACAAAAGATACAACGCATTTCTGGCAGCATCAGAGCTGGCATACGCATATGATGGAAATCTGGAAGCATTTTGCGGGACAACCAGTACCATAACAAGGCTGGATGCATCAGCAAGCGCGCTTTTCCAGAGACCGGACATTGTCGTAAAGGGAAAAGACTGTACAAATTCCAAAGCGGCCCTTTTTATTCTTGGCGGTGTGCTGCAGCATAAAATTGTGCTACAGCCAGGAGAAGAAAAAGAATTACAGTTTGTATTTGGAATCAGTGAATCACTCGAAGAGGCAAGGGCGGTATCGGAAAAGTTTTCCAATTCTGCAGCTGTGGAAAAGGAACTTGAAAAAGCAGAAACGCATTATCTGGAAAAATATCGTTCGCTGACCGTGGAAACGCCGGATGAAAAAATCAATCACATGATGAATAACTGGGTGAAAAAACAGGTAGATTTTTGCATTGTCGGGAAAAAAGGAGTCCGCGATAATCTTCAGATTGCAGTCGGCCTGTTAAACTATCGGCAGGAAACAGCAAAAAAAGAGATTCTGGAATGTCTTCGCCATCAGTTTCGGGATGGTCATGGAGTTCTTACGTGGTATCCTTATGATGATACCCGGTATTCCGATCAGCCGTTCTGGATCATATGGGCTGTCTGCCAGCTGATAAAAGAAACGGGAGACTTTTCTATCCTGGATCTGGAGATTGAATGGCAGGATGGAGGGAAGGCGGCTGTTCTGGATCATGTGAAAGCGGCTGTGAATCGATTGCTGCAGGATAAAGGAAAGCATGGACTGGTACGGATTTATTTTGCGGACTGGAATGATGCACTCAATGTTACAACGGATGAATATGCGGAATCCGTAATGCTTTCCCATCAGTTCTGCCTGGCACTGAAGGAATTAGAAGCATTACTGAAGAAAAAAGGCGATCAGGTATATGCCGGAAAAATAGCAGAGGAATATCGTATCTTACGAAACAGCATTAATGCATATGCATGGGATGGAGCGTGGTACATGCGGGCGTTAAGTGATGTGGAGAATATTGGTTCCAAAAACAGCGAAGGAAGCAAAATTTATCTGAACGCGCAGACATGGGCTGTTTTAGGAGATGTTGCAGATGCAGAGAAATTACCAAAGATATTAAAAGCAGTGGATTCCATGGAGCATGATTTTGGATTTCCGTTAAATCTTCCGCCGTATCAGAAGTATTCGCCAAATGTAGGGAGAATGTCCGGCATGCTGCCAGGATTGTTTGAAAATGGTGGTGTATACTGTCATGCTACAGGGTTTAAAATTCTGATGGACTGCAAGGTGGGGAGAGGAAGCAAAGCATTCGAAACACTGAAAAAAATTATGCCGGACAGTGATAAAAATCCATCCATGCAATCCGGAGCAGAACCATATGTTTTTACAAACTGTTATTCTACTAATCCCGGATATTATGGAAGATCCTACCAGTCCTGGACAACGGGAACTTCTGCGTGGTGCATGATGGGATTGTACGAAGGAATTCTCGGAATCAAACGGGATTACGATGGACTGCGGATCGATCCGTGTCTGCCGAAAGAATGGGAAAAGGCAGAAGTGACCAGACATTTTCGAGGTGCTGATTATCATGTAATCATCGAAAATCCAGATCATCTGGAAAAAGGAGTGCTTGAAATTAAGACAGACGGAGCAGTTTGCGATATGTCCGACAAAGCAGATGGGTTTGTGCTGCCTGATTTCAAGGATGGAAAAATGCATGAAGTCCATGTTATATTGCGTAAATAGACAAAAGAGGCTTGTTTATGAAGACATCAGCAGAAAGAAAGGAAAAGAGATGAAAAAAAGTATTTTTCAGGAACTTGTGGAAGAATCAATTGTTCTTTTGAAAAATGAAGAGCAGATCTTGCCATTAAAAGAAAAAAAGGTGGCTTTTTTGGGACGGGCACAGATAGAAACCATTTTTTCGGGAAACGGTTCGGGAGCATCCAAATCCCTTGCAAACAAGAATCTCTTATGTGAATGTGAAAAAAGAGGAATCTGTGCAGAAGCAGGGTTAAAACAATTTTATACCAGCCATCAAAAAAACGAATCGGAAAAGTTTGTGATTGACGGTATTGATATCACAAATGTAGAAAATATGAACTGTGGTTTTATGTATGAGATCTTTGGAAAATATCAGCCGATGTGGACAGAGTATCACATTCCGGAGCAGCTGATGCAGAAAGCCAGGGAGTTTACCGATACCGCTGTTTTTGTGCTGGGAAGGAATGCTGGTGGGGAAGAATGTGACAGGCACATCAAAGGTGATTATGAACTTACCGAATCCGAAAAAGAACTGCTGGAACAGGTGTGCTGTGTTTTTCCACATGTGATCGTTGTACTGAATATTAATGGAATGATCGATATGCAGTGGGTGAACGCCTATTCCGCAATTAAGGCCGTGGTGTTTCTGGGAATTCCGGGCGAAGAAGGCTGCGGAGCATTAGCTGATATTCTGACGGGGGCTGTGAATCCATCTGGCAAATTAAGTTTTTCCATGGCAGAGTCTTTCAAAGACTACCCGACAGCAGAAAATTTCACCTGGAATAAAGAACAGGAAGATGAAATTTTAACTTACGAAAATTATGGACTGGATGCAAAGGCAAATGGAAGTACAGGATATACGAAAAGCCCGGTAACGGTGTATCAGGAAGACATTTATCTGGGGTATCGCTATTTTGATACTTTTCGGAAACAGGTATTGTACCCCTTTGGATATGGAATGTCTTACACATCGTTTACGATTCTTCCGAAAGAGATGAAACAGGAAAAAGAAGAGGTGGAATTTATTACGGAGGTAACAAATTCCGGAAATTATGCAGGAAAAGAAACGATACAGCTTTATTTGTCCTGCTCTGGTACAGAGTCGGAAAAACCGGAAAAAGAATTAAAAGGCTTTGCAAAAACGAGACTTCTTGCTCCGGGGGAGAAACAGAATATTTCGATCCGAATATCCATGCAGGATCTGGCAGGATATGTTGAGACATCTGCATCATATATCCTGGAAAAGGGAAAATATCAGTTTTTTATCGGAAATTCATCCCGTGAGACAATTTTTGCAGGAGAAATCCAGATAAGAGAAGATTACGTAATTAAAAAATGTGTGAATCGTCTTTGCGTGCAAAACTGCAATGTAGAGCATTTGCAGGTACTATCTGCAAGAGAAGGACGAAAAAAGGTCCGAATGCATGAAAAGAAAAAAGAAGAGACCGATGGTTTAAAAGAGCAGGAAAGATATGATCTTTTACGGGATGAAATGGAACAAGTAAAAAATTTCAGTATCGAACAGCTGGCTGCATTGTGTGTGGGGTATGGACCTGGAATTCCATTTGCAGCGTTCAGCAAACAGGAACAGCCGGAAACTATATTGGATGGTCAGGGAAATCCACTGACCAAAAACGATCATCCAGTCGGAGCAAAAGGATATGTCTCCCCGGCTATGCCAGAAAAAGGTATTCATTCCATTTTTTATAAAGATGGACCGGCAGGTGTGGGAACGGGGGCCTGGCCAACGGCTATGCTGATTTCCTGCGCATTCAATAAAGAACTGTGGGAAGCGTTTGGAAATGCGGTTGGCGCAGAGTGCGAAAAGAAAGCGGTTGACGTATGGCTGGCACCAGCAGTCAATCTGCACCGGAATCCGCTTTGCGGGCGAAATTTTGAATATTTTTCGGAGGATCCTTATCTGACCGGAATCTGTGCGGTCCAGATTACAAAGGGCGTTCAGGAAAATCATCCTGTCCGCGTCTGCCCCAAACATTTTGCCGTGAATGAACAGGAAACGTATCGAAGAGGAAGTGCGAAGAAGCGGTACGATGCGGTAGATTCCATCCTTACGGAACGTGCATTGCGGGAACTTTATCTGAAACCTTTTGAAATGTTGGTTCGAGATGCCGGAGTATCCTTTATTATGACATCGTTTAATAAAATTAATGGGGTTCTTGCAGCTGGAAATCGAGATTTGTGTACGCATATTTTACGGGAAGAATGGAACTTTGATGGTGTTGTCGTTACTGACTGGGGCGATATGGATATTGTCGCAGATGGCGGCGATGCTGTGGCAGCGGGAAATGATATTGTGATGCCGGGTGGCCCGCCGGTGATCCGGCAGATTTTGCAGGCCTATCAGGAGAGACGGATTACCAGAAAAGATCTGGAAAGGAGTGTTGCAAGATTGTTACATGTTCTGAAGTTATTTGAGAAAGGGGAGCGTATTTAAATGAAATCATATAGGGATCATACACTGGGTGCCAAAGAAAGAGCCTCTCTTCTGCTCAAAGAAATGAGCCTTGATGAAAAGATGGCACAGATTAACTGTGTTTTTCCTTTTGATCAGGATGCCTATAACTTTGAAAAAATTCAGCAGGAGACAAAATACGGAATGGGAGAAGTAAGCACGCTGGAAATGCGCAGGATGGAGACACTTGATGAAGTGGCTGCATGGCAGAGAAAAGTGCAGAAGATTGTGATGGAAAACAGTGCCCATCGAATACCGGCAATCTTTCATATGGAAGGATTGTGCGGGGCCTTCATTCAGGACTCCACCAGTTTTCCGTCTGGGATTGGCAGGGGAGCAAGCTTTGATCCCAAGCTGGAAGAACAGATTGCAGAAATTGTGAGCAGACAGGAAACGGCCTGTGGTATTACCCATATACTGGCACCGGTTCTGGATGTGGCAAGAGATCCGCGTATGGGCCGTTTTGGAGAAAGTTATGGAGAAGATGCTTCCCTTGTAAGTGCGATGGGGGCAGCGTATACGAAAGGAATACAAAAGAATACAGTTGCTTCAAGAAAAGCAGAAAGTGTGGCAAAACATTTTGTGGCTTTTCATAATTCGCAGGGTGGAATTCATGGAACACACAGCGAAACGCCGACGCGACTTTTAGAAGAAGTGTTTGCAAAACCTTTCCAGGCAGCAATCACAGAGTCAGATCTGAAAGGTATTATGCCTTGTTATTGCGCTGTGAATGGAGAAGATGTATCTGCTTCTCATAACATGCTTACGAAACTGCTTCGGGAAAAAATGGGATTTGACGGCATGTGCATCAGCGATTACGGTGCAGTGGGAAATGCGCATAGTGTACATCATATTGGAGAAACATTTGAAGAAGCCGGTGCGATGTGTCTTCATGCGGGAATGGATATCGAGATGCCGTCCTGTACTGGCTATAATGAGAAATTAAAAGAGATGTTTTCAAGTGGAAAACTGGATATCCATATTTTGGATACAGCGGTTTTGCGGGTTCTGGAGGGAAAATTCAGAATGGGCTTATTTGAAAATCCCTATGCGCTGGAAGGAAAAGAGCTTCATGCTCTTGTAATGCAGGAAGCAGACAGGAACACTTCCCTGCGGTCGGCCAGAGAATCCATGGTACTGCTGAAAAATGACGGCGTATTGCCGATTGCGGCAAAAGGGAAAAAAATCGCGGTGATCGGACCGCATGCCGGGTATGCCAGAAAAATGTTTGGTGGATACACACATATGTGTATGATGGAGTCTACCTATGCGATTGCCAATTCTATTGCAGGTGTAAGCGGAGTTGTACAGGCAGATGCAGATGAGATTATTACGGTTCCGGGAACCAATATTCAGTCTGATGAGACAGAGCAGTTTGATCAGATCCTGAAAAGACAGAAACCGCAATGCAGAAATCTGTATGAAGAATTCCAAATCCGCTTTCCGGAAAGTGAGATTTTATATGCATATGGCTATCCGATTGCAGGAAACGACGAAAGTCATTTTGAAGAAGCGCTGCAGGCAGCAAAGCAGGCAGACATTGTGATACTGACGCTTGGCGGTAAGCACGGAACGTGTTCCATGGCATCAATGGGAGAAGGAATTGACAGTACTGATATTAACCTTCCAAAATGTCAGGATGCATTTATTCGCAAGGCTGCGCAGCTTGGAAAACCATTGGTTGGCGTTCACTTTGATGGAAGACCGATTTCCAGTGATGCTGCAGAGGAATATTTAGATGCTATTCTGGAAGCATGGAGTCCATCAGAAACAGGAGCAGAAGCAGTAGTTGATATTTTAACCGGAATATATAATCCGGGAGGAAAACTTCCGGTTACCGTTGCTTATGGAGTGGGACAGCTTCCGGTTTATTACAATCATCCATATGGTTCCTCCTGGGATCAGAGCGGCAGTATCGGTTTTGCCAATTATGTGAATATGCCGCACAGACCGAGATATTATTTTGGATACGGACTGTCGTATACAACATTTACATATTCGGATTTACATATCTCGATGGGAAATGAAAAGGCAGCAGATACGGTTCAGATCTCCTGCGCTGTTGAGAACACGGGAAGCTGTGAAGGAGATGAGGTTGTCCAGCTTTATTTACGAGATGAATATGCCAGCCTGACAAGACCAGTAAAAGAACTGGCAGGTTTTAAGCGCATTCACCTGCGAAAGGGCGAAAAGAAAACGGTATGCTTTGAGGTGAAAACGGATCAAATGGCTTTTCTGGACATTGATATGCACTGGAAAGTGGAAAAAGGACGATATGCAGTAGAGGTCGGAAGTTCTTCAGAAGATATTCGTTTAAGAGGAAGCTACTGTGTGAAAGAAAATAAATGGGTTGCGGGAAGAAACAGAGCGTTTTGGGCAAGTGCCGCAGCGAAATAAAAAGAACAGAACCGGATGCCATTTTATACAAAGCGGCATTCGGTTCTGTTCTTGCGGTATTCCCGTGGGGAGCAGTTCATTTTTTCACGGAAACATTTTCCGAAATAGGACTGCTGGCTGAAGCCGGTCTGCAGGGCGATCTGTCCGATGGGAAGTGTGGTTTCTGTTATCTCCGTGATTTGTTTTCTATGTTTTGGCAATATCTTAATAATTTCTGCAGATATTTTCATATTATTTTTTCGATATAATAAGTATACTTGTTGTAAAAAGGATTGTAAAGGTAGTCCAAATGGACAATAATAGTTTATCACATACAACGTGGAATTGTAAGTACCATATGAACCAGAGCAGGAAAACCTGCCGTCGCTGATCACACTTGAAAAAATATGTGCAGCTTTGGGCGTGACATTATCGCAGTTTTTTCAGGAAGATAATTCAGAGAATCTGACAGAAAAACAGAAAGAAGTTCTAGGGATATGGAACGATCTGAGTACAAATAAGCAGGAAACAGTAATGTCAATGCTGCGTGGACTTCGGAAGTAGGAGAACAGTTCGAGTATATGTATCGGCTGTTCTTTTTTTGTTTTTGAACGTTAAAATGTTAATTTTTTTCTTGTGTATAGTAGAACACTAAAGTATAATAAAATCAGTTTTTTGCATAAGATTAAAGCTATAATAAGGAAATTGGCAAACCAGATGAAAGTCTGGGACGCAAAGCTACAGGGCCTTTAAAATGGCAGCCAGTTGCATAAAATGAGGTGCACTGTCTGTCTGACGGTGCTTTTTTACGGTGTTATTTCATAGACGTAACAATAATGATTTTATCAGGAAAGAATGAGGAAAATAAAAGTATGAAAAAGGCAAAACGTTGTCTGATAGCAGTGGTGTCAGGTGTACTTGTAGCATCTGCTGTCTTGTCTGGATGTGGACAGTCAAAGAAAGAAGTATCTATAAATGATGATCATCTTACCGTTTATCTGTGGGAAAATCGTTTGATGAAAAATATTGCACCCTATATCCATGAACAGTTTCCAGATCAGGATATTGAATTTATTATAGGTAACAATGATACCGATTTATACAGTTATTTTAAAGAACATGATGAATTACCGGATATTATAACAGTACGTCGATTTTCTGGAACAGATGCACAGGACTTACAGCCTTATCTTATGGATTTTGCTTCTTATGATGTTGTTTCCAAGTATTATTCTTATGCGGTGCAATATTATAAGAATGCGGAGGATGAAATCCAGTGGCTGCCAATCTGTGGTATTCCGCAGACGATCATTGCCAACAAAACACTGTTTGATCAGTATGGCGTAAAGATTCCAGAAAATTATGAGGAATATGTACAGGCCTGTCAGCAGTTTTATGATAATGGCATAAAACCGTATTCCATGGATCTTAGGGAAGACTGGTCTAATAATGAAATCATCCAGGCGGCGGCAATCGGTGAGTTTACAAGCCTGGATGGTATTGAATGGCGAAACGGTGCAGAGACTGCAGCGGATGAAGTAAAGTTTGATGATGTATTATGGAAACGTATTTTTTCAGAAACCAGTCAGTTTCTTAAGGACTCGCATTTTGGTAAAGAAGATATCAATATTGATATCAATACAGGAACCCAGATGTTTGTCGAAGGAAAATCAGCAATGTTTCATGGACATCCGACGGTTATGCAGCAGCTGCAGAAACAGATGGATGCGGAGCTGATCCGTATTCCTTACTTTTCACAGACATCGGATGAATCCTATGTGTACATGACTCCGTCCTTAAACATTGCATTTAACAAAAACCTGGAAAAAGACCGGGAGAAACTGGATACTGCGCTGGATGTGCTGGATTGTATGATTTCAGAAGAGGGGCAAAAGCTGATTGCGGATGGAAGCGGTGTTATTTCATTGAATACAGATGTTCCAACCATGATGCAGGATGTGCCTGGACTGGAAGAGGAAATTAATCATAATGCTGTTTATATCCGATATTCCGCCCAAAAATCATTTGATGCAAGTCTTGAGGCTGTTCACGGATTACTGTCAGGGGAAATGGATGAAATACAGGCTTATGATACTTTTCGCAGTGTAATGAATCGTAAAGATCCAGAAGAAAAAGCAACGGTGAATTTTGAAAATGAATATTCCATTTCACTGAACGATAGAAATGGCCGTGATGCAGCATCTTCCATTTTAACTACGATCAGAGAAGAAAATGATGCACAGCTGGCTCTGGCACCATATTATTATTTCACTTCTTCTATGTACAAAGGAGAATGCACCAGCAGCCGGGTTGGCATGATGACAGCGAAGAGTTCAGATACACCATTATATGTTGCAAAAATCAATGGTAAACAGGTTTATGAACTCGTGGAAAATTATCTTGCTGATGCTGATGAGAATTTTTACGTAACCAATAAATACGAATTACCAATTGCATCCGGTATGAAAATGATCGTCAATCAAGAGGAAAGTGGATTTTCGTTAAAGGACTTAACAGTTAATGATAAGAAAATAGACAAAGAAAAGGAATACTCGATTCTTCTTACAGACACCACAATGTCTGTTTTGAAAAAAATAAATCTGAAATGTGAGATTGAGCAGCTTAAAGATACAACATTATCAAGTGCATGGACCGAAGCAATGTCAAATGGACAGCAGCCGTCAGCACCGGAAGACTATATAGAGGTTGAACAGTAAAAGTGGAGATAGAACAAAAGGTAAACAAAAGAAAAAAAATAACAAGGCTGTTGCTTATACTACTTATGATTCTTTTAAGCTTAGTTTGTATCAAGTATCTTATAAGTAAGTCTAATAAGTATATCAGCGAAAATGGAAAAAGCAGTATGGGAGCTGTTGTTGAACAGATACAGCAGACCTATGATCTTCAGGTGAGTGGATACTACAGCCAGCTGCAGTTGGTTGAGGAATTCTTACTTCATGAGAGGGAACTGTCTCTTGAAACGGATACGAACAAAAATTTCTTTGAAGCATGGGAAAAAGAATCGGAAAGTACTCTTATATTCCTTCAGGAAAATGGTCAGGCAATATCAGCAGGTGGAACAAAAATGCGGATTGATATGCCAAGTAAACTTCTGCTGGACTTAAAGAACGGATACAATATTGGAAAACTGGTGCGTCTTGATTATGATCAGAAGAAAAAAGACGGTTATCTGGTTGCGATTCCATGTCAGGAATACACGATCAATGGAGAAACTTATACGGCAATTGGAACTGTGTATGATCATTCGAAACTGGATTCCATGTTAAAATTGAAAGGTTATCATGGAAAAGCATATTTGTTCATGCTGGATCATGACGGAAATATTACGTATACGAACCAGAGTGGAGATAAATACCTGCGTAATTATTCTTTGTTAAAACATTTAAAAGGGGAACAGGCTATTACAGAAGAAGAGGCTGATTTGTTCAAAAAGAAGTTTGATAACAGAGAATCCGGAGTTGCACTTTTGGGAAAACAGAACCCCTATTATCTGGGGTATTGCCCGATAGAAAGCAACAACACCATTTTGGTGTGCATTGTGGCCAAGGGAGTTGTGGACAATGTGCTGATGGATTACCAGAAAACGGTGTTGTTTACAACAATACTCATGGCAGGTTTTATACTTTTACTTTTTGCCGGATTATTCTACAGTATTTCCAGACTTAGTCTTGCAGATCAAAAAGCAGAATATGAAAAAAGAAATAATGAACTTCATTTACAAACAATGAAGGAAATGGAAGTAGTCAATCAAAAACTGAAAAAGGCAAAGAACGTTGCAACAGAGGCTTTACAGACAGCTGAAAATGCAAATAAGGCGAAAACGGATTTCCTGTCTAATATGTCACATGATATTCGCACACCTATGAATGCAATCATTGGTATCACATCTTTGATCAGACATGAAGCAGGTAATAAAGCAAAAGTTATAGAGTATGCAGATAAAATAGATATTTCATCGCAGCATCTGTTGGGAATTATCAATGACGTTCTGGATATGAGCAAGATTGAGGCGGGAAAAACAGTATTCAAGTATTCTGACTTTTCTATTCTGGATCTTGTACAGGAACTTGACACTATATTTCATACTCAAATATATGAAAAGCAGCAGACCCTTACAATCATAAAAGAAAATATTCAACATGAGTGGGTGAATGGGGATCAGGTTCACCTGATACAGATTTTCAGCAACCTGCTTTCCAATGCAGTGAAGTATACCCAGGAAGGTGGGGAAATTCAGTTCTTTGTAGAAGAATGTGAGACAAAGTCATCTGTCTATGCAAAGTACCGTTTCTTAGTTAGCGATAATGGTATGGGAATGTCGGCAGATTTCAAGGATACAATTTTTGATGCGTTTACCCGTGCGGAAAGTTCCCTTACAAATAAAATACAGGGAACCGGACTTGGAATGGCGATTACTAAGAATCTGGTTGAGGCAATGGGAGGTACCATTGATGTGGAGAGTGAATTGGGACAGGGAAGCTGTTTTGAGGTTCTCATGGATCTGAAAATTGCAGAGGATAGAACAGTTGCTCTGGTGACACAAGAAGAAACAGATGAGCAGGATGGTAATATCCTGCAGGGAATGAAATTCCTGTGTGCAGAGGATAATGAGTTGAACGCAGAGATCCTGACGGAACTGTTAAAGATAGCAGGTGCGGAATGTACCATCTGTGAAAATGGTGAAGAGATTTTGAAGGCATTTGAGCAGTCTGCTCCAGGTGATTATGACATGATCCTGATGGATGTGCAGATGCCTGTTATGAATGGCTATGAGGCGACGAGGGCAATCCGCAGAAGTTCCCATGAACTGGCAAAGACGATACCGATCATTGCCATGACTGCCAATGCATTCTCAGAGGACATTCAGCATTCTCTGGCAGCCGGTATGAATGCACATGTTTCAAAACCGGTTGAGATGAAGGTACTGGAAAAGACGATTAGAAGCATAAAATCCGGCGGGGGGGGGTACCGAACCGCAGGTCACTGAACAGTGACAAATGGAAAGTAACCGGACATAAAAGAATCGAAAAGGATAGTTAGGGATAGATAGAAAATGAAAGGAAAAAGAGTGATTGCAGGCATTCTGCTTGCAGGGATTTTAGCAGTCACCCTGGCGGGGTGTAAAAACACAGATAACACGAAAGAAAAAACCGAAAAGCCTGTTATTACCCTCGGCAGCGACAGCTATCCACCATACAATTATCTGAATGAGGATGGTGTACCGACGGGAATCGATGTAGAACTGGCTGCGGAAGCTTTCAAAAGAATGGGATATCAGGTGGAGGTTGTCCAGATCAACTGGGAGAAGAAAAAAGAACTGGTGGAGAGCGGAGAGATTGACTGTATCATGGGCTGCTTTTCCATGGAAGGACGCCTTGACGATTACCGCTGGGCGGGACCATATATAGCAAGCCGTCAGGTGGTTGCTGTAAATGAGAATAGTGATATCTATAAACTGAGTGATCTGGAGGGTAAGAACTTGGCTGTTCAGTCCACAACCAAACCGGAAGGCATCTTTCTGAACCGGACGGATCAGAGAATCCCCAAGCTGGGCAATCTGATCAGTCTGGGACACAGGGAGCTGATCTATACATTTCTTGGGAAAGGATATGTAGATGCAGTCGCCGCACATGAGGAATCTATTGTCCAGTATATGAAGGATTATGATACAAGCTTCCGCATCCTTGAAGAACCTTTGATGGTTGTGGGGATAGGAGTTGCTTTTGCAAAAGAGGATGACAGGGGAATCTGTGAGCAGATGGATCAGACACTGGAAGAAATGCGCCAGGATGGCACATCCCTGAAAATTATTGAAAAATATCTGGATGATCCCCAGAAGTATCTGGAGGTGGATGATCTTGGATATTAAGAGAAAGAAAAAAGAAAAACGAATCCAGCTGATCGGTGGTCTGATTGGAATCTGTGTGGCTGTAGTTTCTCTGTTTTATTTCTTTCATGCGGAGAAAGCGGAAGCAGAGAAAAGAATGGTAGAGATTGTAAATTATGTCAAAGTGCAGTGTTCCACCTACACCCATTATAATGAATCTTCGGAATCCAAAAGTCTTCTCCGTGCGATTGAAAGTGCCAGACAGATGAGTACGAATATCGATATGGAAATAGAAAACGGCGGTCAGCTAAGCCGGGATTTCCTGAAGGAAAACCTGCAGACTCTATGGGTGGATGGTATCATTGTACTGGATGCAGAAGGAAAGACGGACTGTGAATACAGCACGGATGAGTCTCTGGCTAATGAGATTACGGAGTATCTGCAAAAAGAAATTATCATGGATTTTGCCGGATATGAAGAAAGAAGCTATTCGGAACGGTTTACCAGGGAAGATGGATCCTTTATTGACATTGCAGCCTGCGCCAGAAAAGATGCACCGGGTATCGTTGCAATCTATTATTACACATCTCCTGAATTTGCCAGAAACTATACGCTGACGATACAGGGGCTTTTAAATGGTTATAGTATCCAGAAAGATGGAACGATTATCGTTGCAGACGACGGAATCGTTGTTGCCAGCAATAATGAGAGCCTGTTGGGACAGAATACAGCCGACAACGAAGTTGTTCAGGCAATGAAAAAGCATACAGACAGTCAGCATATCTATCATTTTAGGAAGGAAGGAATTGGATGTTATGGAATCATGCTGAAACAGCGTGATTATTATATCTACGCATATCTTCCGGATACGGAAGTGTTTTGTAATCTTCCATTAAGTGTTATAGGTGTTATTTTTCTTTATTTTCTGATGTTCGGCATATTCTGGTTCTGGACATACAGAACCAATCTGGCGCACCGGAAACAAGAATTTGAAAAAGATGAAAAATATAAAGCAGAACTTCTGACAGCAGCAAAAAAGGCAGAAGCCGCCAATGAGGCAAAAACAGAGTTCCTTCATCGTATGAGCCACGATATCAGGACTCCGATTAATGGAATCTACGGTTTGATCAATATGGCAGACCATTATGCAGATGATATGGAGAAGCAGAAGGAATACAGAACAAAGGTTAAAGCGGCATCCAATCTGTTGCTGGAACTGGTAAATGATGTTCTGGACATGAGTAAGCTGGAGTCGGGTGAAGTTGTTCTGGAAGAGAGTCCATTTAATCTGAGCAAAATCTCTGAGGAAGTGCTTGTTGTAATTGAACAGATTGCTGCAGAACAGAATATCCGGATTGTATGGGAGAAAAAAGAAATCATACACCGTGATCTTATTGGAAGTCCGGGGTATGTAAAACGTGTGATGATGAATATCCTGTCCAATGCAGTGAAATATAACAGAGAAAATGGACATATTTATCTTAGCTGCATGGAAATCCCATCCGAACAGCCAGGAATGACGACAATGGAATTTATCTGCCGGGATACAGGAATCGGAATGACTGAGGAGTTCCAGAAACATATTTTTGAACCATTTGCACAGGAACATACAGGAAGCCGCACAAAGTTTGTCGGAACCGGACTGGGAATGGCCATTGCAAGGAAGCTGGTCGAGAAAATGGGTGGAACCATTACTTTTGAAAGTGAAAAAGGCGTAGGGACGACATTTGTGATCCGGGTTCCATTTAAAATAGATCCGGATGCGGATAAACGTGAAGAACAGAAGGAGGTATCCGAAAAATCTATAAAGGGATTGCATATTCTTCTGGCGGAAGATAATGAGCTGAATATGGAAATCGCTGAATTTATGCTTCAGAATGAGGGCGCGGACGTGATTAAAGCGTGGAATGGGCAGGAAGCGGTTGAGCTGTTCAGAAAAAGTGAACCCGGTGAATTTGATGTCATTCTTATGGACATTATGATGCCGGTAATGAATGGTTATGAAGCCACAAAGATGATCAGGTCTCTGGACAGAGAGGAAGCAAAGGAGGTACCGATCATTGCAATGACAGCAAATGCCTTCACGGAGGACAGAATAAGAGCAAAAGAAGCAGGAATGGATGAACATGTTGCTAAGCCTGTTGATGTGGAATTACTGATAAAAGTAATTCATAAATTGGTGAAATAAAAGATATTATAAGAAAGTTATAAAATTGTAGAAAAGCGTCAAAAGAGTTATGAAGAACGTATCCTGAGAGACATTCAGAATGGAATTACACTGGAAACACTTATGGCAAACATAAGAAAACTCCAGAAGAAAAAGCAGCTGTTGCGATACAAAAGAAGCAGCAGAGGCGAGCAAGACGGAAAAAAGAAACAAGTGATAATCTGGCTAAAGAAGAAATCTTGCAAGATGACAGATTTTTCTTTATTGCCGGTTACACCTCCGGAGGTGCACCGTATGGTGTCACCTGGGAGGAAATGGGTCTGAAACCTTGGGAAGATTTGGAAGAGAATAAGTGAGATGTTCAGTGAAATCTTATTTATCTCTTGTGACTGAAACAGGTTCCCGTTTTGCCGGAAGTAAGTCAGAACTGATTTCAGGAGCATCGAGCAGTGCAGTGAAATTCTGCTGAATGTTAGGGAGCAGTTACTGCAAACAGTAACTGCCCCCTAACTAGGATATTTATGTAATTATTTCTGGTCCAGTACGGACTGAATCTGCTTCATCAGCTGATCGTAGTTTGACTGATCGTCAATGCCACCCATGAAAGGTTCCCCAACGATATTTCCGTCTTTATCTACAAGAACGGTTGTAGGAAATGCCATGATGTTTCCTTTTCCAGCATAGTTTCCAACTGTTGAATTAGAATCGAAAGTCAGGTTCTTGTAGGAAGCGCCCTGAGCTTTCAGGATTTCTTTTGCCTCTTTGATTCCGGCTTCATTGTTGTCTAAAGTATCCATGTTGATACCAACAACTTCGCCACCCATTTCTTTGAGTTTCTCATTTAATTCATTCAGCTTAGAGAGCTCTCCGACACATGGCTTGCATCCACTGAACCAGAAATTTACAACTGTAACTTTATTTTTAGCGAAAAGACTGTCATCTACATCGTTTCCATCCAGATCTTTTCCTTTGAAACCTTTGAATACAGCTGTGGATTCGTTTGATTTGGAGGAAGAGCTGTCAGAGGAATCGGATGCAGCAATCTCTTTCTCAAGCTTGGCAATTTCTTCTTCAATTCCGCGGATTGTCTCGATGTCTTTGCACAGAGTTTCATATTCTTCTTTAGAGAAAGAGTCTTTGTTAGATTCCACTGTGCTTGCGAGGGTATCAGCATAGTTTCCGCTCTTGTCATCACCGGCAGCGTTCTTGTTCATAAGACCAAAGGCTTTGTCCCATGCATCTTTGTGATCAGCAAAAAGCTGGTTTTCCTGCTGGTAAAGGTCATCCCGTTTTTTGTTCAGCTCGTCTGCGCTGCCCGTTTCTGTTGTGGAAGAAGATTCCTGTTTTGTGTTTGTATTGTCTGTTGAGGAGGAATTTCCGCAGCCTGTAAACGCAAAAAGTACAGAAATGGCAAGGGATGCAGCAATTACCTTTTTTAATTTCATTGAGTTTGTTCTAAGTGTTTTGTTTTTCATGATTTTAAATCTCCTTTAAATTACGTTTTATTAGTTTTTATTTTCAGCCTGTTTCTTAGTTGAAAATCCGTAATGATAGCAGATTGCATCAGTCGGGCAGGCTTTCATACATTCTCCGCATCGGATACACTCCGGATGGTTTGGTGTGTCTACTACATTGACATCCATCTTACAGACACGACTACATTTCTGGCAGCCAACACATTTCTCATGATCAACCTGAATCTTAAGAAAAGATACCTTGTTAAACAGTGAGTAAATAGCACCCAGCGGGCAGATCCATTTACAAAATGGACGGTAAAACAAGATGCTCAGGATGATGAAAAGCGCAAGGACTGTGAACTTAAATGTAAATAAATGTCCGAGTGCGGCACGGATTCCTGAGTTGGCAAGTGACAGTGGAATTGCGCCTTCAAGTACGCCTTGTGGGCAAATGTATTTGCAGAAGAAAGGATCTCCCATACCAAGTGAATTGGTTACAAATGCCGGAAGTAGTATAACAAAGACGACCAGAATCACATATTTCAGATACCGCAGAGGCTTCAGTTTTGCGGTGGAAAGTTTCTTGCCCGGAATCTTATGCAGCAGATCCTGGAACCATCCAAACGGACAGAGAAATCCACAGATAAACCGCCCTAACAGAACACCTAACAGGATGAAAAATCCGGTGATGTAGTAGGTAAATTTGAATTTTGAAGAACCGACCACGGCTTGAAAAGCTCCAATCGGACAGGCACCTGTGGCGGCAGGACAAGAGTAACAGTTTAGTCCCGGGACGCACATCGTTTTTACATTTCCCTGATAAATTTTCCCTTTAAACAGATTCGGGATGTGAATGTTGGTCAGCAGTGTAGCAGCTGCCTGAATCCATCCGCGGAAGCGGGCCAGAAAGTTTTTGTTTGATTTCATTTTCTTATCCAATTCCTACACACTCCATACATAATTTTATTGCCTTGCTAAGAACAACCGCTGCTTCTCCGCGGAAGATCCCGACAAGGAAAAACACCAGACCGGCTGCAAGTAAAAGAATCTGTGTTGCTTTTTCAGATTTCATTAAAATACTCCTTTCAATGTTCAAAGTCCGTTTATTGACCTTTCGATGTTTGCATTGTACAATAGAGGGTGTAAAATTCCTGTTAAGAAAATGGAGAAAAATAAATTGAGAGTATTAGTTGTTGAAGATGAGAAGAAATTATGTGTAGGCCGATTGCTTATGTTCAAGGAATGCCTGAAGTACAATATCGTTCCGTTCATGATCGAAGAGGATCTGAAGATGTTTTATTATCGTGGTCTGAAAGAATGGAACAATGAAAAAGGTTATCTGATGGATACCTGTCTGACAGCGCAGGATCGGTATAAGGAATATTTAGACTATTTTAGGATTTCGTATTCATAACTCATTTTGAGAAGAGGAATGTTGAAAAGATGGAAGGACAACAGATCAAAGATGAAGTATTAAGATAAGCGGGAATTCATGACGTGGAGTTTCAAGTGATTAAAAAATTTATGAAAATGAATAAGTGGAAAGTTGCATGTCCATTGACATGGCTTTCCACTTATTTTTATGAATTCCTATGCGCCAGACGAGCAGACAACAGAAATTGGCATCTTACCCGCGAATTTCTGCATTTCACATCATGCAGACTGGACGAATGCTGTAAAATCATATATAAAAGAAATAGGAATAACTGGGGGTGAGATGGATGAAATGTGAGGTGGAACAGATTGATCCAAAGCAGGAAGAACATGTTATGGTATATTGCCACAACAGGGAAGCATCCTGGGTGCAGAATGTTCGGGAAGCTGTATTTGGACAAACATCGGTATGTGGATATAAAAATCACGTTTTGTATCAATTGAAATTGTCTGATATTTTTTATGTGGAACAGCAAAGAAATCAAAGGAGAGGGCAGGCGTAATGGAAACAGATATGATTAAAATCACTCATTTAAAGAAAAGCTTTGGTGATGTAAAAGCAGTCAATGATCTGAGTTTTCAGGTGAAAAAAGGAGAGTTCTTTGCATTCCTTGGTGTAAACGGGGCAGGGAAGAGCACAACGATTTCGATCATCTGCGGGCAGCTTCGCAAAGACAGCGGAACGGTTCAGATCCAGGGCACAGATCTGGATAAGATCGGAAGGAAAGTTGGAACAATGCTTGGCGTGGTATTTCAGGACAGTGTGCTGGACAAGCCACTTACCGTCAGGGAAAATCTGAAAAACAGAGCAGCGCTTTATGGAATAACAGGAAAAGCGTTTGAAAAAAGATTGCGGGAACTGGTGGAGATTTTTGATTTCGGAGATTATCTGAACCGGCCGGTCGGAAAACTGTCCGGCGGACAGAGAAGAAGAATTGATATTGCAAGAGCCTTGCTGCATCGGCCCGAACTTCTGATTTTAGATGAACCAACGACAGGACTTGACCCACAGACGCGGCTTTTGATCTGGGATATCATTGAAAAACTTCGAGTGGAAGAAAAGCTGACAGTTTTTCTGACTACGCACTACATGGAAGAAGCTGCAAATGCCGGTTATGTGGTGATTCTGGATAAAGGAAGCATCGTGGCAGAAGGAACTCCTTTTGAGCTGAAA
The DNA here is from genome assembly GCF_003435675.1 of Blautia sp. AM23-13AC. NCBI lineage: Bacteria > Bacillati > Bacillota > Clostridia > Lachnospirales > Lachnospiraceae > Blautia > Blautia sp. AM23-13AC. The sequence continues at coordinate 74,466 of NZ_QTUL01000009.1, read as the reverse complement.
AATGAGTATGTGCAGGACACTATGTCTGTTTATGGTGTGACAGGAGAAGAAATCAAAACACTGGGCAGAGAGTATAAAAAGATCCGGGATGGCTATCAGTTAAAAGTAAAAAATACCGCAGAGGCTACCCGGCTGATCGTGGAACATCAGGAAATATTCCGTGATTATGAAGTGGTAAAGGGCAGAATGGATGATGTATTTCTTGCTGTAACCGGAAAAACATTGGGAGGTGAGCACAGATGAAGGCAGTATTTGCACTTATAAGTCGAAACAGAAAATTGTTTTTTAAAGACAGAGGAATGTTTTTTTCGGCTTTAATTACTCCGGGAATTCTGATTTTGCTGTATGCTACATTTCTGGCAAACGTATACAGAGATTCCTTTGTGTCCGCGATCCCGGACATGATTACAATCTCAGACAAACTGGTCGATGGAACGGTGGCCGCACAGCTTGCCGCGGCTCTTCTGGCAGTCAGCTGTGTGACTGTGACATTCTGCGTGAATCTTACGATGGTACAGGACCGGGCAAACGGAACAAGGAAAGATTTTAATGTATCGCCAATCAGCAAAGCACAGCTTTATCTTGGGTATTTTTTATCTACTGTAGTCAATTCCCTGCTGGTGAATGGGCTTGCGCTTGTATTATGCCTTGGCTATATGTACAAAATGGGCTGGTATATGAGCGCTGTAGATGTATTCTGGGTTCTTCTCGATGAAATTTTACTGGTACTCTTTGGAAGCACGTTGTCAAGCATCGTCAGTTTTCCACTGACAACCCAGGGTCAGTTATCCGCAGTGGGAACGATCGTAAGTGCCGGGTATGGATTTTTATGCGGAGCTTACATGCCGATTTCAAATTTCGGCAGCGGCCTGCAGAAAGTACTGTCGTATCTGCCAAGTACCTACGGAACTTCTCTGTTGAAAAATCATATGCTCCGTGGAATCTTCGAAGAGATGGAGAACAATCAGCTGCCAGAAGAAATGATTACTGCGATTCGTGATACACTGGATTGTAACCCGAAGTTCCAGGGGTCTGTAGTAAGTGTAAATCAGATGGTGATGCTTATGGTTGGATGTGTTGTGGTATTTGGAATTATTTTTTTGTGCATGACAGCTCTTCCGGAGAAAGATGGGAAATAATCGCAGAATTGCGGAACACAGGAACAGAAGGAGATGAGAGGATTTATGGTACATTTGAAAAAAATCACAGAGGACAATTTCCTGGATGCATTCAACCTGCGCCTGGCCAAAGGGCAGGAATCATATGTTTCCCATCCCGTCCGAAGTCTGGCACAGGCATACGTTTACCGGGATCAGTGTCAGCCATTTGGAATTTATAATGAGGATAAAATGGTCGGTTATGTGATGGTCGTCTACGATTATGATATCCCGGAATATGATATCTGGCATATGATGATCGATGCTTCCTCGCAGGGAAAAGGATATGGAAGTGCTGCTCTTACTCAGGTGATCGATTACATTGAAACAAAACCGTTTGGTGATTCTGACAGAGTGACACTCACCTGCAAGCAGGAGAACCAGATTGCATTAAAGCTTTATCATAGAGCCGGGTTTGTGGAAACTGGGGTGGAAGAGGATGGAGAGATAGAACTTTCGCAAATATTAGGAAAAAAATTTGTGAATGCGGAAGAAAAAAGCAACGAAGTGACGATCCGCAGGGCCAAAAGCAATGATTTATCAAGAATCGCTGAAATATTTGTTCTTAACAACAGAATCCACTATTTTCCGATTTTTCAGGATCCGGAATATTCTTTCAGCGAATTGCAGGTGGTTTCTGCGATCAATCATTACTTTGGAAAAGAAGAGGTACTGTCTCATACGTATGTCTTTGATGACGGACTCATCAAAGGTTTTATCCAGATTGAGGAAAAAGAAATCGTAAAACTGTATGTGGATCCATTTTTTCAAAAAGCAGGAATCGGTCATGCGCTCATTCAATTTGCGATGGAAGATAAGGATGCGGCGTATGTATGGGCACTGGAAAAGAATATAGGAGCGATTTCTTTCTATAAAAGACATGGATTTTGTCTGACGGGGAAGAAAAAGTATGAGGAAGGCACTACGGAATATCTGGTAAAATTAGCTTTGAAAAATTATGAAAGTTAAAAAATTGTCAGACACGAATTTAAGTTTACATTTTAGGGAAGTAAGCAGGAGAGTGGATTGCGAATATCCGCTTGTCAGTAACAAATAGAGAGCTGCCAATTCTGAAGAAAAATAATTCAGAGTTGGCGGCTTTTCTTATTTCTTTGGGATAAATGCTGTTTTCGGATAAGAATATATGATATGCTATCGAATAGCGATGGAATGTACCAGAGCGTGCCCCAAAATCATTTCTGCCGCTTTGAGAAAAGGAGAATGGAATGGAAAAATTAATGCTCGAAACACTTATGGAACAGCAAAGAGAGTATTTTGCATCTGGAGCCACATTGCCTGTGAAGGTGCGGATGGAGGCTTTGAGCAGATTGGAAAAGGCCTTGCAAAAACAGGAGCAGATCCTCTGCAAAGCGCTGCATACGGATCTTGGAAAGAGCAAGACGGAGAGTGTGATGTGTGAGATTGGACTGGTGCAGGGGGAAATCCGCTGGATGAAGCAGCACTTAGGGCGGCTTTGCAGAACAAAACATGTCAGAACACCGCTGGCGCAGTTCGCTGCAAAAAGTTATCAAAGCCCTTCTCCTTATGGCAATGTGCTGATTATGAGCCCGTGGAATTACCCTGTTCTGCTGACGTTAGAACCGCTGGTAGATGCCATTGCGGCAGGAAATACTGCGGTGGTAAAGCCAAGTGCTTATGCACCGGTCAGTGCAAATGCCCTGAAAGATCTGTTAGAAGAATGTTTTCCACCGGAATATGTTGCCGTTGTTTTAGGCGGACGGGAGGAAAATCAGGCACTTTTACAGGAAAAATTTGATAAGATTTTTTTCACAGGAAGTGCAGCGGTCGGAAAGCAGGTCATGGAAAGTGCTGCAAGACATCTGACGCCCGTGACACTGGAACTTGGCGGAAAAAGCCCATGCATTGTAGAAAAAAGCAGTAAGATCCGGCTTGCGGCAAGACGAATTGTCTTTGGAAAGTTTATCAACTGCGGACAGACCTGTGTGGCTCCCGACTATATTCTCTGTGATGCATCGGTGCATGACGAACTCGTGGAAGCGCTCCGGCAGGAAATCAGGAAACAGTTTGGAGATCCACTTTTCAATTCAGAGTATGGAAAGATCATTAACGAAAAGCATTTTGACCGTCTGCTTGGTCTGATAGATCAGGATAAAGTGGTCTGTGGTGGAAATTTTGACAGGAAAGATCTGCGGATCGAACCTACTGTGTTGGATCACGTAGAATGGGAAGATGCGGTCATGCAGGAGGAGATTTTTGGTCCCATCCTGCCAGTATTGACGTATGAAAAACTTGAGGATGCACTCTCCTGGATCAATCAACGCCCCAAACCGCTTGCCCTGTACTGCTTTACGGAAAACAAAAAGGTGAAGAAAACGGTTCTGGAGATGTGCCGGTTTGGCGGTGGCTGCATCAACGACACACTGATTCATCTTGCTACCAGTGAGATGCCGTTTGGCGGTGTAGGAGAAAGCGGTATGGGCGGCTATCACGGTGAGGCCGGATTTGCGGAATTCACACATAAGCGCAGCATCGTGGATAAAAAGACATGGATGGATTTTCCGATCCGCTATCAGCCGTATACAGCAAAAAAGTTGAAACTGATTCGAAAATTTTTATACAGCATACCATACAAGGGATAGACATCTCCAAGAAAATCCGATATAAAAGAGGATAGGGAAAAGAAAAGAGGGGACTAATGTGAAGATAACGATCATCAATCCATTTCCGGACGAAGAGGAAGAAATCATCATCAAATGCCGTGTGCTGACGGAGGACATCAACCATCTGATCTGCAAACTGAAAAACGGGGATCGGAAAATTACGGGATACGATGCAAAAGGAATTACTCTTCTGGCACTTCCGGATATTTTTTATTTTGAGGCAACGGACAATAAGGTTTTTGCCTATGGACAAAAGAATGTTTATGAAGTTAAAGAAAAACTGTATCAGTTAGAAGAACAGCTGGTGTCTTTTCCATTTATGCGGGCCTCCAAATCCATGATTCTAAATCTGGACAAAATCCGGCATTTGTCGCCTGCTTTTGGCGGCAGATTTGAAGCGTTACTCGAAAATGAGGAAAAAGTGGTTATTTCCCGGCAGTATGTGCCGGTTCTGAAAGAACGACTGGGATTGTAGGGAGGCGAAAACAATGATGAATAAAATAAAAATTCTTGCAAATATTTTTTCGAAAATTACCGTGTGCGTTCTGCTTGCGTCCGCGATCTATATTACTGTGATGTGCGGTCTGGATGCCCAGATCAGTGTCATGATTCTCTGGCAGATTCTTCTGGTTTCCGCTGTATGCTCCATCCCGATTCTGATGTACCCGGATGAGGAAGGAAAAGAAGTATCCAAACAGGGCATGATTGCACGGCAGATCATCTATTTTATCTATGTCAATTGTGCTGCCCTGGGACTTGGCAGAGCGTTCGGATGGTTTTACTTCAGCAAAGCTAAAATGGTCGTGCTGATGGAGGTTTTGGTTATTGGAGTTTATGTTACGGTGAATCTGATCGTATATGTAAATGACCATATGGTGGCGGAAAGCATGAACCAGAAACTGGAAGAGATGAGAAAGCGGAAAGATGCATAGAAAAAATAACTTTGGATAGTTAAAGACAGCGTATGCCGGAAGGACATGAAATCGCTGGTATTGTAGAAACAAAAGAAAAAATTTGAAAAATTTCAAAAAATATCGTTGACAAACAGAACAAAGCGTGCTAATATACATATTGTCAGCAGGACGTAAGAACTGCTAGAAAACAGATATGGGGTCTTAGCTCAGCTGGGAGAGCATCTGCCTTACAAGCAGAGGGTCACAGGTTCGAGCCCTGTAGGCCCCATACTTCTAAAAATATAGTATGGCGAGATAGCTCAGTTGGCTAGAGCACGCGGTTCATACCCGCGGTGTCGAGGGTTCGAATCCCCCTCTCGCTACGAAAGAGAGAGCTCCTGCGAAAGCAGGGGCTTTTGTTGTTTTACGTTCGGAGGGGGCTGCCAGTGGCGGGCCCGGCAGATTACAATACCATGGAAAATGACAGGGAGGCGCTTATGAAATTATTCCACTTATCCGATCTCCACATCGGAAAGCGAGTCAATGAATTTTCGATGATCGAGGATCAGAAGTACATTTTGTCGCAGATTCTGCATGCTGCAAAAAGAGAGAGACCAGATGGCGTACTGCTTTCCGGAGATATTTACGACAGTACGATTCCAAGTGCAGAAGCGGTTCAGGTTTTTGACGCGTTTCTGACAGAGCTTTCCACCAATCGGATTCTCACTTTTATTATCAGTGGAAACCATGATTCCGCCGAGCGTCTGGCATTTGGATCCAGCCTGATGGGAAAAAGCGGGATATATTTTTCAAAGGTATACAATGGAACGATAGAGAAAATTCCGCTGCAGGATGCGTATGGCACGGTGTGGATTCATCTGCTTCCGTTTTTACGGCCTGCGGTGGTGCGTCATGCCCTGCCGGAGCGTGCGGAAGAAGTAATGTGTACAGCGGATGCAGTTCGGATTGCACTGGAACAGGATCTGGTTGATGAACAGGATCGAAATGTGATTCTGGCCCATCAGTTCGTAACCGGGGCAAAACGATGTGATGCAGAAGAACTGCAGGTTGGCGACTTGGATCAGATTCCGGCAGAATTGTTTGAAAAGTTTGATTATGCTGCACTGGGGCACATCCACAGCCCACAGAAGGTGGAAAGAGACACGGTTCGCTATTGCGGTTCGCCGCTGAAATATTCTTTTTCGGAAGCAGGACAGGAAAAAACGATTACGGTGATCGAATTAAAAGAAAAAGGAACGGTGGAGCTTAGAACAATTCCATTAAAGCCCTTGCACGATCTCAGGAAAATCCGGGGGACGTATCTGGAAGTCACGGCAAAAAGATTTTATGAGAACAGCGACTGCGAGGATTACCTTCTGGTGACGTTGACGGATGAAGAAGATGTGCCGGATGGAATGGCAAAACTCCGAACGATCTATCCGAACCTGATGCGCCTGGAGTACGATAACAAAAGAACCCGGTCTGCTGCAGACATTGGCACGGCGGAACGAGTGGAGGAAAAATCAGAACTGGAACTGTTCCGGGAATTTTATGAATTACAGAATAATCAGAGCATGACCGCACAGCAGAAAGCGCTGGTGGAAGAATTGTTACGGGGGATGAAGGCATGAAACCAAAGAAATTAGTCATCAGTGCATTCGGACCGTATGCGGACCGGATAGAACTTGATTTTGACCGGCTGGGCGGCGGTCTGTATCTGATTACGGGGGACACCGGCGCTGGAAAAACAACGATTTTTGATGCCATCACGTTTGCGCTTTACGGGGAAGCGAGCGGTGAAATCCGGAAAGGCGAAATGTTCCGCAGTAAGTATGCAAAACCGGAGGTGCGTACCTTCGTAGAGCTTACGTTTACGTATCAGGGAAAGGACTATACGGTAAAGAGAAACCCGGAATATCTGCGCCCGAAGGACCGCGGACAGGGCATGACGATGGAGAAAGCGAATGCAGAACTGATTTTTCCGGATGAGCGGCAGCCGGTTACGAAAACTTCGGAAGTGACAAAGAAAGTGACAGAACTTCTCGGGCTGGATCAGCGTCAGTTCCGACAGATTGCGATGATTGCGCAGGGAGATTTCCAGAAGCTTCTGCTGACAGGAACAGCGGATCGGAGTGAAATTTTCCGGAAAATGTTTCACACAGAGATTTATCAGGAGCTGCAGAAGCGTCTGCGGGAAGCAGCAAAGGAGTGCTGGAAAATATACGATGAAAAGAAACGCAGCATCAGCCAGTATCTGGAAAATGTTGTCTGCCCGGAAGAGGCAGAATGGAAAACAGAGTTTGACCGGCTGAAGAAAAATAAATTCGACGGCCAGGTTATGCGCGGTATGGAACTGCTTGCACGCTGCATCGAATGGGACGATGAGAAATTAAAGGCGCTGCAAGACGAGCAGAGTACGCTAAATGAAGAGATCGAAAAGAAAAACCAGCTTTTGGGAAAAATAAAAGAGCGACAGACGAGACAAAAAGAGAAAGAGCAGAAAGAAAAAGAATGGGAGACTCTGCTTCCGAAGGAAGAAGAAAAGAAAAAGAGAAGTGAGCAGGCAGAGAAAGAGGCAGAGATTTGTAAGCAGTTGGAAGAGCAGATTCGGGAAGAAAAAGTGTGTCTGGAACTGCTGCGAAAAGTGCAGCAGGAGCAAAGTGCAATGACACAGCTGCAAAAGGAACTGCAGGCAGCAACAGAAGCAAAAGAACAGCTTCAGACAGAGCAGGAGCGTGCAAAAAAAGTCCTGGAACAGAAGAAAGCACGGGAAGAACGTCTCTCTGATGCGGAGGTGAAACTTGCACGGACGGAACAAAAAGAAGCGTATGCCGCAGAGCAGATACAGCAGATGGAAGCATACTGCGAGACAATTGCAGGCGCAGTCAAAGAGGAAACGGCAAACAAAGAAGAGGAAAGCGTTCTTTGTAAAAAAATAAAAGAAACAGAGGAGACAGCGGCCAGGGCAGCCGAAGAGGCAGAAAGGCTGGCCGGGCAGGATCAGGTCTGCGAAAAACTGCTGGATGAAAAGAAAAATCTGGAACAGAAAATCCACACTTTAGAAGAAACGAAAAAACAGCTGGAGAGAACGACGGCTGAAAGGACGCAGATTGCCGCGCAGGTGACACAACTGCGAAAGGAAGAAGAGAACTTACAGGCGGATATCGCGACAACGGCAGAACATCTGGCCGAAAGAGACGGAGCCGCGCTGCTGCAGGAAAAATACCACCAGAAGCTGGAAACGCTGGAAAATCTGCTGGAAAGCTGGGAGCAGGGACGCAAAGAACTGGAAGAAAAGCAAGGTGCATACCAGCGTGAAATCAAAAAGAGAGATGCTTTACGGGAAACATATCAGGCGATGGAATCTTTATTTCTGGATGCACAGGCGGGAATTCTGGCAGAAAAACTGACAGAGGGAGAACCATGCCCGGTCTGCGGCGCTATTCATCATCCGCAGCCTGCCAGACGAGCAGAACATACGCCAGATAAAGAAACGCTGGATCACAAGAAAGAAGAACTTCGGATGCAGGAGGAAGCAGCTGCGGGACAAAGCGAGGCTGCGGGCAGCTGCCGCAGACAGGTAAAGGAAAAACGTGCACAGCTAACGGAATGGCTGTTAAGAGAACTGCCCGAGAGTCAGAAAGAACACGAACAGAAGCGACTTTCACAGATGCCGGATGTTTTATTTCAACAGGAAGCGGTCGAGAAGGCAGAGCAGCTTCGGAAGGAAGAAGAAACACAGAAAGTACGTCAGATGGAATATGCGGAACTGGAAAAAAGACAGACAGAACGGCAGAAAAGACTGGAAAGCATAAAAAAGACCATTGCAGCGGAACAGACACAGCTTGGCCGGGCAGAAGGAACCAAAAGAGCACTGGAAGAACAGTTGGAAAAAGAAATTGCGGAGGCGCAAAAAACGACTGCTTTTATGGAGAAAAAGAATCCTGCGCAAAGAAAGGGTCCGGGGGAGAGCGAGGACAGAAACTCCCTGGCTGATCAGATTGCCCAGGTGATTTCCTTCCGGAAAAACAGACAGAAACAGTGTGAGGGAGAGATTGCTGCCACGCGGGCAAAGGTGAGCCGCCGTGCAGAATGTATCGCACGGCAGAAAAAAGCGGAAGCTGAGCGGAAAGAGGATCATGAGCGGCTGCAGAAGGTGCGGAGCCGTCTTGAAGTACTGCAAAGCGATCGGAAGAGATGGAAGGAACAAGAAGAGAAACTGCTGGAAAATCTGGAAGAGCAGAGAGCGATCTGGGCAGAACAGGATCAGCAGAAAACAGGAGCGAAATCCGAAGGCAGGCCTGGAGATGGGAAGGAGCAGCTGAAGGATCTGGTAAGTGCAGAAACGGTGAAAAAACAGATAAATGAATTTACGGGATCGGAAATCGCAGAAAAACTTGCAGATGCGGAAAGAGAACTGTGGATTCGGTCTGTATGGGAACAGCACTGGCTGAAACAAAAGCGAAAAGAACTGACAGAACAGAAACAATGTATTCTTGCAGAACAGGAGGAACTGAAAAAGATCCGACAGGAAATCCAGGAAGAAACACAGAAAACGGAGCAAAGAGAACAGGAAATTCGCAAAAAAGAGCTGCGGGAAACGGAACAAAAGGCTGAAAGAAAAGCACTGCTGGAAAAGATCCGGGAAAAAGAGGCGCAGCTTGCGGGAAAAGAAGAAACAGAACTTCTGGAACATATTGCAGCCTGGGAAGCACAGAAAGAACGGCTGGAAGAAGCACAGAAAACAGCAAAAGAGGAACTGGATGCCATACAGAAAAAACTGACGGAAGTACAGGCGGCGCTTACGGCGATTCAGGCGTTAGAAACAGCGGATTCACAGGAACAGCCGCTCCCGTCAGAAATAGAATTACAGGAAGATTTAAGGGGACTTTCCGAACAGAAACAGGTTCTGGATCAGCGTTATAACGAGCAGTATCACGCGGCAAATACGAATCAGAACACATATGATGCCATTCGGAATCAGCAAAGTCAGATGCAGACCGTGGAAGAAGAGTACAAATGGGTCAATGCGCTTGCGGATACCGCATGTGGAAATGTGAGCGGAAAGCAAAAGATTGAACTGGAAACGTATGTGCAGATGGCGTATTTTGACCGGATTCTGCGAAAAGCCAATGTGCGTTTCCTGACGATGAGCCAGGGACAGTATGAGCTGAAACGGCAGGAAGACGGCACGAATAAGAAAGAAAAAGCCGGATTGGAACTGAATGTGATTGACCATTATAACGGAACGGAGCGGAGTGTCCGCACGCTCTCCGGCGGCGAATCGTTTCAGGCATCGCTTTCGCTGGCACTTGGCCTGTCAGATGAAATTCAGTCGTATGCAGGAGGAATCCGGTTAGATTCCATGTTTGTGGACGAAGGTTTTGGTTCTCTCGATGAAGAGTCCCTGAATCAGGCGGTGAAAGCACTGGAAGGTCTGGCGGATGGAAACTGTCTGGTCGGAATTATTTCTCATGTGCCCAAGTTAAAAGAGCGGATTGAGAAAAAAATCATTGTGACGAAAAATCGAAGCCGGGATGGTGTAGGAAGCCGGGCAGTGATCGAGTAGACCACACAGGAGATGATTGGGATTCGAGAGAATTCCTTGTCAGAAAGTACGGAAAATGCTATAATGGATCCGTTGGGCAAAAAAAGTTGAATGAACAGAGCAAATCCGGCGAATCATGCCGGCTGCCATAGAATGGAGGAAACAAATGAAAACATCAGATTTTTATTATGATCTGCCAAAAGAACTGATTGCACAGGATCCATTGGAAGACCGCAGCGCTTCCCGCCTGATGCATCTGGATAAAACGACAGGTGAATATAAGCATGGTCATTTCCGTGATATTCTGCAGTATCTGAAACCAGGCGACTGTCTGGTTATCAATGATACGAAGGTAATTCCGGCGCGTCTTTATGGTTCCAAGGTCGGAACGGATGCAGCAATTGAGATTCTTCTTTTAAAGAGAAAAGAAAATGACATCTGGGAAACGCTGGTAAAACCGGGCAAAAAATGCAAGGTCGGAACCGTAATATCCTTTGGAGACGGAATTCTGACAGGCGAAGTAGTCGATATCGTGGATGAAGGAAACCGCCTGATCCAGTTCCGCTATGAAGGCATTTTTGAAGAAATTCTGGATCAGCTTGGTGAAATGCCGCTGCCGCCATATATCACACATAAACTGCAGGACAAGAACCGTTATCAGACGGTATACGCAAAACACGAAGGCTCCGCAGCAGCTCCGACCGCAGGACTGCACTTTACAAAAGAGCTTCTGCAGCAGGTACAGGATGCCGGTGTAAAGATCGCCCATGTAACCCTGCATGTCGGCCTTGGCACCTTCCGTCCGGTGAAAGTGGAGGATGTCACCCAGCATCACATGCACTCTGAGTTCTATGTGGTAGAAGAAGATCAGGCAAAACTGATCAACGATACGAAAGCAGCAGGCGGCCGTGTGATCGCAGTCGGAACAACGAGCTGCCGTACTCTGGAGTCGGCAACCGGCGAGGACGGCATTTTAAAAGCCGGAAGCGGCTGGACCGAGATCTTTATCTATCCGGGTTACCGCTTCAAGATGATCGACGGACTGATCACCAATTTCCATCTGCCGGAGTCCACACTGGTGATGCTGGTATCGGCACTGGCTGGAAAAGAGCATATTATGGCAGCTTATGAAGAGGCTGTAAGAGAAAAATACCGCTTTTTCTCCTTCGGCGATGCCATGATGATTGAATAAAAAATTCGTTTATGACAAAAATACGATGCTGAAAGAAAACGACCATATAGGAACACCCGTGAAGCCCTATATGGTCGTTTTTTTCTCTGCGAATCTTCTAAATCTTTCTTTTTCCCTGCCGAAAAACAGAAGATTTTATTAAGGTTTCTGAAAACGAGCGGAACTGGGTTGTGTCAGGGAATGTTTTTGCGTATACTGATACGTGTTTGAGACAAGGGAGGACGGATTTTGAAGAGAGACGAGAGAAGAAAGTTTCCATACTATGGTATCCTGCCGCTAATTCTGACGCTGACAGCGAATTTTATCGCTTATTTTGGAACGCGGCCGCTTACCAGTTCGTGGAAACATTACAATATAGAAACGGTGCTGGACCAGCAGATCCCGGTGATCCCGTGGACGATCGTGATTTATTTTGGCTGTTATCTGGTCTGGATTGTAAATTATCTGATTGCCGCAAGCAGAGAGAAAGAGTTTGTCTGGCGGTTCTTTGCAGCAGATGTTCTGGCGCGGCTTGTCTGTATGGCATTTTATCTGCTGCTGCCGACAACGAACGTAAGGCCGTCGATCCCGGAACAGGGATTCTGGAATCAGATGCTTGCCTTGCTCTACCAGATGGATGCGGCGGACAATTTGTTCCCATCGATTCACTGCCTGAACAGCTGGTTCTGCTATATCGCAGTCCGCAGCAGACGGGAGATTCCGCGCTGGTATCAGCGGTTCTCTTTCTGGGCGGCACTTGCCGTGTTTGTCTCTACGCTGACAACAAAGCAGCATGTGATTGCAGATGTGATTGGCGGAGCGCTTCTGGCAGAAGTGACGTGGCAGATCGCGGGACGCACGCATCTTGGTGCATGGTATGGCATGATATTGGAACGAAGGAGGTGGAAACGCCGTGCAGAGTAAGAAAAAAATGATCGTGAATACTGTTTTTCTCGTTGTGATTTTTGCGTTGACGATATACGGTGTTTTCCACGGCGAAGACCTTGGCGCAATGATGGAAGCAATGCGGCGGGCAGATGTGCGGTGGCTGCTGCCGGGACTGCTCTGTGTCGTGTTTTTTATCTGGGGAGAATCGATCATCATCTGGTACATGATGCATTCCTTCCAGATTCCGGTGAAGAGGCGGACATGTTTTCTGTTTTCTTCCGTCGGATTCTTTTTCAGCTGTATCACACCGTCCGCAAGCGGCGGCCAGCCGATGCAGCTCTACTATATGAAAAAGGAGAAAATATCTCTTCCGGTATCAACGGTGATTCTGATGATCGTCACGATCACCTACAAAGCGGTGCTGGTCGTGGTGGGACTTGGGCTTGTTCTGTTCGGACAGGGCTTCCTGCACCGGTATCTGACGGAAATCCTTCCGGTTTTCTATCTTGGAATCGGTCTGAATGTCTTCTGTGTCACAGCCATGCTTATTCTGGTTTTTCATCCGGCGCTTGCGCGGACAATTCTGGTTTTGGGACTGAAAATCGTGGAAAAACTGCATTTGATGAAACGAAAAGAAAGCCGCCTGAAAAAACTGGAAGCTTCCATGGAAGTCTACCAGAATACGGCAGCGTATCTTGGCACCCACAAAATGGTGCTGGTCAATGTCCTTGCGATTACATTTGTACAGAGGTTTGCTTTATTTGCAGCAACATGGTTTGTATACCGCGCCTTCCATTTATCAGGCATTTCCTTTATTGCCATTGTGCTGCTGCAGGCGGTCATTTCCGTATCGGTTGACATGCTGCCGCTTCCGGGAGGAATGGGAATCAGCGAGACACTGTTCCTGAAAATTTTCCCGCCGGTCTTTGGAAGCACGCTGCTTCTTCCGGCAATGGTGCTTTCCAGAGGGCTCGGCTACTACGGGGAACTGCTGGTGAGTGCAGTCTTTACCATCGTCGCACAGCTTACGATCGGGAATACGAAAAGAGAAAAAAGAGGGGGAACTACATATGATAGGGTTCTATGATTATACCGTAATATTAACATATATCAGCTTTGCATCGTCCATCAGCGGCATTTTTCTTGCAACGCGGGGACACTTTAACTGGGCGATTTTTTGTCTTGCTTTTTCCGGACTGTGCGATATGTTCGATGGAAAAATTGCGCGGACGAAGAAAAACAGGACCGAAGATGAAAAGCGGTTCGGCATTCAGATCGATTCGCTCTGCGATGTGGTTTGTTTCGGCGTCTTTCCGATCGTGCTCTGCTATGAGCTTGGCATGACACATTTTTACAGCATTCCGATTCTTATTTTCTACGGTCTTGCGGGCGTGATCCGTCTGGGATATTTTAACGTGATGGAAGAGAAGCGTCAGAATGAAACTTCGGAGAACCGGAAATATTACCAGGGACTGCCGATTACCTCGATGTCAGTAGCTTTGCCGCTGCTGTTCGTCTTTGCACCGCTCTGCCGCGGATACTTTCTGATCTGGCTGCATCTGCTGGTGCTGGCGGTCGGCGTTCTGTTTATCACGGATTTCCGCTTCCGCAAGCCGACGAATAAAGAGCTTGCTGTGCTGGTAGCTGTCGTTGGAGTGGCTGTGCTCCGCGGACTTCTGATCTGGAAGGGAGGAAGAACGGTTTGAGACTCTGCGCTTATCCTTACCGAAAACAGGGGAAAAATTATCCAAAGCTTGATCTGATCCGCGAGGAAAATGATCTGCAGGACCGTTTTCTACACATGATGTACAGCCATGCCGCCGGAAGAGCCGCGATGCAGCCGCTGGTTCAGTCATTTGTATCTCGTGCGGCAGGCTGCTTTCTGGACAGCCGCTTATCGGTGCCGCTGGTTGCACCGTTTGTAAAGAAAAATCATATTTCACTGAAGGAATGTACCGCAAAGCAGTTTATCTCGTTCAATGATTTCTTTGTGCGGAAGCTGAAAATGGATGCACGTCCGTTTTCCAATGCGCCGCAGGATTTTATCAGCCCGTGTGATGCGCGGCTTACGGTTTATCCGATTCATGAGAACGGGAAGTTTGAGATCAAGAACACAGAATATACGCTGGAACAGCTTCTGCGCGACCGGAAGCTGGCAAAACGGTATGAGGGCGGAACGTTATTTCTGTTTCGGCTTTCCGTGGACGATTATCACCGGTATCTCTTTGTGGATGACGGCGTCTGTTCGACGGAACGGCGGATTGAGGGTGTGCTCCACACGGTCAATCCGGCGGCGAATGATTTTTGCCCGATCTATAAAGAAAATACGAGAACCTACACGCTGCTGCAGTCCGCAAATTTCGGCACACTGCTGCAGATGGAGGTCGGCGCGATGATGGTCGGAAAGATTGTCAATGAAAATGCCGGAGCGGCGAGACGTGTACAGCGCGGCGAAGAGAAAGGCTATTTTGCCTTCGGTGGTTCGACAGTGATCGTTCTGGCACAGAAGGGAAGCGCAGTGCCGGAAAAACGGATCTGGAATTATTCGCGGCTTGGAATCGAAACGCGGGTACGGCAGGGAGAAACGGTTGGGACGGCCGGAAGAACAGGGTAAAAGCAAAAAAAATGGATTGTGAGGAAATGATCTTCACAATCCATTTTTTGTTTAAACGTTTTTTATGCCTGCAGCCGTGCCAGATCCTGGTAGAATGTCGGATACGAGATATCCACACAGCCGGCGCGCAGGATTTCCGTCGGTGTCTCTGCGGCAAGCGAAGCGATTGCAAACGACATCGCAATGCGGTGGTCGAGGCGGCTGTCGATTTGGGCGCCGTGGAACGGTTTTCCGCCCTCAATGATCATGCCGTCGTCCGTGCCTTCCAGGGAAACACCCATCGCGGTGAGTTCGTTTACCATGATATCAAGACGGTTCGATTCTTTGAATTTCAGCTCCTCCGCATTCCGGATCACGGTTGTACCGTTCGCTGTGGCGGCAAGAACCGCGATGATCGGGATTTCATCGATCAGGGTCGGGATCAGTTCGCCCTCGATGACGGTGCCGGAAAGAGACGGCGTATAGCGCACGAGAAGGTCTGCAACCGGTTCTCCGCCGGAGTTCTGCTCATTCAGAAGTGTGATGTCAGCACCCATGGCGCGGCAGACGCGGAGCATACCGTCGCGGGTCGGGTTGATGCCGACATTTTTCAGGAGCACCTCAGAGCCTGGAACTATCAGCGCGGCGGCGATGAAGTAGGCGGCGGAGGAAATATCTCCCGGCACACGGACGAGATTTCCATGGAGATCCGGGTCCGGCAGAACCGATGCGGTCAGCCCTTCGGAGGCAACGTCGGCGCCGAAGAATTTCAGCATCAGCTCCGTATGGTTTCTGGAAAGAGCCGGTTCGGTAACGCTTGTTTTTCCGTCAGCATACAGTCCGGCAAGCAGGACACACGATTTGACCTGTGCGGATGCGACCGGCGAAAGATAGGAGATGGCGTGGAGCGGATGGCCGTTGATCGCAAGCGGCGCACAACCGTTTTCCGGAATACTGCGGATGGAAGCGCCCATCTGGGTCAGCGGATTGATGATGCGTCCCATCGGCCGTTTCTGAATGGAGGCGTCACCGGTCAGTGTACTGGAAAAGTTCTGGCCGGCAAGAATGCCGGAGATCAGGCGTGTCGTTGTTCCGCTGTTTCCGCAGTCGAGAACGGCGGACGGAGCCGAAAGCCCGTGCAGGCCTTTTCCATGAACGAGGATGCGCTCCGGTGTGTTCTCGATCTCAATGCCCATACTGCGGAAGCAGGAGATGGTGGAGAGACAGTCGGCACCCTGTAAAAAGTTTGTAACTTCTGTGGTTCCCTCTGAAATGGCACCGAACATGACGGCGCGGTGGGAAATGGATTTATCGCCCGGCACGGAGATTTCTCCGCGCAGAGGACGTACTGCTTTCTGGAACTGCATAACGTAACTTCCTCCTGTCAAGATATACGCGCTTTTAATTGCGGATATGAATGGTATAGCCATGGTCTTTTAAGACCTTCCGGGCAAGAATGCCTGCCTGCTCTTCATAAAATTCAATGCGGAGAGCACCCTCTTCGAACTCGCGGTTATGCGTAATGCCGATATTTTTAATACTGATCTGGTTGATGGCAAGAATTGTTGTAACGGCTGCGATTCCGCCGGCTTCATCGAGCAGGTCGCAGTAAACGACGTATTCTTTCTTTGTCGGTCCATAGGAAGAATCTTCCATGGAATTCCGGTATTCGCGGGAACTCTCAAACATATTGTAGAGCTCGTGGCCTTTTTTGTTGTCAACCAGGTATTTTGCCTGGACGAGAAGGCGGATATAGGAATCCAGCACATTCGAGAGCTGCTTCTGGTTTGAGAGACAGATCTGCTGCCATACCTCCGGGGAGGAGGAAGCGATGCGGGTGATGTCCTTGAAGCCGCCTGCAGCAACGGTTTTCATCTGCTCTTCCGGTGTGTCCAGGGATGCGAGTGCATTGACCAGGGTAGCGGCAACGATATGCGGCAGATGACTGACACCTGCGGTGATGTAGTCGTGCTCTTCGTATGTTAAAACCATCGGGATCGCCTTTAAGGACTGGACAAGATCAACGAAAGCGGAAACTGTCGCGATCTCAACATCTGGTCCGGGTGTAATCATATAGTAAGCATTTTCCAGCAGGTAATCGGTGGCGCTGGAATATCCCGTCTTTTCGGAGCCTGCCATCGGATGGCCGCCGATAAACTGGTGCGTCATGCCGAGGGTCTCAACCGCCTGATGGATTTCTCCTTTTACACTTCCGACGTCTGTGATGATACAGCCCGGTTTTGCGATGCCTTTCACGAACGGAAGATAGGAGATGTTGGTGCTGACAGGAGCACATAAGAAGATATAGTCACAGTCGGCAAAGCGGTCGTCCCGTTCTTCCAGCGCGATATCAATCACGCCTTCCTGAATTGCCTCTTCGATCGTCGCTTTGGTGCGGCAGTAGGCCATCAGTTTATACTCCGGATGAACCTTTTTGAGGGTTTTTGCAATGGAGCCGCCGATGAGGCCAAGGCCGATAAAGCCGATACAGATTTTTTCGAATGTATCACACATAATTCAAGTAGTCCTTTCTGACAATTTTCGTATGTAAATCGTATAAAAGACATTGTAAAGCATCTGAAATCAAATGTCAAAGATTTCTTGCTTTAAAGTGACAAAGCATTTTTGAAAGGCAGCAATTTTGCTTGTTTTGCAAAATCCGGCAGATTCCACAGAAAAGCCAGACAGAAAAGCGGAAGAAAGGCAGAATAACCAGCTAAAATACATATAAAATTTAAAAATTCAGAAATATATTGTGAAATATGAATAATATACTTGCAAAAAAGCAAAAACTTTAGTAGAATAGTGACTATGATAAGAGGAACGGAAGACGTGAATCTTGATAAAAAGCAGAAAGGCGAATAAGAGCGGCCTTACAATCTGCAAATTTACTTACATGGGAGGTATTACATATGGACGTTTTTAGAACTGACCGAATCAGAAATGTGGTGCTGCTGGGGCACAGCGGCTCCGGAAAGACAAGTCTGACCGAAGCTATGGCTTATCTTTCCGGTATGACAAACCGTCTCGGAAAAGTGACAGACGGAAATACCGTCAGCGATTTTGACAAAGAAGAAATCAAGCGCAAATGCTCTATTTCCACAACGCTTGTCCCGGTCGTATGGGGAAAAAATAAGATCAATGTTCTGGATACTCCTGGAATGTTTGATTTCGTAGGAGAAGCACAGGAAGCCGCTTCCGCAGCAGATGCCGCTGTAATCGTGGTATCCGGAAAGGCCGGCGTGCAGGTCGGAACCCAGAAAGCATGGGAACTCTGCGAGAAATACAATCTTCCGCGTATGATCTTCGTAACGGAAATGGATCAGGACGATGTCAGCTACCGAGAAGTCGTTGAGCAGCTCACCGAACTGTACGGAAAACGAATCGCACCGCTTCATATGCCTCTGCGTGAAAACGGTAAATTTGTAGGATATATCAATATTGTAAAGAACAAAGGCCGCAGATATATCGAAAAAGATAAAAAAGAAGAATGCCCGATTCCGGATTACTCCGTAGAATATCTGGAGAAGTACCGTGAAACCCTGATGGAATCCGTGGCAGAAACAAGTGAAGAGTTTATGGACCGCTACTTTGGCGGAGAAGAGTTCTCGGTAGCAGAGATTTCCGCAGCGCTTGCCATGAACGTAGGAGACGGCACCATCGTTCCGGTATGCATGGGCTCCCCGGTCAATCTGCAGGGCGTATCGAACCTTCTTGATGATATCTGCGGATACTTCCCGGATCCGTCCACCCGTCCGTGTGCCGGCATCAATCTCAATACGAACGAAATTTTCGAGGCAAATTACGACTTTGCGAAACCGAAGAGCGCGACCATTTTCAAGACGATCGTGGATCCGTTCCTTGGAAAATATTCAATGATTAAGGTTTGCTCCGGCGTTATTAAAAGCGATGATGTGCTCTATAATGTAGATCAGGAATCCGAAGAAAAACTGAGCAAGCTGTACGTGCTCGAAGGCTCCAAGCCGATCGAAGTACCGGAGCTTCATGCAGGAGATATCGGTGCCATCGCAAAACTCGGCGATGCAAGAACCGGCGATTCCCTTGCGACAAAGAACAATCAGGTCCGCTACGGAAAACCGGATGTTTCGACTCCGTACACCGCAAAACGATATAAACCGAAGAACAAAGCCGATGTAGATAAGATCTCCCAGGCCTTTGCCAAGATGATGCAGGAAGACCTGACTATGAAGGCAGTCAATGATTCTGCAAACCATCAGACATTGCTGTACGGCATGGGCGACCAGCACATCGATATTATCGTCAGCAAGCTGCTGGAGCGCTACAAAGTAGAAGTAGAGCTGTCCCGTCCGAAGGTAGCCTTCCGCGAGACGATCCGCAAAAATTCGGATGTAGAAGCAAAATACAAAAAACAGTCCGGCGGCCACGGCCAGTACGGTCATGTAAAAATGCGCTTCTCCGCTTCCGGAGATCTCGAGAAACCATACGTTTTCGAGCAGGAAGTTGTCGGCGGCGCCGTTCCGAAGAACTACTTCCCGGCTGTTGAAAAAGGTATCCAGGAAGCCGTACAGAAAGGCCCTCTGGCTGCTTATCCGGTAGTCGGCGTCAAAGCCGTTCTGTATGATGGTTCTTATCATCCGGTAGACTCCTCCGAGATGGCATTCAAGACCGCAGCGATCCAGGCGTTCAAGAAAGGCTTTATGGAAGCATCCCCGGTTCTCCTTGAGCCGATCGTTTCGATGAAGATCACTGTAGACGATAAATACACCGGCGATATCATGGGCGATCTCAACAAACGCCGCGGCCGTGTGCTCGGCATGAATCCGGATCACAAGGGCCATACGATTATCGAGGCTGATGTTCCGGAACTTGAGATCTACGGATACGGCACAACACTCCGCTCCATGACAGGCGGAAGTGGTGATTTCTCCTATGAGTTTGCGAGATATGAGCAGGCTCCGTCCGATATCCAGGCAAAAGAGATTGAGGCAAGAGCTTCGAAGGTTGAAAAAGCAGAAGAATAAAGCTTTATAAAATAGTGTGATAAAACAGAGAAAATCCGGTTTCGGGAGCAGAATTCGCCCGGAAACCGGATTTTTCTGCGGTTTTTGAAGAAAAACGGAGGATATAGGAAAAAATAAATTGTAAAAACAGGGAAAGAGTGATAGAATACAGCTATATGTTCAAATGTGCATGCTGTCCTAGGCGGCGGTGTGAGAAAAAAGAACTTTGAACTTGAACATGCAGGAGGTTACCTATGAGTAAAAGATATGAGCCACAGGACATTGAAAAAAAGTGGCAGAAGATCTGGCAGGATGAAAAAGCCTTTGCCGCTACAGATGATTATACAAAACCGAAATACTACGCACTCGTTGAATTTCCGTATCCGTCAGGACAGGGACTTCACGTAGGCCATCCGCGTCCGTACACTGCACTGGACATTGTAGCCAGAAAGCGCAGAATGCAGGGTTACAACGTTCTGTATCCGATGGGCTGGGATGCATTTGGTCTTCCAACGGAGAACTATGCGATCAAAAACCACATTCATCCGAAGATCGTTACCAAAAACAACGTACATCACTTCAAAGACCAGCTTCAGTCTCTTGGATATTCCTTCGACTGGGACAGAGAGATCAACACGACGGATCCGGAATACTATCACTGGACCCAGTGGATTTTCCTGAAACTTTTCAAAGCCGGACTGGCATATAAAAAAGAGATGCCGATCAACTGGTGTACTTCCTGTAAGGTAGGCCTTGCAAATGAGGAAGTTGTAAACGGCGTGTGCGAGCGCTGCGGAAGCCCGGTTGTCCGCAAAGTAAAAAGCGAGTGGATGCTGAAGATCACCGAGTATGCAGACAAGCTGATTGACGGTCTGGACGGCGTTGACTATATTGAGCGTGTCAAAACTTCCCAGAAAAACTGGATCGGACGTTCCCACGGAGCAGAGGTTGATTTCTCCCTGAAAGATAAACCGGAGAAGCTGACTATCTACACCACACGCCCGGATACCCTGTTCGGTGTTACGTACATGGTACTCTCCCCGGAGCATCCGTACATCGACCAGTACAAAGATGAGATCAAGAACTGGGATGAGGTCTGCGCATACCGTGAGATGGCAGCCAGAAAATCCGATTTCGAGCGTTCCGAGCTTGCAAAAGACAAGACCGGTGTCATGATCGACGGACTTTCCGCAGTCAACCCGGTTAATGGAAAAGAGATCCCGATCTGGATTTCCGATTATGTACTGATGAGCTACGGCACCGGCGCCATCATGGCAGTACCGGCACACGATGAGCGTGACTGGGAGTTCGCAAAGAAATTCAACATGCCGATCATCGAGGTTGTTGCAGGCGGCGACGTACAGAACGAAGTTTACACCGACGTTGCAGAGGGAACTCTTGTCAACTCCGGTTTCCTGAACGGACTTTCCGTTGCGGAAGCAAAAAAGAAAATTCTTGAGTGGCTCGAAGAGAACCACGTTGGAAAAGCAAAAACAAACTATAAGCTGCGTGACTGGGTATTCTCCCGTCAGCGTTACTGGGGTGAGCCGATTCCGATCATACACTGCGACAAATGCGGTTACGTTCCGGTTCCGGAAGAATCCCTTCCGCTGGAGCTGCCGGATGTAGAGAGCTACATGCCGACCGATAACGGCGAGTCTCCGCTGGCTGCCATGACAGACTGGGTCAACACCACCTGCCCGTGCTGCGGAGGACCTGCAAAACGTGAGACCGATACCATGCCGCAGTGGGCTGGTTCTTCCTGGTATTACATCCGCTATACCGATCCGAAGAACAAAGAGGCTCTGGCAAGCAAAGAAGCTATGAAATACTGGCTGCCGGTTGACTGGTACAACGGAGGAATGGAGCACACCACCCTTCACCTTCTGTATTCCCGTTTCTGGCATAAATTCCTGTACGATCAGGGCGTAGTTACCTGCCCGGAACCGTATCAGAAACGTACTTCCCACGGAATGATCCTCGGCGAGAACGGCGAGAAGATGAGTAAATCCCGTGGAAACGTTGTCAACCCGGATGATATCGTAGCTGAGTTTGGTGCAGATACCCTGCGTACGTACGAGATGTTCATCGGTGCCTTCGACTTAAGCGCATCCTGGTCTCAGGAAGGCGTAAAAGGATGCCGTCGTTTCCTCGAGCGTGTATGGAAACTGCAGGACAGCCTGGTAGACGGAGATTCCTACTCCAAAGAGCTGGAGTCCAAAATGCACCAGACCATCAAGAAAGTATCCAGCGACTATGAGTCCCTGAAATACAACACAGCGATCGCAGCCATGATGACCCTGGTCAACGAGTTCTACAAAGCCGGAAAAGTAACGAGAAAAGAGTTCGAAACCCTTCTGATCCTGCTGAATCCGGTTGCACCGCATATGACCGAGGAACTGTGGGCAGACCTTGGATACGAAGGCCGTCTGTATCAGACCGCATGGCCGGAGTTTGATGAGGAGAAGACCGTAGAGGCAGTAGCCGAGATCGCTGTTCAGATCAACGGCAAAATGCGCGGAACGATCAAAATCGCCAAAGATGCAGATAAAGAGACCGCAATCGCCGCTGCAAAAGAAGCAGTTGCAGACAAACTGACCGGAAACATCGTAAAAGAAATTTACGTACCGGGAAGAATTGTGAATATCGTTCAGAAATAATAATTATGTAAGCTGAAGAAAGGAGGCTGATTCTTGGAAAAAGAGTCAGTCTCCTTTTGCATAAATATTGCTGTTTAGCAAGGAGGGATACAAAATGGATCTTGAAACAATCAGACAGAAAGCGCGTGCCGTCGCAGAGGAGCTGATTACGACAGCGCAGATGAAACCGGGACAGATTCTGGTAGTGGGATGTTCTTCGAGTGAAATTCACAACAGTAAGCTCGGAACGGATTCCAGCCAGGAGATCGGGCAGGCGGTGTTTGAGGCGCTGTATGCGTGTACGAAGGAGCACGGGCTGTATCTGGCGGCGCAGTGCTGTGAGCATCTGAACCGCGCGGTTGTTCTGGAGCGTGCGGCGGCAGAAAAATACGGTTACGAGCCGGTCTGCGCGGTACCGTGGCTGCATGGCGGCGGATCGTTTGCGATGGCGGCATACTATGGATTGGAGGACGCTGTCACCGTAGAGCGTGTGCAGGCGCATGCAGGTATTGATATCGGTGATGTGCTGATCGGCATGCAGCTGAAGGCAGTAGCCGTTCCGGTCCGGGTATCGCAGAAAACGATCGGAGATGCGCACGTTGTCTGCGCGCGGACAAGACCGAAATACATCGGCGGCGAGCGGACGCATTACACGGAAGATCCGGAGATGAGAAAGTAAGAAACTGTGATTGGTAAATCAAAAAATGCCGTACAGGCGGAGAAAAATTTCCAACGCTGTACGGCATTTTTGATGTTTGGTTTTACGTTTTATTTCGCTTTTCTCGCTTCCCGTTTTCGCAGGAAGAAAATTTTCTGCTTCCGGTAAAAAGAGGAAATGGAATCCACGAGGATGCTCAAATATCGCAGAACCGGCTCTGTTGCGACAGAGAATACGACCAGCAGCATGATACATTTTCTGGACATATCAGAAATGGCGAACAGCTGGTTCAGATAGGTACTGCAGAAAATGAAGGCAATAATCGAGCCGATCAGGATCGTCCAGCGCATCCAGTTGAGCGGCTTGCTGATCCGGTAGAGAATCATAAAACCGACAATGGCGAGCAGTACGGTGGCAGCGGTCGAAATATCTTCCGAGCCGACCGCAAATTCCTGGCCGAAGACGACGAGTGTTGCGACCATCAAAAAGTCGGTCAGCGCCGCAGGCAGGGCCCGTGTCAGAATGTTCGTGATAAAGTGGCCCGCGATCCGGTTTTTGTTCGGCATTAGCGAGAGCAGGAAGCCTGGAATACCGATCGTAAACATACTGATCAGCGAGATCTGGGACGGCTCCAGCGGATACGTCACCATCGAGATCAGTGAGAAGATGGACAGCAGGAACGAGAAAATGTTCTTTACCAGGAACAGCGTTCCCGAGCGCTGCAGGTTGTTGACAACGCGGCGGCCTTCCAGTACGACAGAAGGCATCTTCGAAAAGTCGTTGTCCAGCAGAACGAGCTGTGCAGCCTGTGCGGCAGCGTCACTTCCGGATGCCATCGCAACGGAGCAGTCGGCATCCTTTAATGCGAGCACATCGTTGACACCATCGCCGGTCATCGCAACGGTCTTGCCGTTTTTCTTTAAAGCCTGGACAAACTGGCGTTTTTGGTCTGGTGTGACACGGCCGAACACGGTGTATTTCAGGATTGCTTCTTCGAGCTCTTCCGGTGTCTTTAGAGTGGAAGCATCAATATAATCCTCTGCGTGTGCAATCCCTGCCTGGCGGGCAACCTCAGATACCGTTACCGGAGTATCACCGGAGATGACCTTGACATGGACACCCTGATCTTCGAAGTAGCGGAACGTTTCCGGTGCTTCTTTTCGGATCGGATTGGAGAGAAGCACGTAGCCAAGCGGCGTGACACGGCCGGAGAGTGCTTTTCCATTCGGTACAGTTTCGGATGTGCCGAAGACGAGAAGACGGAATCCCTTTGAGGTATACGCTTCAATTTCACTCTGATAGCGTGCGAAATCATCGCGGAGAACGAACTCCGGGGCACCGAGCACGTAGGAGACATCCGAAAATGTCACACTGGAATACTTGAATTCCGAGGAGAACGAAGTCATCGAAACGGCAGTTTTGCCGTTGTTGTCTTTAAAATATTCTTTCAGTGCCGCCATAGTAATGTTGTCGTTTGACATGGCAGATGCGAAATCACCGACCGCAAGGGAAAGCTCTTCTTTCTGCGGTGCGGGAGCATTTTCGCCGGATTCTGTATCAGGGACTGAACTGGAGCCGACCAGAATCAGATCATGTACTTTCATATTTGTCTCGGTGATGGTTCCCGTCTTATCGACACAGAGCACGTTGACGCGAGCCAGCGTCTCGATACATTTCATATCATGCACGAGAACCTTCTGCGAAGCCAGCCGCATAACGCTGACGGCAAGGGCAACGCTTGCAAGCAGGTAAAGACCTTCTGGGATCATGCCGAGCACGGCGGCCACCATCGAGGTAATGCTCTCACGGAACGCTTCGTGGGAGACGAAAAACTGCTGGCCGAAGAGCAGAAGACCGATCGGAATGATCAGAATGCCGACAACCTTTACCAGCTTGTTGAGGGAGCGGATCATCTCGGACTGTTCGCCCTCTTTCATGGCCTTTGCCTCGAGGGTCAGACGGGAAATGTAGGAATCTTCACCGACCTGGGTCAGACGGCTCTTGCAGCTTCCAGAGACGATAAAACTTCCGGACATCAGCTCGTCGCCCGGGCGCTTGGTAATCTCATCGGATTCACCGGTAAGCAGCGATTCGTTGACCTGTACCTCACCTTCAAGCACGACAGCATCAGCGCAGATCTGTTTTCCTGCGGTAAATACAACAATATCATCGAGTACGAGATCCTCCGCGGCGAGTGTTACCTCAGCACCGTCACGGATCGCAGTAGCCTTCGGCGCGTTTAAAACAGACAGCTTTTCCAGCGTCTTTTTCGCCTTGATCTCCTGTACAATACCGATCAGCGTGTTCGCGATGATGACCGGCAGAAACGTAAGATCCCGGAACGAACCGGCAAGGATCAGAAAGATGGCAATAATCAGAAAAATCAGGTTGAAATACGTACAGACATTGCTCTTTACGATCTCGGCCGTTGTCTTGGACGGAGGTTCCACCGCGCAGTTGGTCCAGCCGTTCTCGCGGTACTCGGCAACCTGCTCGGCGGAAAGGCCTTTGGAAGGGTCTGCCTCATAGCGCGTCGTTGGAACACGGCGGTGAATGATTTCGGGAATTGTTTTGTTCATAACAGTTATATTCCTCTCCGGCTGTCCTGATAAAGAAGAGACAGCCTCACTGTGGTTTGGTTGAAAAAGATCACGTCTGGAATCTTTTTCCATACTAAGAAGTATACCATAGAGCATCGAAAAAGAAATGAAGGAAGTATTAAATTTTACGAAAAAAAGACTTTTCGCAAAGAGGAACAGATAGGAATGTGCGAAAAGTCTTTTGTATTCTGAATTCAGTCCTGTATTTCCTGAAGATTGCGGATGTTCGGCTCCGCCATCATGGAGTAATTGGTGTAATAAACAACGAAACCCGGTTTGCTTCCGTTTGGTTTGCGCAGGTTTTTCTTTAAGGTGTAGTCGATTTCCACCTTCGGTGCCTGTCTGCCTTTCGAGTAATAGGCGGCGAGAGCAGCGGCCTCTTCGTAGACGGAATCCGGCAGCTCTTTACCGTTCGTCTTTACGATGACATGGCTGCCCGGCTGGCCTTTCGCGTGGAACCACCAGTCGTTGCCGGAGGCGAATTTAAACGAAAGTTCCTCGTTCTGGAAGTTGTTCTTGCCGACATAAATGTCAAAGCCCTCGGAAGAGCGGTAGTGGAACGGATGGGAGGTGATTTTCTGCTTTTTCCCTGTCGGTCCCTTGCGGCGGATGTAGCCGTACTCGATCAGCTCTTCTTTTAACTGCACCAGATCCGCCTCATCGAGCGCAATATCAAGCGCCGTGCTGATGGATTCGAGATGGTCGATTTCCTCTTTCGTCTCGACAAGAAGTTCTTCGAGTGCCTCACGGGTCCGCTTCAGCTTTCCGTAGCGGTCGAAGTATTTTTTCGCATTTTCGCCGGCAGAGAGCGTTCCGTCGAGCGGAATCGTGATTTCCTCGCCGTTATAGTAATTGACGGCTTTCAGCGAAGTATCGCCCGGCTGGCAGCTGTAGCCGTACGTATTTAAAAGCTCACCGTAAATCCGGTATTTTTCCCGCTTGTCGGTGTCTTTTAACTGTTTCTGCTGCAGGTCGTATTTTTTGACATTCCGTTCGAGTGCGGTATTGACGACACGGCGCAGATCGGAAGATTTCTGACGGATGCGGGTGATACGGTTTTTCATGGCATAGTATGTTTCCAGTACACCGGAGATCGAATCGTATGTTTCCTCCCGCAAATCCTGATACTGCGTCAGTTTCAGTGCGGAAAATTCTTTCGGCTCATCGCCCTGGTATACGATGTTCGGCGTAAATGCGCCGTTTTTGATATCCTCAATCAGATAAGAGAAGGTGCGGAACAGATGAAGCTTTGCATTTTCTTCGAGTGCATTGACCGCAAATCCGCCGTCGATGCCGGCGCGGCAGCAGACTTCCTCCGCCATCAGCGGGCTGAAGCCGGTAAGGGAAGTGTAGATTGCCTTTGCGGCAGCCATTGGTTTCGTGCAGACGAAATCGAAAAATTCTTCTTCTGTGATCGTGAGCGGATCTTTCTTATCCTGCGTGTGCGGAATGAACCAGGTGCGGCCCGGAAGAACCTCACGGACAGAACTCATGTTGGCGGAAATATGTTTGATACTGTCAAGGATCGTATTGTCCTCCTGACAGAAGATCAGGTTGCTGTGTTTTCCCATGATCTCCACAATCAGCTTCTTGCGGCAGATATCGCCGAGTTCGTTCAAATGCTCGAGCTCAAAAATAAGAATACGCTCGAGTCCCGGCTGGGTAACGGAGAGAATGCGGGCGCTGCCGATGTGTTTGCGGAGCAGCATACAGAAATTCGGTGCGGTCATCGGGCCGGGCTTATTGTTGTCCGTCAGGTAGATCAGCGGAAGCGAAGCACTTGCCGAGAGGAGAAGACGGTAAACGGTACGGTTGTTTTTTATTGTAATCATCAGCTCGTCGTTTTCCGGCTGTGCGATCTTGTTGATCTTTCCGCCGACGATGGTCTGATTCAGTTCCTGTGCAATATTTGCAATGGTAATTCCATCAAAAGCCATAGAAAATATCTCCTTTGTTTGAAATTCTGGTATTTTCATTATAATACAGAAAAAAAGATTTGACTAGGCTTTCTGAATGAATTATAATAAATCTGTATGGGTAGATGTATTTTCTGAAAAAGACTTCAGAAGGTACAGGAAAGGACGGATTGTGGCAAAACTGATCAACATCGGATTCGGCAATGTCGTAAATTCGGATAAAATAATAGCAGTGGTGAGTCCCGAGGCGGCACCCGTCAAGCGTATGGTGCAGCGTGCAAAGGAAAGCAACCGCATCATCGATGCGACGCAGGGAAGACGCACGAAAGCAGTGCTCATCACCGGAGAAGAATTTATCATCCTTTCGGCTTTGCAGCCGGAAACGATCAGCCGCAGATTCAACGGCGGCTGGGAAACAGAAAAAGAGCGAGGGGAATCTGAAAATGAGTAGAGGAATACTTACTGTAGTATCCGGTTTTTCCGGAGCAGGAAAAGGAACACTGATGAAACGCCTGATGGAGGAGTACGACAACTATGCGCTGTCCATCTCCGTCACCACAAGAGACCCGCGTCCGGGCGAGGAAGACGGCGTATCGTACTTTTTCCGTACAGAAGAAGAGTTTGACCGCATGGTAGAAGAGGATGCCTTCCTCGAGTATGCGCGTTACGTAAAACATTCCTACGGAACGCCGAAGGCATACGTAGAGGAGCAGCTGGATGCCGGAAAAGATGTTCTGCTTGAGATTGAAATCCAGGGAGCACTTCAGGTCAAGGAAAAACGTCCGGACACCCTTCTTGTGTTCATCACACCGCCGACCGCCGAGGAGCTGGAACGACGCCTCCGGGGACGCGGAACGGAAACAGAAGAAGTCATCAAAGGCAGAATGGAGCGTGCAAAAGAGGAAGCACAGGGCATGGACCAGTACGATTATGTCCTGATCAACGACGACCTCGAAACCTGCGTAAAACAGATGCATGAGACCATTCAGAGCCAGCATTTCATGAGCAGCAACCAGAAAGACTTTATCGAACAGATGAAAAAAAGTCTGGAAAAATAGAAAGGAGCATTTATTATGATTCATCCATCTTATCAGGAACTGATTGCAACTATTAACGAGGGCCAGGATCTGGACGAGGCACCGGTTGTCAGCAGCCGTTACTCTCTGGTACTTGCAACAAGCAAACGTGCAAGACAGATCAT
Organism: Blautia sp. AM23-13AC; assembly: GCF_003435675.1. NCBI lineage: Bacteria > Bacillati > Bacillota > Clostridia > Lachnospirales > Lachnospiraceae > Blautia > Blautia sp. AM23-13AC. Next base: position 45,578 of record NZ_QTUL01000009.1, on the reverse strand, counting down.
CGGCGGAGCTGAACCGCTTGTAAAAGTGAAAAAAGGCATGAAACCGCTTTCCATCGCCGTAGAGGAGATGTACAAAGGAGAGGTTACAATCCTTCCGGAATCTGAAGTTGAAGCGGAAGAGGAAACAAAAGAGGAGCCAGTAATTGAATAATATGAAAATTCTGTTTATTTCCCTTGGATGCGATAAAAACCTGGTAGATTCCGAGCATATGCTGGGTCTTCTGGTAGAGCATGGCTTCGAGATCACCGATTCCGAGGAAGATGCAGAGGTTATCGTGATAAACACATGCTGCTTTATCCACGACGCCAAAGAAGAAAGCATTCAAAATATTCTTGAAATGGCGAAGTACCGTACAGCGGGAAGCTGTAAGGTTCTTCTGGTAACGGGCTGTATGGCAGAGCGCTACCGCGATGAAATCATTGAGGAGATTCCGGAGGTTGACGCCGTACTTGGAACGAACAGCTATGACAAAATCCTGGATGCCATTCAGGATGTCCTCGGCGGCGACCGCTTCCAGGAGTATGCCGATCTGAAAGGACTGCCGAAAATTGACGCACAGCGCGTTGTAACGACAGGCGGCCATTACGAATATCTGAAAATTGCAGAGGGCTGTGACAAGCACTGTACCTACTGCATCATTCCGAAGCTGCGCGGACCGTACCGCTCCGTTCCGATGGAGGAACTGATAGCAGAAGCGAAGACGATGGCAGAACAGGGTGTCAAAGAGCTCGTTCTCGTTGCGCAGGAGACAACCATTTATGGTATCGATCTGTACGGAAAGCCGTCTCTCCACCTTCTGTTAAAAGAGCTCTGCAAAATTCAGGAGCTCTACTGGATCCGGATTCTGTACTGCTATCCGGAGGACATCTATCCGGAACTCGTTCAGACGATGAAGGAAGAGCCGAAAGTCTGTCACTACCTGGATCTGCCGATTCAGCATGCCAACGATGAGATCCTGCGCCGCATGGGTCGCAGAACATCCAAACAGGAGCTGATCGACAAAATTGATTTCCTGAGAAGCGAGATGCCGGATATCACACTGCGCACCACGCTGATCACAGGATTCCCGGGAGAGACAAAAGAGCAGCACAAAGAACTCCTCGAGTTTATCAACGACATGGAGTTCGACCGTCTCGGCGTATTCACCTACTCTCCGGAGGAGGGAACACCGGCTGCTGCGATGGAGCATCAGATCGACGAGGAGGTAAAACTGGACCGTCAGGCAGAACTGATGGAGCTGCAGCAGGATATCTCTGCAGAACTCGGCGAGCGCAGGATCGGCCAGGAGCTTCTTGTTATGATCGAGGGCAAAGTGGCGGATGAGGATGCCTATGTGGGCAGAAGCCAGGCGGACGCACCGGGTGTAGACGGCTATGTATTTGTCAATACACCGGAAACACTCGTATCCGGCGACTTCGTAAGAGTGAAAATTACCGGTGCTCTGGAATATGATCTGATAGGAGAGATAAGCCAATGAATTTACCAAACAAATTAACGATTCTGCGGGTAATTATGATTCCGTTTTTCGTGTTCTTCCTGCTGTCTGGCGTGGGCGGAAGCGCGTCCAAATGGATTGCACTGGTAATCTTTGCCGCTGCCAGCATCACGGATACGCTGGACGGCTACATTGCAAGACGTGACAATCTGATTACCGATTTCGGAAAGTTTATGGATCCGCTGGCAGATAAGCTGCTGGTATGCTCTGCACTGATCTGCTTTGTAGAGCTGGACAAGCTTCCGGCGTGGATGGTTATTATTATCATCGCAAGAGAATTTATCATCAGCGGTTTCCGCCTGGTTGCTTCGGACAATGGAATTGTCATCGCAGCAAGCTGGTGGGGAAAATCGAAAACAATCAGCCAGATGATTATGATCATTCTTCTGATCGCCGACATTCCGGCACTTTCCGTGCTGAATACCGTGCTGATCTGGGTTGCACTGATTCTGACCGTTGTTTCTCTGATTGATTACCTGGTAAAAAATAAAAACGTGCTTTCCATGCAGAACTAGGCAGGAAAAAGCACAGAATAAAAACGCTGACCGGTTTGGGATTCCAGACCGGCAGCGTTTTTTTGTTTGTAGTTTTTCAGCGTTTTTTCCCGGAAGCAGCGGAGCGGAAGAGGCGTACCATCTGGTCAATTTTTGCCGCTTCCTGTTTGGATTTTCCGGCTTTGATGGCAGAGATGATCAGGTCCGCCTCGGAGGCGGAAAACTGTGCGCCGCCCTGATTTCCCTGCATCAGGGAGAGAAGAAACGGCATCATTTCCGCCTGGGATTTTCCACGGCTCTGAGAGGCCATCTGCTGCAGTGCCTGAAGCCGGGCAAAGTCAATTCCGGAAAGAGAGGGGTCCTGCGACCAGTCGTTTTGCTTATCATCCGAACTCATAGCAGATCCTCCTCATTTCCGGGATTTATATTCTGAAGCATCTGGACCATCTGCATGGTCTGAAACATCTGGGAGAGAAGATCCCGCTGCGGACCGGCGGCAAAACGGGAAATATCCTGCAGCATCTCAAGCGGAGAGACGTGCGGGGCATCAACAGACATCATGGAAAGGTCGGCCGGACGGGAAAAAAGCTGAATGGTCCGCTGGAGCTCGAGCCATTTGCTCAAAATCGCAAGGGAGGGCTGCAGGCCGAAGGAGGCGTAGGGAATGGCAGCCTTCAGCATCTGAAGCTGATCCTGTGCGATCATCTGGTCCAGCGGTGTCATCTGTTCCACATTTTGTTCCTGTTCCTGATTCAAATTAAGATCCTTCCTGGCAGCATTCCTGCATTTGTCTTTTTATTTCTCTTTATCTTATGTTCCAGGCCGGAAAAAATGACAGAAGGCGGGAAAAAACATATGATAAGAGGAAGAAAGAAAAAGGAGACCGCCGGAAAATGGATGGAAAAGAAACAGCAAAAAGAAAACAGGTACTCGAAGGGAATGCCTTTTATGAAATAGATCTGGAATGTATGAGAAAAAAAGAAAAAAGAGAAGAGATGGAAAAGCGGGAAAGAGAAGCACGGAAACCGAAACGGTTTCGCTGAAAGAGAATTCTGGTGAAAAAAGCCCCGGGGCGGTTGATCCGCACCCGGGGCTTTTTCTGCCCGAACATCTGGGAGGACTGAAAAAAGGTCAGCAGCCGCATCCACAGTTATTGCTGTTGCCGCATCCACAGCCGTTGTTGTTCCATCCGCCGCAGCAGAACAGAAGAATCAGAACGAGCCAGCAGTCGGAATTGCAGCCATTGTTGTTGTTTCCGCATCCACATCCGCCGCAGCAGGAGAGGAGAAGCAGAATCCAGATAATACTGCAGCCATTGTTTCCGAACAGGTTGTTGTTGGAAACACCGCATCCATTATCGCAGCCACAGCCGTTGTCACATCCGCATCCACAGTTTGTAGCAGCTAAATCACTCATGTTTGTTCCTCCAAAGGAATCATTTTGCTTACAATTCATGATATGAAAAACTGCCGGGCGGGGTTACTCTTAAAGAGAAAAATTCAAAAACCCTACAGACTGCGTCCCTGAAAATCAAAAAGCTCTTTCACCGGAATGTCAAGTGCCTCAGCGATATCGAACAGAAGATTCAACGAAATAGAGGTTTTTGTATTTGGCGCTTCGATGTTGCTCATATGGGTACGACTGATATGTACCGCCTCGGCAAGTTCGGCCTGCGTCATTCCTTTTGCTCTTCGGTAGTAGGCAATCGTAAGTCCAAGAAGGCGAAGATCGTTCAAGCGTTCGTAATTCATAGTCAGGAATCCCCCTTTTAGTTTTATAAATATAATGATAATACGTAATGATACAACGGAAAACAATCAAAAACAAGGCACTTGCACATTAAAAGTTTGCATCAACAAACGGATATACCATAGAAGCAAACCTGTGAGCGGGAAAATCAGTTTGTCATAAGGCTTGTGAAGCTTTGATATAACTGTAATCGGCCATATCCCCATTCTCTGCTCGGATACGTAATAGTATCAGTTCGGTCTGCACCGCGGATCAGGTAGTTTTTTACCTCCTGTGCCGTGAAATAGCGGGCGGGAGTGCGCTGGATGCCCCATTGCAGAAAAAGAGCAGCGGCGCCGGATGTAATGGCGGCGGACGCACTCGAACCGCTGAAGCTTACATAGGAGCCGGCCGGTCCCGGTCCGGTAACGGAGACGCCGGGAGCGGCAAAGTCGGGCTTGATTTCACCAAGCCGGGTAAAGCCGCGGCCGGATTCCGGGGAAAAACTGTTGTTTGCTGCCTGATACGTGGAGGGAGAAAGAACAGGAACCGTGGCAGAAGGTGTCGTCAGTGTCGTGTACGGATCCGGTTCCAGAAATGTCACATCGGAGGTGGAAAATCCGGTGATCGGGAGCCAGATGTGGAAATCCGGCGGCGATGGAAAAGCGCGGTAAACCTGAAGCGTCCAGATACCGGGGGTCGGATCCAGCATGCGGATCAGAATGAGCTGGCTGCCGGTCGTGGCCTGGACCACTTCGTAGTTGACGTAGATCACGGTGCGCTCCAGAACGAAGGTGATCCGCTGTTCCTGATTCAAAGAGACGGGAATCCGCGGAATCGTCTCGCCGCCGGGAGAGCGGAAACCGACAGAAAAAAGCTGTGGAGCCTGTCCCCAGAGTTCCAGGGTGAAACCGCGGTTTCCTTCAGAAACGAGAAACTCTACATTTTTCGGGGTGTAAGTTTCGGATACAGAGCCATAATAATGGTGTGCTGCATTTCCTTCGTTGCCGGTCGCGCAGACGGGGATCACACCAGGCGTGTTGCCGTAGCGCGCCAAGGTCAGAGAAACGGGGAGCGTGCCGGAGTGGCTGCCCTGATTCGTCCCGAGTGCCAGACAGAGGACGAGCGGTTTTCCTTCCGCAGCTGCGGTTTCATTCAGAAAGTGCATGGCGGAGAGCAGGTCATCTTCCTCGAAGACGGGAGCATTGGAGGACACAAGATAAAAATCTTTCAGATTCTGTTTGGCGGGTTTTAATTTAACAACGGCAAAATCTGCCTCCGGTGCGGCGCCGAGAAATCCGGCGGAGGCATCCGGAGTACCGCCGGCCACGCCTGCGACATACGTGCCGTGCCCGTCGGGATCGGTGACTGGAACAAGGGAGAGTGGATTGCCGCTTTCAAGTGCCGCGTCGAGATCGGACTTGGTATAGAGACTGCCGTAAGGAAACTGCGCCGGCGGCGTTCCCGTCCGGTCCGTCTGATCCCAGACGGCGAGAATCCGGCTCTGTCCGTTGGCGTGCAGAAATGCGGGGTGGCGGTAATCAATGCCGGTGTCCAGAAAACCGAAGATTACATTTTTGCCTGTATATCCGCCGCCGTAGAGATTCTGCGTCTGGACAATCCCGGAGACTTCCAGTGAGAGCGTGGAGAGCGGCGTAAAAAGTTTTGGAAGCCCGGTAAAGGGAACTGCGCCGAAGAGATTTTCCGGCAGCAGACTCCGCTCGAGAAAGAGAACGGAATACTGCGGGTTCAGCGTAAGAAGAGCACTTGACTCCGGAAACAGCATCTGGTACCGCTCGGACTGTGCCACGTAATTCTGGATCAGAATGTTGATGTAATCGTTGGAATAAATGATGTCTGTAAGATCCATAAAGAGATCCTTTGTTTTTGATGCTATTGTATGCAAACATTACGTCAAAGTATGCATGAAACAAAAAAGCCCCCCTTACCTGACGCAGTGTCTGCGCGGTAAAGGGGACGAAATAGAATCAGCTTTCGAGAAGAGCGCTGATATCCTGTTTCGGTACTTCCATTGGGTAATGGCTGTCGAAGCATGCACGGCAGATCGGCAGATCGCCGACCATGTTCTGGAGTTCATCGATCGGCATGTAGCCAAGAGAGTCGGCTCCGATCTGCTGACGGATCTCCTCCGTGGAGTGAGAGCTTGCGATCAGCTGTTTGTTCGAAGGAACATCGGTGCCGAAATAGCACGGATACAGGAACGGCGGAGAGCTGATACGGACATGGACTTCGGTCGCGCCGGCTTTGCGAAGCATCGTGATCAGGTTGGAAATCGTTGTTCCACGGACAATGGAGTCGTCGACGAGCACGATCCGTTTTCCTTTTACAACAGATTCGAGAACGCTCAGCTTGATTTTGACGCTGGATTCCCGTTCCTTCTGGGTCGGCTTGATGAAGGTACGGCCGACATAGCTGTTTTTGTGGAACGCAAGACCGAACGGGATGCCGGATTCTTCGGAATAGCCCTTTGCGGAGGCAAGTCCGGAGTCCGGGACACCACAGACAAGATCTGCGTCAACCGGGTAGGTCTTTGCGAGAGTTGCACCGCCGCGGATTCTGGCTTCGTAGACACTGATATTGTCTATTTTGCTGTCGAGGCGGGCAAAATAAATATATTCAAAAATACAATGCGCTTTTTTTACGTCAACCGGCATAAATTCGGATTTCAGATTTCCGGTTTTGTCAAACGTTACAATTTCTCCCGGAGCGACATCGCGGACGAATTCGGCGCCGATCGAAGTGAGGGCGCAGCTTTCCGAGGCGAGAACCCAGGCGTTGTCCCGCTTTCCGATGCAGAGCGGTTTTAAGCCATATGGGTCGCGCACACCAATGAGCTTTCGCGGGCTCATGATGACAAGCGCATAGGCGCCGCGGATATCCTTTACGGTATGCAGAATCGCTTCCTCCACAGTCCTGGAGTGAACACGTTCCCGCGCAATGCCGTAGGCAATAATTTCCGAGTCAATGGAGGTGTGGAAAATTGCACCAGTGTTTTCCATCTGCTCGCGCAACTCCATGGCGTTGACCAGATTTCCGTTGTGTGCAAGGGCAAGAGAGCCTTTCAGATAATTCAGGACGAGCGGCTGTGCATTTTCCACGGTGGTGGAACCAGTGGTGGAGTATCTGACATGACCGATGCCGATATTTCCGGTCAGTTCATCCAGTTTGGATTCTTTGAAAACTTCATTGACAAGACCAAGACCCTTGTGGGATTTCACATGACCCTTTGGACCGCTGGTGTCAGAGACGGCGATTCCGCAGGACTCCTGTCCTCTGTGCTGCAGGGCGGAAAGGCCATAGTAGATCGAAGGACTGACGTCGGCACCATCCAGATCGTAAATGCCGAAAACACCACATTCTTCCCGGAGACCGGTATCATAACAATTGTTTGACGATGGCTGCATAGGTATTCTCCTTTTTTCAGTTGTAGACCTGCATGTTTTAAAAACATTGATTATCATACTCATTTTTGCGGATGATGTCAAGAAAATCGTGATATGTATAAAATATGGTGCAGAAATTTAGGATTTCGTGGAAAATGTCGAAAATAATAAAAAATAGTAAAAAAAAGTTGCAGGAAATTCGAGATGTGTTATAATCGTTTTTGATTTTGAATGAAAGCCCCGGACAGCAGCTATGGATGAGCCATGCTTGCATGAGCGAATTCATAGATATTGGCCGGGCAAGACGACATGAGTAAGTAGGGCGATAGCCCGGATTACGAATGTTGTCAGCAGTTACGGGAGCGACGCAGGCGCGGAGTAACTGGCTTTCATCATAGAGATGTCGCCGGCAGGCGACATTTCCTTTTAGAGAAACTTGTGACGGAAAAGAAAATATCAGAAGAGAAAAGCAGGAGGAAATCAATATGGCAGTAAAATATGTCTTTGTGACAGGCGGAGTAGTCTCCGGCCTTGGAAAGGGAATCACGGCGGCGTCCCTTGGACGGCTTTTAAAAGCCAGAGGATATCAGGTGACGATGCAGAAGTTTGACCCGTACATCAACGTTGACCCGGGCACCATGAACCCGATTCAGCACGGCGAGGTTTTTGTTACCGACGACGGCACAGAAACGGACCTGGATCTTGGCCACTACGAGCGTTTTATTGATGAGAGCCTGGATAAAAATTCCAATGTGACGACCGGAAAGGTATACTGGTCCGTGCTGCAGAAAGAGCGCCACGGTGATTTCGGCGGAGGCACGGTGCAGGTGATCCCACATATCACAAACGAAATCAAGAGCCGTTTCTACCGCGGAAAAGAAGTGGATGAGGACCGTATTGCTATCATTGAGGTCGGCGGAACCGTCGGCGATATCGAGAGCCAGCCGTTCCTGGAGGCAATCCGCCAGTTCCAGCACGATGTCGGACATGAGAACGCCATCCTGATCCACGTTACCCTGATTCCGTATTTGAAAGCTTCCGGTGAGATGAAGACGAAGCCGACGCAGGCGAGCGTAAAAGAGCTGCAGGGAATCGGTATTCAGCCGGATGTCATTGTATGTCGGTCCGAGCATCCGCTGACTACGGAGATCAAAGACAAAATTGCTCTTTTCTGCAACGTTCCGTCAAGCCATGTTCTGCAGAACCTGGACGTGGAGTATCTGTACGAAGCTCCGCTTGCCATGGAGAAAGAGAATCTGGCGCAGGTTGTCTGCGAGAGCCTGCATCTTCCATGCCCGGAGCCGGATCTGTCCGACTGGACCCATATGGTAGAGGCACTTCGCCATCCGAACAAAGAGGTGACGATCGCGCTCGTCGGAAAGTATACGCAGCTGCATGACGCATACCTGAGTGTTGTCGAGGCATTAAAACACGGCGGTATCGCAAGTCATGCAAACGTGCATCTGAAATGGGTGGATTCGGAACTGGTAACAAAAGAGAACGTGGCAGAGTATCTGTGTGATGTTGACGGTGTGCTGGTACCGGGCGGATTTGGAAACCGCGGTATCGAAGGCATGATTACAGCGATCCAGTACACGAGAGAAAACAGAATTCCGTTCCTTGGCCTTTGCCTTGGCATGCAGCTGACTATTGTCGAGTATGCGAGAAACGTGCTCGGCTACCACGACGCACACAGCATTGAGATGAATCCGAATACCATGCACCCGGTGATTGCACTGATGCCGGACCAGAACGGCATCGAGGACATCGGCGGTACCTTACGGCTCGGCGCTTATCCATGTGTACTGGCAGACGGATCGAAGGCACAGGAGCTGTACGGCAAGAAAGAGATCTCTGAGCGGCATCGTCACCGCTATGAGGTCAACAACGATTTCCGGAAAGCACTGACCGAAAACGGCATGGTTCTCTCCGGTGTATCACCAGATGGAAGAATTGTCGAGATGGTCGAGCTTTCGGATCATCCGTTCTACATTGCAACCCAGGCGCATCCGGAATTCAAATCCCGTCCGAACCGTCCGCATCCGCTGTTCCGCGGCCTGATTGCAGCAGCAGCCGAGTATCATGCAGCGAAATAATGGATCGGAAGTGTAGAAAATTAGGTAAAATGCATTAATAACCTAAGAAAGTAAAGAAAAACTGTAAAAAATTATATAAAAATTAAATTTGCTCTTTACAGGATGAAAAAAATAGAGTATAGTAAGGGCAATCCAAAAAGAACGGCGGGGAATGAAACGTTCCCCTCCATTCTTTTCCGGAAAACAAAAGAGAACCGAAAATAAGAAAAGGTAAAGGAAGGGAAGCCGTATGACACAGAGCAAAGAGCGTGTCATGGGAGAAGAAGGGCTGTACCGTTCTTCCTTTGAACACGACAACTGCGGTATCGGAGCAGTCGTGAACATCAAAGGTGAAAAATCCCATGCGACCGTAGAAAACGCATTAAAAATCGTAGAAAATCTTGAACATAGAGCCGGCAAAGACGCCGAGGGTAAAACAGGAGACGGAGTAGGAATCTTGTTGCAGATATCGCACAAATTCTTTTCCAAAGCCTGTTCGACCCTCGGTTTTTCATTAGGCGGAGAACGAGAATACGGCGTAGGCATGTTCTTTTTCCCACAAAATGAGCTGAAACGAAACCAGGCAAAGAAAATGTTTGAGATTATCGTGGAAAAAGAGGGACTGGAACTCCTTGGATGGAGGACCGTGCCGACCGTTCCGGATGTGCTTGGACATAAAGCAAGAGAGTGTATGCCGTACATCATGCAGGCATTCATCAAAAAACCGGAGGATGTGGAAAAGGGAATCGCTTTCGACCGCCGTCTGTACGTCGTACGCCGTGTTTTCGAACAGAGCAACGACAACACCTACGTGCCATCTCTTTCCAGCCGTACCATCGTATACAAAGGTATGTTCCTCGTAGGACAGCTCCGCACCTTCTTCCGCGATCTGCAGGATGTCGATTATGAATCTGCAATCGCCATGGTGCATTCACGGTTCAGTACAAACACCAACCCGAGCTGGGAAAGAGCACATCCGAACCGTTTCATCGTACACAACGGTGAGATCAACACCATCCGCGGAAATGCTGACAAGATGCTGGCCCGTGAGGAGACGATGTCTTCCCCGATGCTGCAGGATGAACTTCATAAAGTGCTGCCGGTTGTCAACACACAGGGTTCTGACTCCGCGATGCTCGACAATACACTGGAATTTCTGACCATGAGCGGCATGGATCTTCCGCTGGCCGTTATGATTACGATTCCGGAGCCATGGGCAAACAACGACACGATTTCCCAGGAAAAACGTGATTTCTATCAGTATTATGCAACGATGATGGAGCCGTGGGACGGACCGGCATCGATCCTGTTCTCCGACGGCGATGTGATGGGAGCCGTTCTGGACCGCAACGGTCTTCGTCCTTCCCGTTACTACATCACCAACGACGGATTCCTGATTCTCTCCTCAGAGGTCGGTGTTCTGGAAGTTCCGGAAGAAAAGATTGTCTTAAAAGAACGTCTCCATCCGGGCAAAATGCTTCTGGTCAATACAGTACAGGGCAAGGTGCTGAACGACGAGGAAGTAAAAGAGTATTACGCTCTGAAGCAGCCGTACGGTGAATGGCTTGACAGCTATCTGGTACAGTTAAAGGATATCAAAATCCCGAATCTGCCGGTTGAAGAATATACGAAGGAAGAGCGGATGCGTCTGCAGAAAGCGTTCGGTTACACATACGAAGAGTACCGTTCCTCCATCGGAAAGATGGCATTAAACGGTGTCGAGGCAACCGCTTCGATGGGTATCGATACCCCGCTTGCAGTTCTCTCTCATGAGCATCAGCCGCTGTTCAATTATTTCAAACAGCTCTTTGCACAGGTAACCAACCCGCCGATCGACTGCATCCGTGAGGAAATCGTTACCTCCACAAGTGTTTACGTCGGACGTGACGGAAACCTGCTGGAAGAGGAACCGAAGAACTGCCAGGTGTTAAAGATCAACAATCCGATCCTGACCAATACGGATCTGCTGAAGATTAAAAACATGAAGGTGGAAGGGTTCAAGGTCATGACCGTTCCGATTACCTACTACAAGAGTGCACCGCTTGACCGTGCGATGGACCGTCTGTTCGTTGAAGTTGACCGTGCACACCGGGCAGGAGCCAACATCCTGATTCTCTCAGACCGCGGTGTCGATGAGAACCATGTGGCAATCCCGTCTCTGCTTGCGGTATCTGCGGTTCATCAGCACCTGGTAAAGACGAAAAAGAGAACTTCCCTTGCGATCATTCTGGAGTCCGGCGAGCCGCGTGAGGTACACCACTTTGCAACACTGCTCGGATATGGCGCCTGCGCAATCAACCCGTATCTGGCACTCGACACGATCCATGAGCTGATCGAAGAGGGCATGATTAAGAAAGATTACTATGCAGCCGTTGAAGATTACAACCATGCTGTCATTTCCGGCATCGTAAAAATCGCGGCGAAGATGGGTATCTCGACGATTCAGTCGTATCAGGGTTCCCAGATCTTCGAAGCTATCGGTATCTCTGAGGATGTAATCGACAAATACTTCACTGGTACGGTCAGCCGTGTCGGCGGTATTACACTAGAAGACATTGCAAAAGACGTTGATGAGCGTCATTCTCAGGCATTTGATCCGCTGGAACTGACGACGGATCTGACGCTGGACAGTCTCGGACGTCATAAATCGAGAAGTCAGGGTGAGGAGCACCGCTACAATCCCCGTACCATCCATACCCTGCAGGAGTCTACAAGACGTGGTGACTACAGGATATTCAAAGAGTACACTGCCATGGTTGACAGCGAGGAGAGCGGTTATCTGCGAAGTCTGATGGACTTCGATTACCCGGAACAGGGCGTTCCGCTCGAAGAGGTTGAGAGTGTAGATTCCATTGTAAAGCGGTTCAAAACCGGTGCGATGTCCTACGGTTCCATTTCCCAGGAGGCACATGAGACACTGGCGATTGCCATGAACCGTCTGCACGGAAAATCCAACACCGGTGAGGGCGGCGAGAGTGATGACCGTCTTGAGTCTCCGGAGAGATGTTCCGCAATCAAACAGGTAGCATCTGGCCGGTTCGGCGTTACCAGCAAATACCTTGTCAGTGCAAAAGAGATCCAGATCAAGATGGCCCAGGGTGCAAAACCGGGCGAGGGCGGCCACTTACCGGCCGGAAAGGTTTATCCGTGGATTGCAAAAACACGTCACTCCACACCGGGTGTATCCCTGATTTCCCCGCCGCCGCACCACGACATCTACTCCATCGAGGACCTTGCACAGCTGATTTATGACCTGAAAAACTCGAATGTGAATGCAAGAATCTCCGTTAAACTGGTATCCGAAGCAGGTGTTGGTACTGTCGCAGCAGGTGTTGCAAAAGCCGGAGCACAGGTTATCCTGATTTCCGGATATGATGGAGGAACGGGAGCAGCACCGAGAAGTTCCATCCACAATGCAGGACTTCCATGGGAGTTAGGCCTTGCCGAGACCCATCAGACGCTGATCAAAAACGGCCTCCGCAACCGTGTCATGATCGAGACTGATGGTAAGCTGATGAGCGGCCGTGACGTTGTGATTGCAGCACTCCTTGGCGCCGAGGAATTCGGTTTTGCGACCGCACCGCTTGTAACGATGGGATGCGTTATGATGCGTGTCTGCAACCTCGATACCTGCCCGATGGGTATTGCAACCCAGAACCCGGAGCTGCGCAAACGTTTCCGCGGCAAACCGGAGTACGTCATCAACTTCATGCACTTCATCGCAGAAGAGATGCGGGAATACATGGCAAAACTTGGCTTCCGCACCGTTGACGAGATGGTCGGCCGTTCCGACCTCTTAAAGAGAAATGATAAAGTGACGAACGAGCACGCAGACCGCGTAGACTTAAGCCAGATCCTGAACAATCCGTTTGCAAAAGCAGGCGAGAAGGTAACGTTCGATCCGAAAGATGTTTACGACTTCAAACTTGGCGCAACCCTGGATGAGAAGGTACTCTTAAAGAAATTCGGTCCGGCAATGGATAAGAAAGAGAAGAAGACCGTCAAAGTCGAGATCACCAACACCGATCGTACCGTGGGAACGATTCTTGGTGCCGAGATCACCAGAAAATTCGGCACCTCTCTGGAGCCGGATACGTACACCGTACAGTGCAAGGGTGCCGGCGGACAGAGCTTCGGAGCATTTATTCCAAAAGGACTGACCCTGGAACTTGAGGGCGATTCGAACGATTACTTCGGAAAAGGCCTCTCCGGCGGAAAACTGGTTGTCTACCCGCCGAAAGCAAGAAAGTATAAACCGGAAGAAAACATCATCGTCGGAAACGTTGCCCTCTACGGCGCAACGAGCGGTGAGGCGTACATCAACGGTATCGCAGGAGAGCGTTTCTGTGTCAGAAACTCCGGTGCTTACGCCGTTGTCGAGGGTGTCGGTGAGCATGGATGCGAGTATATGACCGGCGGCCGTGTCGTTGTCCTCGGCGCAACCGGAAAGAACTTTGCAGCCGGCATGAGCGGCGGTATCGCTTATGTCCTGGATGAAAAGAGCAACCTGTACCGCAATTTGAACAAGGAAATGATTTCGATTGAACTGGTAGAAAGCAAATACGATATTGCAGAGCTGAAAAACATGATTGAAAAACACGTCGCACACACCGGCTCTGAAAAAGGTAAAGAAATTCTCACACACTTTGACGAATATCTGCCGAAATTCAAGAAGATCATTCCGAATGACTATAAGCGCATGATGATGCTGAGTGCCCAGATGGAAGACAAGGGCCTTAGCAGCGAACAGGCACAGATTGAAGCATTTTACGAAAGCATGCGTAAGTAGGAGGAAGAAGAATTATGGGTAAGCCAACTGGATTTATGGAATATCAGCGCAAGACGGGAAACACCGTTGCCCCGCTTGAGCGTATCAAAAACTTTAAGGAATTTCATCTGCAGCTCCCGAAAAAGGAACAGCAGATGCAGGCTGCCCGCTGTATGGCATGCGGTGTACCGTTCTGCCAGGCGGGAACCATGATTGCGGGAATGGCCTCCGGCTGTCCGCTGCAGAACCTCGTTCCGGAGTGGAATGACCTTGTGTATCTTGGAAACTATGAGCAGGCATACCGCCGCCTCACCAAGACAAACTGTTTTCCGGAATTTACCTCCCGTGTCTGCCCGGCACTCTGCGAAGCAGCCTGTACATGCAACGTAAACGGAGACCCGGTCTGCACGAAGGAAAATGAACGCGCGATCATCGAAAACGCATGGGCAACCGGCCTGATTACGCCGCAGCCGCCGAAAGTGCGCACCGGAAAACGCGTTGCCATTGTAGGAAGCGGTCCTTCCGGCCTTGCAGCAGCGATGCAGCTCAACCGCCGCGGCCATTCTGTTACGGTCTTTGAACGCCGCGACCGCGTGGGCGGACTTTTACGCTACGGTATTCCGAACATGAAACTCGATAAGAGCGTCATCGACCGCCGTGTGGATCTGATGAAGGCCGAGGGCATCGAGTTTGTGACGAATGCTGATATCGGAAAAGATGTAAAAGCTGACAAACTCTTAAAAGAATTTGACCGTGTCCTGCTCTGCTGCGGTGCGGCAAATCCAAGAGATATCAAGGCAGAGGGAAGAGATGCAAAGGGCATCTACTTTGCTGTCGATTTCCTGACTTCCGTAACGAAGAGTCTTCTGGATTCCAATTTTGAGGATCATGCCTACATCGATGCCAAGGGCAAACACGTTGTTGTCATCGGAGGCGGCGACACCGGTAATGACTGTGTCGGAACTTCCATCCGTCTCGGTGCCAAATCTGTGACACAGCTTGAGATGATGCCGAAAGCACCGGATCAGCGTGCCGAGAACAATCCGTGGCCGGAGTGGCCGAAGATCTGCAAGACGGATTACGGCCAGGAAGAGGCAATCGCCGTATTCGGCCATGATCCGCGGATTTACCAGACAACCGTAACGGAATTTATCAAAAACAAAAAAGGTGAAGTCTGCCAGATCAAGACCGTAAAACTGACACCGAAAAAAGATGAGAAATCCGGCCGCATGATGATGGTTCCGGTTGAGGGAACCGAAGAGATTCTCCCGGCAGATCTCGTTCTTATTGCAGCAGGCTTTTTAGGATCCCAGAAATATGTGACCGATGCATTTAAAGTGGAAGTCAACCAGCGCACCAACGTGAAGACAGATGACGGAAAATACCAGACAACAAAAGAAAATGTCTTCACCGCAGGCGATATGCACCGCGGCCAGTCCCTGGTCGTATGGGCGATCCGCGAGGGACGCGAGGCAGCAAAGGCAGTCGATGAATCCCTGATGGGATACACGAATCTCTAAGTTTTTCTTGACAAAACACGCGAAAAACTGCTATAATATGCCCAAAACAAGGGTGTTTTTACGCAAGGTGTCTTTCTGCCCTGCCGCGTGAAAGCACCCTTTTCGTTTAGAATCGTCTTTGATAAAGGAGAGAATCGATATGGCAAAGTATACGAAGGAAGCGATCCTTCAGATGGCGGAGGAAGAAGATGTTGAATTTATCCGCCTGCAGTTTACCGATATGTTTGGAATGATGAAAAATATGGCCATCACCGCCGGACAGCTGGAAAAAGCCCTGAATAATCAGTGCGTTTTCGATGGCTCTTCGTTCGAAGGATTTGTCACCATCGAGGAAGCAGACATGTTTCTGCACCCGGATCTCGACACCTTTGCAATACTTCCGTGGCGTCCGCAGCAAGGAAAGGTTGCAAGATTGATCTGTGATGTGTATGATAGAGAGGGGAATCTTTATGCAAAGAGTTCCCGAACCATCCTTCAGAAGGTAATTTCCGAAGCGAAAGCGATGGGCTATGAGTTTGAAATCTCACCGGAGTGTGAATTTTTCCTGTTCCACACCGATGAGGACGGCGGAGCAACAAGTGTAACGCACGACAAAGGCGGTTATCTGGATCTTGGACCGCTGGACCTGGGAGAAAACGCGCGGCGCGATATGGTGCTGACCCTCGAAGAAATGGGAATCGACGTTGAGTCTTCCTTCCACGAGGTAGCGGCAGGCCAGCACGAACTGGATTTCTGTCCGGCTGCAGCACTTCGGACGGCAGATCAGCTGATGACTGCCAAATTTGCTATCCGTACGATTGCAAAACGTCATGGCCTTCACGCAACCTTTATGCCAAAACCAAAAACCGGAGTTCACGGATCGGGTCTTCATCTTTCCTTCTCCCTGTTTCAGGAGGGAAAAGATGTGTTTGCCGACAAATCCGATGAATACGGGCTCAGCAAAGAGGCATATTACTTTATGGGCGGACTGATGAAACACATCAGCGGAATCGCAGCGATTACCAATCCGCTTGTAAATTCCTACAAACGTCTGACACCGGGATACGGTGCACCGATCTACGTGGCATGGTCTGCAAAGAACAGAAGCCCGCTGATCCGCATTCCGCTGACGGGAGACGGTATCATGGCCATTGAGCTTCGATGCCCGGATTCGGCAGCCAATCCGTACCTGGCACTTGCTGTCTGCATGGCAGCAGGACTTGACGGTATCAAACAGAAAATCGTTCCGCCGTCCCCGGTGGACCGCAATATTTCCGATCTGACAGAAGAAGAACGAAACGCGATGCAGATCACCCTTCTCCCGGGAAGCCTTGGAGAAGCGGTCGCAGAGTTAAAGAAAGACGATTTTCTGTGTCAGGTACTCGGCCAGGAATTTGTGAATGGATATATCAATGCCAAAGAAGAAGAGTGGCATGAGTATCTCCGCCAGGTATCCGACTGGGAGACCGAGAAATATCTGTACCGTATTTAGACGACGAAGGGGCCTGAAAATGCATGAGCAGCATAGTGATAGTACTTCCCAAAATAGAAGATGGAAAGCGCATCCGGGATATTCTGGCAAAAAGAGGATATGAAATCGATGCTGTCTGTTCGACAGCGGCAGCGGCGCTCGGAGAGATGAACAACTTAAACGGCGGTATCGTCATCTGCGGCTACAAGCTCCCGGATATGTTTTTTACGGATCTGAATGAGTGTATGCCGTCCGGCTTCCAGATGCTTCTGATTGCATCGAGCCGCGCATTAAGTGCGGTGGAGGGAACCGGAATCATGGCGGTTACGATGCCGCTTTCCGTGTACGAGCTGGTCAATACACTGGAGATGATGCTGCAGAGTGCGGCACGGCGCAGAAAGAAAGAGCGGGCAAAGCCCAAGGTGCGCAGCGCCGAGGAACAGCACATCATCGATCGTGCAAAAAGCCTTCTGATCGAACGAAATCACATGACCGAGTCGGAGGCCCATCGCTACATGCAGAAATGCAGCATGGACAGCGGCACCAATCTGGTTGAAACGGCACAGATGGTGCTGACGCTTTTGACAGAGTAAGAAAAAGTGAAAAGGAGCGACATAATAATGTTCAAAATCAATGACAATTATCTGAAATTGCCGGGAAGCTATCTGTTTTCCACCATTGCAAAAAAAGTTGCAGCTTACACCGAGGCAAATCCGGACGCGAAAATCATCCGTCTTGGAATCGGCGACGTAACCCAGCCGATCGCACCGGCGATCATTGAAAAGCTGCACGGAGCAGTGGATGAGATGGGACACGCAGAGACCTTCCACGGATATGCACCAGATCTTGGATATGCTTTCCTTCGCGATACCATCGCAAAAAATGATTATCAGGACAGAGGATGCGATATCTCATCTGATGAAATTTTTGTATCGGACGGCGCAAAATGCGACTGCAGCAACATTCAGGAGATCTTCAGCCTGGACAACAAGATCGCTGTATGCGACCCGGTTTATCCGGTTTATGTAGACTCCAACGTAATGGCAGGCCGTGCCGGTGACTACGACGCAGCAACCGAGCGTTTCACGAATGTGATTTACATGCCGTGTACCGCAGAAAACAACTTCACCCCGGAGCTCCCGAAAGAAACCCCGGATCTGATTTATCTGTGCTTCCCGAACAACCCGACCGGCGCTATGGTTTCCAAAGCCGAGCTGCAGAAATGGGTTGATTATGCAAATAAAGTAGGAGCCATCATCCTGTATGATGCTGCATACGAGGCATATATCTCAGAAAAAGACATTCCGCATTCCATCTATGAGTGCGAGGGTGCAAGAACATGTGCCATCGAAATGCGCAGCTTCTCCAAGAACGCAGGCTTTACCGGTATGCGTCTTGGATTCACCGTTATCCCGAAAGACATCAAATCCGGCGATGTGACTCTGCACAGCCTGTGGGCACGCCGTCACGGAACGAAATACAACGGAGCTCCGTACATCATCCAGAGAGCCGGCGAGGCTGTTTACTCTCCGGAAGGAAAAGCACAGTTAAAAGAGCAGGTTGCTTACTACATGAAGAACGCAAAAGTCATCTACGACGGATTAAAGGGCGCAGGCTACACCGTATCCGGCGGCGTCAACGCTCCGTATATCTGGCTGAAAACACCGGGAAATATGACTTCCTGGGAGTTCTTTGATCACCTGCTTGCAGACGCAAACGTAGTCGGAACACCAGGATCAGGCTTCGGCCCGAGCGGAGAAGGCTACTTCCGTCTGACTGCATTCGGTACGTATGAGAATACAGTAGAGGCAGTGGAGAGAATCAAAAAACTGTAAATTGTGTGAGAAATACCAATAAAACGGAATTTCTGCGCAATTTTATAAACACGCGAAAAAATAATTTTGTATAGATAAAATTCATGAAAAATGCATTAGAATTTATATAAAATCCGTAAAAATTAGGTGTTTACAAATGCAAAACTGCTGTGCTATAATGCACAGTATGAAAAAGGCAGTGAAGGAAACTCCGTATGCGGAATCTGACAGGAAGCCGATGTCACCGACTGAGAGCATCAGCATGGAGGAAACATACAATGGGGAACATTCCGGAGCCGGTCTGCTGAACATGAGATCCGAACAGGAAATCAAGTAGGCAGATCCGTGATACGCGTTAAGTATAAATGAGTGGGCGTTTTCCCCCGGAAAACCGGAGAGAAAAACGCAATGCGGGTGGTACCGCGGGAACATAAAATATCCCGTCCCGGAACAGTAGTTAAAAAACTGTTCCGGGACTTTTTTATTTGAAAAAGCAATCCGGGACAGGCGAGAAAGAGAGGAGAACAAGACATGGAATTTATGACAGGCGTAAAGAAAAAAGAAGACATCTCCGTAAAAACTCTGCTGGAGACACCGGAAGGCACAGAAGTAAAACTCGAAGGAGCCGTACACATCATCCGTGACATGGGCGAGGTTGCCTTTGTCATCTTAAGAAAGAGCGAGGGACTCGTTCAGTGTGTGTACGAAGAAGGAAGCGTTGACTTCCCGCTGAAAGATCTGAAAGAGGAATCGGCAGTTGCCGTAACCGGAACGGTCAAAAAAGAGGACCGCGCACCGGGCGGCGTCGAAGTCAGGCTGCAGACCATCACCGTTCTTTCCGAGCCGACCGAGCCAATGCCGCTCGCAGTCAACAAATGGAAAATGAACACCTCCCTTGAAGCAATGCTGAACATGCGGCCGATCGCTCTTCGAAACGTCAGAGAGCGTGCAAAATTCCGCATCCAGGAAGGCGTGGTACGGGCGTTCCGTGATTTCCTTCATTCCCAGGGATTCACCGAAATCCATACACCGAAGATCGGCGCGAAAGGCGCTGAGGGCGGCGCAAACATCTTCAAGCTGGAATATTTCCACCGCCCGGCTGTCCTGGCACAGAGCCCGCAGTTCTACAAACAGATGCTCGTCGGCGTGTTTGACCGTGTCTTTGAAGTTGGACCGGTTTTCCGTGCAGAGAAACACAACACGAAACGTCATCTGAACGAGTATACCAGCCTTGACTTTGAGATGGGCTACATCGAGGATTACACCGACATCATGGCAATGGAAACCGGATTTTTACAGTACATGGTGGAGCTTCTTAAAAAGGATTACGCAAAAGAGCTGGAGATCCTGAAAGTTATGCTTCCAAAGACAGAAGAAATCCCAACTGTACCGTTCACGAAAGCGAAAGAGCTGGTAGCCGAGAAATACAACCGAAAGATCCGCAACCCGTTCGACCTTGAGCCAGAGGAGGAGCTTCTGATCGGCCAGTATTTCAAAGAGGAGTACGACGCAGACTTCGTG
The DNA here is from genome assembly GCF_003435675.1 of Blautia sp. AM23-13AC. Classification (NCBI taxonomy): domain Bacteria; kingdom Bacillati; phylum Bacillota; class Clostridia; order Lachnospirales; family Lachnospiraceae; genus Blautia; species Blautia sp. AM23-13AC. Next base: position 25,308 of record NZ_QTUL01000009.1, on the reverse strand, counting down.
TTCGTCACCGAATATCCGTCGAAAAAGAGACCGTTCTATGCGATGGACGACCCGGAGGATAAGAGATACACAAAGAGCTTCGACCTGCTGTTCCACGGTCTGGAGATTACAACCGGAGGCCAGCGTATCCACGATTACAAGATGCTCTCTGAAAAGATCGCAGCCCGCGGCATGACAGAAGAGGGCATGGAGCAGTACTTGAGTGCTTTCAAACACGGTATGCCGCCGCACGGAGGTCTTGGCATCGGTCTGGAGCGTCTGACCATGAAGCTGATCGGTGAGGACAACGTCCGCGAGACAACGCTGTTCCCGCGTGATCTTACAAGACTGGAGCCGTAAGCGGATCCTGCTGGAAAATAAAAAAGGAGAATGAGTGAAATGGCAAATGTGATTTCAGATGAAACGATGGAATATGTCGGCATCCTGGCAAAGCTGGAATTAAAGGATGAGGAAAAAGAATCCGCACGGCAGGATATGCAGAAAATGCTGGATTATGTAGATAAATTAAACGAGCTCGACACCAGCAAGGTCGAGCCGATGACCCACATTTTCGAGATGGGAAATGTATTCCGCGAGGATGAAGTAACCAATGGCGACGACCGCGATGCAATGCTTGCCAATGCACCGGAAGTCAAAGAGGGCCAGTACAAGGTTCCGAAAACGGTAGAATAGCAGGAGGAGATTGATATGGAAATCAAAGATATGACAGCAGTACAGCTTTCTGCCGCAATCAAAGAAGGAAAGATCACTGTAGCGGACGCTGTAGAAGCGTCTCTTGCGGCAGTCAAAGCATCGGAAGAATCAATTCACGCATTCCTTCTTGTGGATGAAGAGGGTGCAAGAGCACGCGCGGCAGAAGTGCAGAAGAAAATTGACGCAGGAGAGCTCACCGGTCCGCTGGCCGGCGTTCCGATTGCGGTCAAGGACAACATCTGTACGAAAGGTCTTGCGACGACGTGTGCGTCAAAGATCCTGCAGAACTTTGTTCCGACGTACGATGCAGAGGTTATCACACGGCTCGAAGAGGCGGGAGCCGTTATCATCGGAAAGACAAACATGGATGAGTTTGCGATGGGAAGTACGACAGAGACTTCCGCGTACGGCGTGACGAAAAATCCATGGAACACCGAACACGTTCCAGGCGGTTCCTCCGGCGGTTCCTGCGCAGCCGTTGCAGCAGGAGAAGTACCGATGGCACTTGGCTCCGATACCGGCGGATCGATCCGTCAGCCGAGTTCCTTCTGCGGCGTAACCGGCATGAAACCGACGTACGGCACCGTTTCCCGTTACGGACTGATCGCTTATGGTTCCTCCCTCGACCAGATCGGACCGGTCGCAAAGGATGTAACAGACTGTGCAGCACTGCTGCAGACGGTCGCTTCGTATGATGCAAAAGATGCGACATCGATGAAACGCGACGATTACGATTTCATGAGCGCTTTAAAAGAAGATGTCTCCGATCTGAAAATCGGTATTCCGAACAGCTGCTTCGGCGAAGGCCTGGATCCGCAGGTGAAGGAATCCATTTTAAAAGCTGCCGATGTCCTGAAGGCACGCGGAGCAGAAGTAGAGTATTTCGATCTCGACCTCATTGATTATGCCATTCCGGCTTACTACGTTATTGCATCCGCTGAGGCAAGCTCCAACCTGGAACGCTTCGACGGCGTGAAATACGGCTTCCGTGCCAAAGAGTACGAAGGACTCCACGATATGTATAAGAAGAGCCGTTCTGAGGGCTTCGGTCCGGAGGTGAAACGACGGATTATGCTGGGAAGCTTCGTCTTAAGCTCCGGTTACTACGATGCGTATTATCTGAAAGCACTGCGCACGAAAGCCCTGATTAAAAAAGAGTTTGACCGCGCATTTGAAAAATACGATATGATTTTAAGCCCGGCAGCACCATCGACCGCACCGCGTCTCGGGGAATCGCTTTCCGATCCGCTGCAGATGTATCTGGGCGATATTTACACCGTATCCGTCAACCTCGCCGGCCTTCCGGGCATCACCGTTCCGTGCGGCATGGATGACAAGGGGCTTCCGATCGGCATGCAGCTTATCGGCGACTGTTTCTCAGAGAAAAAACTGTTCCGTGCAGCATACACCTATGAGCAGGTACGCGGTGCATTCGGGCAGCCAGAAAAATGGTAAGGAGGAAGCAAAACAATGTCAAAACAGTATGAAACCGTCATCGGACTTGAAGTACATGTGGAGCTTGCGACGAGAACAAAAATTTTCTGCGGCTGCTCTACCGCATTCGGCGGTGCGCCGAACACCCACACCTGCCCGGTCTGCACTGGTATGCCGGGATCCCTTCCGGTATTAAATAAGAAGGTTGTCGATTACGCCCTGCGCGTCGGACTGGCTGCAAACTGCAAAATCAACCAGCTCTGCAAATTCGACCGGAAGAACTATTTCTACCCGGACAACCCGCAGAACTATCAGATTTCCCAGCTGTATCTGCCGATCTGCCACGATGGATATGTCGAGATTGACACCGCAGCGGGAAAGAAGAAAATCGGCATTCATGAGATCCACATGGAGGAGGATGCCGGAAAGCTGATCCACGATGAGTGGGAGGATTGCTCGCTCGTCGACTACAACCGAAGCGGCGTTCCGCTGATCGAGATTGTATCCGAGCCGGATATGCGCTCTGCGGAAGAGGTTATCGCTTATCTGGAAAAACTGCGTATGATGATTCAGTATCTCGGCGCATCCGACTGCAAACTGCAGGAGGGCTCGATGCGTGCCGATGTCAACCTTTCGGTCCGTGAGGTTGGAAGTGAGAAATTCGGAACACGTACCGAGATGAAGAACCTGAACTCCTTTAAGGCAATCGGAAGAGCGATCGAGGGAGAGCGTGCAAGACAGATCGAGCTGATCGAGGAAGGAAAAGCCGTTGTCCAGGAGACCCGCCGCTGGGACGACAACAAAGAGTATTCCTACGCGATGCGTTCGAAAGAGGATGCGAAGGATTACCGCTACTTCCCGGACCCGGATCTGCCGCCGGTGCACATTTCCGACGAGTGGATCGACCGCATTGTGAAATCCATGCCGGAATTCCAGCCGGAAAAACAGGCACGCTACGTGGAGCAGTACGGACTGCCGCAGTACGATGCGGGCATTCTGACCGGTTCCAAGAAGCTGTCCGATCTCTTTGAGGAGACGACGGCGCTCTGCGGCAAACCGAAAAAAGTGGCAAACTGGCTGATGGGCGAGACCTTACGTCTCTTAAAGGAGAACGGCCAGGAGCCGGAGGATCTGCAGTTTTCACCGAAGCATCTGGCATCCCTGATCGAACTGGCAGAAGCCGGATCGGTCAACAACCAGGTGGCAAAAGAGGTATTTGAGCAGATCTTTGCAGAGGATGTCGATCCGGAAGCATACGTCGAGGAGCACGGACTGAAAACCGTAAACGACACCGGCCTTCTGGAAGAAACTGCGAGAAAAGTTCTGGAAAACAACCCTGGCCCGGTAGAGCAGTACAAATCCGGAAAGACAAAAGTCCTCGGATTTCTGGTCGGCCAGGTCATGAAAGAAATGAAAGGCAAAGCCAACCCGGCAGCAGCAGGAGAGCTGCTGCAGAAGCTGCTGTCTGAATAAAGAAAACAAAATTGCACGAATGGAGGCCTGGAAATGGTCTCCATTTTTCTGCCCGAAAAATCAAAGAAAATGCATAATCTGCCTCCTTTTGGGAAATTCTTTATAAAGAAACCGGAAGAGATAAAAAGACGATACAAAATCCGGAAAAAGGAGGTTTCTTTACATGAAAGGACTGGATTACACCGCACTCACCGTTGCAATCATCGGAGCCGTCAACTGGGGCTTGATCGGATTCTTCCGCCTCGACCTCGTCGCCCTGATCTTCGGAAACATGACGTGGCTGAGCCGCATCATCTACGCGGTTGTCGGCATCTGCGGCCTCTACCTGATCTCCGTCTACGGAAGAATTTCCGACCACGTACTGGGACAGGCGTAAGAACAGGAACCCTCTCATATACGCAGAGAAAGGCGGTATGAGAGGGTTTTCTTTTGCTGTTTTAGGAAGGACAAAACAAATATTGCGGCCCTCTGTATGGTTTTGAGCAGGGATATGGATCAGAAAAAGAAAAAATACCGGATGCTTCTGGTGCAGCTTTCCTGTGCCGTTCTTCTGGCGAGTGATGCCGCAGCGTGGGCATTCCGCGGAAGTCCGGGGAGTCTGGAAAGAGGTATTGTGTATGTGAGTAACTATCTGGTTTGAATGTGATAGATCTTGCTGAATGGATTGCCCTTGCAGCAATTTTTATGAAGAATGGATGAAAAGCAATTATAACAAACCTCTTAAATAATGCAGTCCCTTTACAAATGAAGCTAGAAAACTGGTATTGGAGGCCTGGGATAAAACTCATAATGCCAGGGAAATTGCAAAATATTTTTCAGTAAATGAAAGCACCGTATACCGCCTTATAGAAGAGCGTGCACGCACTGGCAGTTATGAGACCAGAACGCAGCTGAGAGGCCGGAAAACAATTCTTACAGAAAAACAGCACCACGATATTCTGGAACTTGTACAAGAACAACCAGATATCACAATGAAGGAATTTGCGAGAAACATCAAAATGGAAGCAGAGTTTCCGAACTCGCAGAGGAATATGCTTTATCGGAAAAGAGCATTCAGCGGATCCTGCGCTGCACAGCAGCAGACGGAAAAAATACGGACTAAATACAAAAACGGAAAGACAGCCATGGAAGAACCCCCGGGCTGTCTTTTGTATTTCTGTTGCTTTTTTTCCGTTTTTCCTTGCATTTCAGAAAGATGCTGTTATAATAAGAGAAAGTGAATAAATATACATCACATGAGGAGAGAAGGAGATTATTATGAAAATGAATTTTGCAAAAAAAGCAACAGCACTTGCAATGTCCGTTTTGTTTGCTGTTTCGATGGCAGGATGCGGAAGTTCTGCATCTACCGCAAAGAAAGTAGAAGTAACATCCGTAGAGGATCTGGCAGATCTGAAGATTGGTGTACAGACCGGAACAACAGGTGATTCTCAGGCGAGCGATGCCGTTAATGCAGATTCCCAGATGCAGCGTTACAACAAAGGCGCCGATGCTATTCAGGCACTGAAAAACGGAAAGATTGACTGTGTTGTCATCGATTCCCTGCCGGCAGAAAAATTCGTTGCAGCAAACGATGATCTGAAAATTGTAGAAGGCATTTTTGATACCGAAGAGTACGCGATGTGCTTCAAAAAAGGAAATGAGTTAAGAGACGAGTTCAACACTGCATTGGCAGAGCTGAAAGAGGACGGAACTCTTGATGAGATCATGAGCAACTACATTGGTGATGAAGTCGGACAGCATCCGTATGAATCCCCGGCAGACGCAGACCACTCCAAGGGAACGCTTACCATGGCAACCAACGCAGAGTTCGAGCCGTGGGAGTACAAAGAGGGAAATGATATCGTTGGTATCGATGCCGACATTTCCAAAGCAATCTGCGACAAGCTTGGTTATGAGCTGAAAATCGAGGATATGTCATTTGAAACCATCCTTGCATCTGTCAACAGTGGAAAAGCAGATTTCGGCGCAGCCGGAATGACCGTTACTCCGGAGCGTGAGGAGAGTGTTGATTTCACCGATACTTACGCAAATGCAACGCAGGTTGTTATTGTAAGAAAGTAATCTAATAAGAGGAAAAAGAGCGGCTGTCCGCCAGGCAAAATGGTGCAGCCGCTCTTTTTGCAGGAAATGAAACCACAAAGGAGAGATGTATTCTATGGAAAATTTACAGCATCAGTTTAACCGCTACTTTGTAGACAACGGTGCTACAGAGTGGTGGCTGACCGGTCTGAAGACGACGCTGCTTGTCACGGTAATTGCACTGTGCATCGGTGTTGTGCTCGGACTTCTCATCGCGCTGATCCGTTCGACACACGAGCAGACCGGTAAATTAAAACTTCTGAACATTGTGGCACGCGTCTATCTGACGATTATCCGCGGAACGCCGTCCATGATTCAGATTCTGTTTTTCTATTCCGTTATTTTTGCAACCGTAAACCTGAACAATATCGTGATCGGCGGAATTGCATTCGGTATTAACTCCGGTGCGTACGTTGCCGAGATCTTCCGTTCCGGAATCATGTCTGTGGATAAAGGACAGACTGAAGCGGGACGAAGCCTTGGTTTAAATTCGGCACAGACCATGCGTCTGATTATCATTCCGCAGGCGTTTAAAAATGTTCTTCCGGCGCTGATCAACGAGATGATCGTGCTGTTGAAAGAGACCGCCATCATCGGCTATATTGGAACCATCGATATTACAAAAGCAGCAACCCTGGTACAGAGCCGTACGTACGATGCGCTGGTTCCGCTTCTCTCCGCAGCGATCTTTTATCTGATTCTTGTTATGATTCTGACCTATTTCATGGGCAAACTGGAAAGGAGACTGCGTAAGAGTGACCACTAACGAAAAAGTATTAATTAAAGTTGAAAATCTGCAGAAGAGCTTCGAGGATAATAAAGTTTTAGACGGAATCAGCACAGAGATCCGTCAGGGAGAAGTTGTCGCCGTTATCGGTCCTTCCGGTTCCGGAAAATCGACGTTTCTGCGCTCCTTAAATCGTCTGGAAATTCCAACCGGCGGAAAAATTTACTTCGAGGGCGTTGACATCACGGCGCCGGAAACTGACATTGACCATGTGCGTCAGAAGATCGGAATGGTATTCCAGCAGTTCAATCTGTTTCCGCACAAAACCGTTAAGGAAAATATCTTGCTCGCTCCGGTGACATTAAAACTAATGACATCGGAAGAAGCAGAGAAAAAAGCGATGGAGCTTCTGACCCGTGTCGGACTGCCGGACAAAGCAGATGCCTATCCGGGAAGCCTTTCCGGCGGACAGAAACAGCGAATTGCCATTGCACGCGCCCTTGCGATGAACCCGGATGTCATGCTGTTTGACGAGCCGACCTCCGCACTCGACCCGGAAATGGTAGGGGAGGTTCTTGAAATTATGAAGGAACTTGCTGAATCAGGCATGACGATGGTTGTCGTAACGCATGAAATGGGTTTTGCAAGAGAAGTGGCAACCCGCGTGGTCTTTATCAACGAGGGAAATATTCAGGAGGAGAATACGCCGCAGGAGTTCTTCGCAAATCCGCAGCATCCCCGGCTCAAAGAATTTTTATCGAAAGTATTATAATAAAAAACGCTGTTCTGTATCATCAAAACACAGAACAGCGTTTTTGCATCTTATTTGGAAATCGGGCGGGTGGCTTCTTTCAGCCACTCTTTTTCGTCTCCTTCCAGATAAGGAGAAATCTTTTCATATACTTCTTTGTGGTAGTTGTTCAGCAGTTCCACATCTTTTTCGGTCATATACTGTGTGTCAATACCGTCAAGATCGATCGGAACCATGGTAACGAACTCAAAGCACATGAACTGGCCGTACATGTTCTTTTCTGCTTTGCGGCAGAGCATCAGGTTCTCAGTACGGATGCCGTGGCTTCCTTCGATATAGATACCCGGTTCATCGGAAGTAAGCATGCCCTCCTCAAGAACGGCGTTTTCCATCCGCTCCGGAACCATTTTCCAGCGGAAACCGTTTGGACGCTCATGTACATTTAAGAGATAACCGACACCGTGGCCGGTTCCGTGATTGAAGTCAAGACCTCTCTCCCAGAATGCCTGTCTTGCAAGGTAATCAAGGTTGATACCGATGCAGCCGTGGAGGAATTTTGCATTTCCAAGACGAAGGGTTCCCATCGCAGTGATGGTGAAATGTTCTTTTTCTTCCTCGGTCAGCGGTCCAACTACGATTGTTCTGGTAATATCGGTCGTTCCCTCATAATACTGTCCGCCGGAATCCACGAGGTACATGCCTTTTGGCTGTAGAACGGAGAAATCTTCTTTCGTTGCCTGATAATGGCACATAGCGGCATTCGGGCCGTAAGCGGAGATGGTTCCGAAACTCGGCTCAATGTAGCCTTCCTGCTCTTTTCGGAAGGATTCCAGTTTCTCTGCAACGGAAACTTCGTCCATCGGGATTTTGCCGATGTTTTTCTTTAACCAGTAAACGAAACGGGTTACAGCAACGCCGTCTTTGACGTGGGCTTTGCGGATATTTTCCATCTCAACTGGTGTTTTCAATGCCTTTAAGGAGGAAGCCGGGTTCATCACATTGACAATCGTGTTTTCGCCCATGACGCTCTGGCAGATTGTGTAGTTGACTTTGGCTTTCTCCAGAAGAATCGTTTTTCCTGTGATGCCTACAGCGAAATCATAGACAGCATCGTATGGATGAATCGAAATACCAAGACCGGCAAGATACTGTTTTACTTCATCATTTAAAGTTGCTTCCTGAATAAACAGATGGCCTTCGGTTTCGGTCAGAATGAGGTAGGAGAGGACAACCGGATTGCACGGAATATCGTTTCCGCGGATGTTCAGCATCCAGGCAATATCGTCGAGTGCGGTCAGGATATGTACCTCGGCACCGTTCTCTTTCATCTTTTCGCGGACTTTTGCAAGACGGTCAGCAGCGGACTCGCCGGTATATTTGGAATCAAGAATCCATACCGGTTCTGCAGAAAGTGCTGGGCGGTCGGACCAGATTTCACCGATCAGGTCACTTCGATAGGAGAGAAAACGCTCCGGAAGTGTCTTTTCCAGTGTCTCACCGAGCATCTCATTGACAACGCGGCCGTCGAAGCCGATGGTCATGCCTTCTTTTGTATTTGCCTGCAGGTATTCCTCTACGGTCGGAACACCTTCCTGGCCCATTTTCATTAAAGTAACGCCGGTTCCGGCAAGCTCTTTGGCTGCCTGTACGAAGTAGCGGCCGTCGGTCCAGAGGCACGCTTCATCCTGCGTAATCACAGCAGTTCCGGCAGAACCGGTAAAACCGGTAATATACGTTCTTGCTTTAAAGTAAGTTCCTACATATTCGGATTCATGATAATCGGCGGTCGGAACCAGATAAGCGTCCACGCCGTATGCTCTCATTTTTTCGCGGAGAGCAGCTAATCTTTCTGGTATCATAGTTTTTTCCTCATCTTTCTTTTCGAAAAATAATGTCGGCATTTTTAAATGGGATGCCAACATTTTTATTCTATCACATTTTCCAAATCTGTCAAAGTGATGATTGAGAATTTGTCTCACTGTTTTCCTGTTTTTGCGAAAATTTTTGTGCATTTGGAGATTTTTCCTATTTTTCAAGAGCTTTTTTGTACCATTTTCTGCACAAAAGAAGTAAGATAGGAAGAAAGAAAAAGCGTGGTGAAACTACGCGAAGAAGCAGAAACTATGTAAGAAAGGGGGACATACTGTAATGCATACAATATGTCTGAAAGACAACTGGACCTTAACGGTCCTTGGAAAAAATGTTTACGATATTCCGGAGACTCCAATTGAGACAAAGGTTCCGTCTACCGTTTACGGCACACTTCTGGAAAAAGGTCTGATCCCGGATCCGTTTTATCGTGACAATGAACTCGATGCACTGAAACTGATGGAGAACGATTTCGCATACGAGACAGAAATCGTGATCGGAGAGGAAGACAGAAAAGCGGATCGCCTGTTTTTACATTTCGACGGAATTGATACGATCGCGGATGTTTATCTGAACGGAGAGAAAATCGGCTCCGCAGACAACATGAACCGTGTCTGGGAGTACGATATTACCGATCTTGTTGCAGGTGATGCAGCCGATACCGTATATCAGGTAAAAGTGATTCTGCATTCTCCGACCAAATTCATTGCGGAAGAAGATACAAAATGCCCGGTTGGCGGATCCTCCGATGCAATGCCGGGATTCCCGCATATCCGTAAAGCAGCGTGCATGTACGGCTGGGACTGGGGCCCGCGTCTTCCAGATGCAGGACTGTTCCGTGAAGCTTCCGTTCTCGCAGTAAAAACAGCCCGTCTGGCGCAGGTATTTGTAGGCCAGGAGCATCACGTAACCGGAAAAACGGTTCACGGAAACGTTGTTGATTCTGTTCGCCTGACGGCAGATGCTGAGATCGAGTGGATGCCGGGAGTTACCAACGGAAATGTAAAAATTGTCATGACGGTTACTTCTCCGGATGGAAAAACCGTTCTGACAGCAGAAAGCGGCAGCATCGATCCGCTGACCCATTCAGCACCATCAAAAAATCTGACCGGTCTTACATGTGAGCTTCGCAGCAACCGTGTACAGGCTTCTCTTACCGTAGAAAATCCGGAGCTGTGGTGGCCGAACGGTTACGGCGCACAGGCACTGTATCAGGTAAAGGTAGCGCTTGTTGCAGAGGATACCCTGGATACCTGGGAGAAGAAAATGGGTCTTCGCACCATCACGGTCAATACCGATCCGATGGAAGATGAAGTTTATGATGAACACATGACCGGACAGGCACCAGATTACGACGACGGCGACAACATGGTTATGACAAACGGTGAGAAGAAAGTAATTATCACCGATAAAGCAGCAAAGACGGTAAAAGGCCGCAACTTTGCATATGAAATCAACGGACTGCAGATTTTCGCGATGGGCGCGGATTACATTCCGGAGGATAATATTTTAACCCGCCAGACGAGAGAACGTACCGATCTGCTGTTAAAATCTGCACAGGAAGCAAACTTCAATTCCCTGCGTATATGGGGCGGCGGATACTTCCTCGATGACTTCTTCTATGATGTCTGCGATGAGAGAGGACTTCTGATCTGGCATGACTTCATGTTTGCCTGCGCTTCCTATGAGCTGTCAGATCATTTTGAGGAGAATATCTCCACAGAAATCCGTCAGAATGTACGCAGACTTCGTTCTCATGCAAGCATTGCTCTGTGGTGCGGAAACAATGAGATGGAGACACAGTATGAAATGCTGGCATGGCCGAAATCCAAGAAACAGTATTACGATTATATCCATCTGTATGAGTACATCATTCCGAAAATCGTCAAAGAAGAGGATCCGGAGAAATTCTACTGGCCATCCTCCCCGTCTTCAGGTGGAAATTACGAAAACAGCAATGCGGAAAATGTCGGCGATACCCATTACTGGGGCGTATGGCACGGAAGCGAGCCGTTTACCGCTTATCGTTCCCACCATTACCGTTTCCTGTCCGAGTTCGGATTCCAGTCCTTCCCGTCCCTGCAGACTGTAAAACGGTTTACGGAAGACGGCGACCGCAACATCTTCTCACGCGTCATGGAAATGCACCAGAGAAATACGGCTGCCAACGGAAAGATCCTGAACTATATCTCACAGACCTATCTGTATCCGAAGAATTTCGATGAGCTTCTTTACTGCTCACAGCTTCTTCAGGCAGATGCCATCCGTTACGGCGTAGAGCATTTCCGCCGCTTCCGTGGTACCTGCATGGGTGCTGTTGTATGGCAGCTGAACGATATCTGGCCGGTAGCATCCTGGGCAAGCGTCGATTACTACGGAAACTGGAAAGCCCTGCAGTACGCAGAGAAGAAGATGTTCGCACCGGTTCTGCTTTCCTGTGAGGAGCATGGAGAGATCGATCAGAAACCGTTTGTCAACACCCTGCCGCATCCAATCGATGTCAGTGCAGACCTTCACGTTGCGAATGAGACGGGTGAGCCGATTGTTGGAACCGTAAAATGGTCTCTGCGCCGTCCGGATTCTTCCGTAGTCAAAGAGGGAACCTTCGAGGTCAACGCACCGGCCTACGGCGGACAGTGGATGCCGCATCTTGATTTCAACGGTCAGGATCCGCTGGAAGTTCATCTGACGTATGAGCTGGTTGTCGATGGAAACGTCGTATCTTCCGGATCGACGCTGTTCTGTGCACCGAAGCATTACCATTTCGCAGATCCGAAACTTTCTGTATCGGTAGACGGCGATACCGTAACTGTAACGGCAGAGAACTTCGCAAAATCTGTCAGCGTAGAGACCGAAAACGGTGTGCTTCGCCTGGACGATAACTTCGTTGATATGGAAGCAGGAACAAAGACCTTCCGTATTCTGCCGACCGCAGACTTTACCGCCAAGGGAACCGGCGTATCGGGCGCATACCGCGTACGAAGCGTATACGAGACAGCAGAACGATAAGGCATGGAAAAAGGGCACGCAAAATGAATGCGTGCCCTTTTCTGCAAAATAACGTTATTTATTTTTTTCTGCCTGGATTTTTCTGGCCTGTTTCGGTGTGATTCCTTTTATTTTTTTATAACACCGGATGAAATAGCTGCAGTCCGGATAGCCGACTTCTCTGGCAATAAAAGAAACATCGTGACTGGAAAAAAGCAGCATATTTTCTGCCGCATTGATTCTGGTTGCCGTAATATATTCTTTGCAGGTCATATTGTAGCGGCGGTAAAAATTCATGGAAAATGTGGAGTGCGACATGTTGCACATGGCGGCAAGTTTCTCTACGGTCAGTTCTTCAAAATAATGGGAATCAATGTATTCGGAAATCAGGTCAAAACTGATTTCGTAGGAAGGATGCACGCCGGGAGACGGAAAAGAAGTCCCGCTTTTCTGCCAATTCCGTACAAAACGGCTGATGATTTTCCGAAGATCCGCTGTAAGAATCATGGAATAGCCAAGCTCTTTATCCCGGTATTCCTTAAGAATATCCGAAAAAAGAGGAAAAAGGTCCATTTTCTGTACCTGCTCCGGAGAAAAAATACAGGGGCAGCGGAACGTGTGGATGCCGTGCAGAATCGAACGCAGATCCAGCTCATCCGTCTTGCAGGTGGGCAGAAGATTGGGGTCAAATTTAATCACATCATACTGCACCGGAACAGACCCCTTTGCAAGCGCGATGGAATGAACGCATTTGGGCGGAAAAAGGATCACAGATCCTTCCGTTCCGATGGATGTCACATTATCAAGGGAAACCTCAATTTCTCCTTTCAGAACGTAGAGAAGTTCTACATAATAGTGCCAGTGAGCAGGAATCGGAAGGGAGTCCCGCGTGCTGTCAAAAAGAAAAGCCTCATAAGGAGAGGCGATGGGGTCGATATATTCATATAAGTTATTCATAGATGTCTCACTTTTCGTTCGTAGTGGATGTTCCATACTGACTGTGGATGGAAACAAACTTCTTTTAGTATATAGTGATTTTATATGATTTGCAAGAAGGAATGAAGAAAGGAAAGGTTACAAGATTATCATCATGCAAAAAACAACAAATGATATGACGCAGGGCAACAGCATGAAGCTGATTTTTCAGTTTTTCCTGCCGATTCTGATCGGAAATCTTTTTCAGCAGCTTTACAGCTTTGTGGATTCCATGGTCGTTGGAAAGGGGATCGGAGATGTGGCTCTGGCAGCGGTTGGAAATACCAGTTCGGTACATTTTCTGATTCTCGGCTTTGCCATGGGGCTTACCGGAGGACTTGGGATCTGTATTTCCCACTCCTTTGGAGCGAATGATATCGAAAAACTGCGGAAAGAAATTGCGATGTCGGTTTATATCTGCCTTGCCATTGGAATTGTAATTACGGTGGGCAGTCTGTTTTGGATGCGCCGTCTGTTTGTCTTTCTCCAGACACCGGAGGATATGATGACAGACACTCTGGTTTATTTTGGAACCATTCTGGCGGGCAGTACCGTTACCATTTTTAATAACTTTGCCATGACGCTGCTCCGGTCCGTCGGAAACAGTAAAGTGCCGCTGGCTTCTATGATTGTTTCGTCGGTGGTCAATATTGTGCTGGATCTTCTATTTGTATTTCCGTTTGGCATGGGCGTGTTTGGAGCGGCGCTTGCAACGGTCCTGGCGCAGGTAGTTTCTGCCCTTTACTGTTTGGTATATATCCGGCGCGCCGCAGAACTGCTTCCGCGGAAAACAGACTGGGGGGCAGATGGTGTACTTCTTGGCGCACTTGTTGGAAAAGGCCTGCCGGTAGCTGTGATGAATTCTGTAACTGCGGTGGGCGGTATGGTCCTTCAGGTTTTTGTCAATCAGATGGGAACGGCTTATGTCGCAGCTTATGCTGCATGTATGAAGGTGTGCGGTCTGTTCGAGCAGCCGGGTATAACACTTGGACTTGCACTTCTGACTTTTACAGGACAAAATTATGGAGCCGGAAAATACGACCGGATCAAACAGGGAGTCAGGGCAGGTGTCGTGCTTTCTGTCCTTGTCAATCTTCCTTTTGCAGCACTGGAAATTTTCTGCCCGAAGCTTCTGGCATCCCTGATGTTGAATGATGCGACAGTCATTTCCTATACCTGTATCTTTCTGCCGGTTACTGGAGTTGCCCTGTTCGCCCTTGGCTGGCTGTTTGTCTTCCGAAACGCCTGCCAGGGAATGGGAAAAACAGTTCTGCCGATGGTGTCCGGGATTGTGGAGGTTGCCATGCGCGTCATGGTTGTGCTGCTTTTAGCACCGCGCCTTGCGTTCCGCGGAGTGGCATTTGCAGAAATTTCCGCATGGGTCGGAGCTGGAGTTATGCTTATGATTACCTACTTTTTTTATCAGAGGCGGCTTTCCGGGAAAACTCCAGATGTGAGAGGATAAAAGGAGAAGTTATATATAAAAACCCTGCCTGCACAGCTTTGTAACATAGTCTTTTCAAAGACTGAAAAACTGTGCGGGCAGGGTCTTTTGGTTAAACAAGCGTTCCCATATAGTAGAAGCCGCGGCATTCGTCCAGGGAAACGTTCTGCAGCGTTCCGATCATCGAAGCATCTCCCGGGAAATGAACCAGCGTATTGTTGCTCATACGGCCGGTGACAAGAGAAGCGTCCTGCTCATTGATACTTTCCACCAGAACTTCCTGTACGGTATGAAGATGTCTTGCGGTTACCTCGCGGGAAATTTCCTGGACCTCGGCAAGAAGACGGTCAAAACGGTCTTTTACAACATCCGCCGGGATCTGGTCTTCCATGGCAGCTGCCGGTGTTCCGGTTCTTCTGGAATACTGGAAGGTAAACGCGCTGTCGTAACGAACGCGGCGGACCACATCCAGTGTTTCCAGAAAATCTTCTTCGGTCTCACCAGGGAAACCAACGATAATATCTGTTGTCAGAGAAATATCCGGCACTTTTGCGCGGATTCGGTCTACCAGGTCAAGATACTGCTCTTTGGTATAACGGCGGTTCATCAGTTTTAAGATACGGCTGCTTCCGGACTGGAGCGGAAGATGAAGATGGAGGCAGACCTTCTCGCAGTCGCGCATTGCATCGATCAGTTCTTCCGAGAGATCCTTCGGATGTGAGGTCATGAAACGGATGCGTTTCAGCCCTTCAATCTGATTTGCCTTGCGCAGAAGCTGTGCAAACGTCATCGGCTCCTCGAGATTCTTTCCGTAGGAATTGACATTCTGACCAAGCAGCATAATTTCAACAACGCCGTCTGCAACGAGGCGTTTGATCTCTGCGATGATTTCCTCCGGCTTCCGGCTGCGTTCGCGGCCGCGCACATACGGTACGATACAGTAGCTGCAGAAGTTATTGCAGCCGAACATAATATTAACACCCGACTTGAACGGATATTTGCGGTCAACCGGGAGATTTTCCACGATTTTATCGGTATCTTTCCAGATATCGATCACCATGCGGTCCTCTGTCATACAGCGGACAAGATACTCGGCAAAGCGGTAGATATTATGCGTTCCGAAAATCAGGTTGACGAAATGGTAGCTTTTTTTGAGTTTTTCGACAACAAGCGGCTCCTGCATCATGCATCCGCAGAGGGAAATAATCATGCCCGGATTTTTCTTTTTGTACTTGCCAAGCTGTCCAAGACGACCGTAGACACGCAGATTTGCGTTTTCACGGACGGTACAGGTGTTGTAAACAACAAAATCGGCATCTTCGGTCTCCACAATGTGGTAGCCGACGGTTTCCAGAATTCCCTCCAGTTTTTCGGAATCGCGGGCGTTCATCTGGCAGCCGAAGGTTGTGATGCAGGCAGTCAGATACTCTTTTCCGTTTTGTTTTGCACGCTCCGGTACGAGCTGCTGTTTTAAAAGTGCCATAAAGTAATACTGACGCTGCGGTTCTGTCTCCGGCGCCGGAACAGTAATGTCAACATTTGCAAGATCAATACCGGAAACCTCGGCATCCGGAACGTTTCTGAGATCTATCTTCATAAATGAAACCCTTTCTTTTTCAATATAAAATGCTAAGTACAGTAATAATGAGACGGTATAAAATGCCGTGAAAAAAGACCCGTACAGCCGGATCTTCTTTTTATTTTAGCGTATCTGATACAAAATAGCAAGAAAAACAAGATTGAAAACAGTAAAAATCAGGATATATTTTTTGCGGCAGGAAGCGTCTGCGGCCGTAATCTGGCGATAGGAGATCAGGCTTGCCATAGATGCAATTAAAGTCCCGAGGCCGCCGAGGTTGGTTCCTACAATCAGTTCCGGGATTTCTTTTGTATATCCGGAAAGCAGCATGGCGGCAGGAACATTGCTGATGATCTGGCTTGTGAGGACGGAAAGAAGCCGTTCGTGTCCGGTAATCATCTGTTCCAGATAAATACGAAGCGCTGCCATTTGTTTCATGTTTCCAATAAAAAGAAAGAAAAACACAAAAGTGAACAAAAGAGAGTAGTCTGCTCTGCGGTAAAGGCTGCGGTTCACCAGGCAGATCCCGGCAATCGTGATCAGAAGCAGAATACTATGCGGGAGAAGTTTGGCAACCGTAAGAATACAGCAGAAAAAAAGAGCTGCAAAAACTGCGATTTGCCGCGGATGAGTAATCGCTTTTTTCTCCAGGGAAACGGAAATTTTCTTTCCGGAGAAAAACAGAAAAATGCAGATCAGAAAAAGAACTGCAGCACCCAGAGTATAAGGCAGCATCATAAGCAGAAAATGCAAAAGGGAAAGTCCGGAAAGCGAATACAGATAAAGGTTCTGCGGATTGCCGATAGGAGTAAACATACTGCCAAGGTTTGCAGCCATGGTCATAAAGGTGACAAGAAGTATTTTTTCTGCTCCATATGGCACATTCGCAGAAGCAGAATGCCAAACGGAACAAAGGTAATCAGAGCGACATCATTGGTAATCAGCATGCTGCAGAAAAAGCACAGGGAAATCAGAAGCAGAGCAACCATCCGTTCTGAGTTTACATGCCGGAGAAGACTGGTGCCAAGCCAGTCAAATACGCCACATTCCCGCAGACCCGCGACAATCAGCATCAGACAGAACAGCAGGATCAGAGTATGAAAATCCAGATAGCCAAGATACTGTGGACCGGGAGGACAGAAAAAGCAGGAAAGCACTGCAAGAAAAAAAGAGACGGTAAGCACTGCATCTTTTTGAAAAAAGGAAATCAGTTTTTTTATCATAAAAATCATCCTTTCATGAATAAGCAGGACTGATGTTGGAAGATCGAGATGAAAAATCAGGCTGCATATTTCGGATACCGCAGATTATTATATAAAAGATATGGAAAAGATGCAAGAAAAAGGTCAGAAACCGAAAAAAATGCGGTTTTTCAAAAAATCGACAAATTTTTCCAGCCAATTCTTGACAATCAACAAAAATCGCGTTAAAATTGCTTCTGTCGTGTAAAAGCAAATTCTGAGAAAAGAAAAAGTAAATGCAGACAAATCGTTTTCAGAGAGCTGCCGGAAAGGTGCGAGACAGCAACGAATCTGGATTGAAAATCATCTTGGAGAAGGAAAGCCCAACGAATCGGCCGTGTATCGTACTATGTGCCGGAATTCCAGTAGGTTTTCACGGGAGTTTCCCGTTACAGAAACCGCGTATGCTTGTGCGTTGTATTCGTGCTTGTTTCAAAGAAGAGACAAGGGTGGTTGCGGGAAAAGAACAGTTCCGTCCCTCGTTGAGGGGCGGATTTTTTTGTTTGTCAGCTGCAAATTCACCCCGGTAATACAGCCTGGCAAAGAATAGATCCTGCTGGAACATTGTACCTGACAGCGGGAAAAGGGAGGAAACATATGAAAGTGTACAAAAAAATCATGAATGGACTGGCATTTGTTGAGAAACTGGTTCTCGTGCTGTCCACGATCCTGATTGTTGTGCTTACGGTGGGAAACGTTCTTTCCCGTAAGGTACTGCATCAGTCCTGGTCATTTACCGAAGAGCTTGTCGTTGCGGTATTTGTCCTGATTACACTTCTCGCAGCAGCGCTTGCTGCCCGTGACGGAGAACTGGTCAATCTTTCTTTGCTGCCGGACCGTCTTTCTGCGAAGGCGAGAAGAATCCTGCTGGTTGTCAACACAGCATTTAGTGTTGCCTTTACCGTAGTTCTGTTTAAATACGGCATGGACAAGGTACTGACCCAGCTTGCCAACGGAAAGAGAACGTTCGTTTTAAACTGGCCGGAATGGATTTTCTGGTCTTTCGTACCGATCGGCGCAGCCTGCATGACGCTGCACATGATCGAATATCTGATGGATACATTCGTAAAAGCAAAAGAGGAGGGACAGAAAAAATGATCAGTGCAATTCTTTTTCTTTCATTCTTTGTTTTTCTGATCCTTGGTATCCCGATTGGCATCTGCCTTGGTCTGTCTTCGATCTGCGCGATCCTGTACTCCGGTACATCCCTGACCATCGTAGCAACCAATATGTATTCCGGTATCAGTAAATTTTTGCTCCTTGCCATTCCGTTCTTTGTACTGTCCGGAAACATTATGGCAAAAGCGGGCATTTCCAAACGACTGATTCGTTTCGTCGACACCTGCGTCGGCCATAAAAAGGGCGGTATCGCGATCGTATGCGTTATCGTAGCCTGCTTCTTTGGCGCGATTTCCGGTTCCGGTCCGGCAACCGTAGCAGCACTTGGTATGGTTCTGATCCCTGCCATGATTGAGCGAGGCGGATTTTCTGCTCCGTTTTCCACGGCCCTGATGGCGACGTCAAGTTCGATTGCGATCGTCATACCGCCGAGTATTGCATTCGTTGTTTATGCATCCATCACAGGCGTATCCATCGCCGATATGTTCACAGCAGGTATCGTTCCTGGTATTCTGATGGGTGTGGCCCTTGTCATCGTTGTTCTTCTGGAGGCAAAGAAACACAACATTCAGCCGACCCAGAAAAAAGCAACAGCCAAAGAAAGATGGGATGCTTTTAAAGATGCTTTCTGGGGATTCTTAATGCCGGTCATCATCCTTGGCGGTATCTATGGAAGTATTTTCACCCCGACCGAGGCAGCTGCCGTTTCCGTTGTATACGGTCTGTTTGTCGGAATCTTTATTTATAAAGAGATCAAACTGAAAGACCTGTGGGATCTGATGGTAGATTCTGCCAAAACAACCGGTGGAATTATGCTGATCGTCGCAAGTGCTTCTCTGTTCTCCTTTGTCTGCACAAAGTTTGGTATTGCGCAGGCAGCGTCGGATCTTCTTGGAAGCGTTGCTCATAACCAGTTTGTATTCCTTCTGATTGTCAATATCATTTTCCTGATTGCAGGATGCTTTATCGATGCAAACTCTGCCATGTATATTTTCATCCCGATTATGCTTCCGGTCTGCAAAGCCCTTGGCTATGACCTGATAGCATTCGGTATCGTGGCAACGGTCAACCTGGCCATCGGACAGGTAACTCCGCCGGTCGGTGTCAACCTGTTTGTCGCCATTTCCGTAAAACTGAAAAAAGGAATGGAAGTTACCATTCAGCAGATTTCCAAAGCCGTTATGCCAATGATCGCAGCATCGGTAGCAGTTCTGCTTCTGATTACGTATGTTCCGCAGATTTCCACGTTCCTTCCAAAAGCACTGGCAAAAGACGGAGCTTATACCGGAACGGTAGCTGCAGCAACGAATTCCGATACTTCCAGTGGCGATGGTGCGGATGGCAGCACAGCAGGAAATTCCTCCGGCAATGAGGATTACAATGATATCGCTGATTACAGTGACCTTGGATGGGAAGAGCAGACCTGGAACTTTACCTGCTCCACCACCGAGAACAGTACCTGGGCAGAAGGCGGACGCAAGTTCGGCGAGCTCATGGAAAAAGCAACCGGCGGCAAGATCAAAGTCAATGTATACGCTGCAGACCAGCTGACCAACGGAAACCAGTCCGAGGGAATCCAGGCACTGATGAACGGAGATCCGGTACAGATTTCGATGCACAGCAACCTGATTTACTCTGCATTTGACCCGAGATTTAACGTCGTATCTCTTCCGTTCCTGTTTGATTCCGTAGAAGATGCGGATGCCAAACTGGACGGCGAGGCAGGCGAAAAATTAAAAGCAATCCTCGATGAGTACGGCCTGCACTGCATGGGAATCGCCGAGAACGGTTTCCGTCAGCTGACCAACAGCAAGCAGGAAGTAAAAACCGTCGATGATATGAAGAACCTGAAAATCCGTGTAGCAGGAAGTAACCTGCTGATGGAGTGCTACAAACGCTGGGGCGCCGATGCGACCAACATGAACTGGTCTGAGACCTACACCGCCCTGCAGCAGAAAACCGTAGAAGGCCAGGAGAATCCGCTTCCGGCTATCGATGCAGCCAGCGTACAGGAAGTACAGCCGTACTGCTCCATGTGGAATGCAATTTATGACTGCCTGTTCTTCTGCATTAACGGAGACATCTATAACAATCTGACCCCGGAGCAGCAGAAAGTTGTCGATGAGGCCGGACAGAAAGCCGTCGATTACGAACGTGCGATCAACCGTGCCGGTGACGATGAGATCATGAACCGCTGGCAGAACGAGAACGGTGTCAAGATCACAAAATACGAAGATATGGACATCGATTCCTTTAAACAGGCGGTAGACGGTGTAGATGCCTGGTATCAGAACGAACTGGAAAGCCAGGGCTATGACGATGCCAAAGATCTGATTGAAGCCTTTACAAAGAAAGATACATCTTCTGCAAGCACCTACGATGTAGAAGACAGAAGCGATCTCGACTGGCCGGAGCAGACCTGGAACTTCACCTGCTCCACGACAGAAACCAGTACCTGGGCAGAAGGCGGCCGGAAGTTCGGTGAGCTGATCGAAAAAGCAACCGGCGGCAAGATCAAAGTCAACGTATATGCCGCAGACCAGCTGACCAACGGAAACCAGTCCGAAGGTATCCAGGCACTGATCGATGGAGATCCGGTACAGATTTCAATGCACAGCAACCTGATTTACTCTGCATTTGATCCGAGATTTAACGTCGTATCCCTTCCGTTCCTGTTTGATTCCGTAGAAGATGCGGATGCAAAACTGGACGGCGAGGCAGGCGAAAAATTGAAAGAGATCCTTGATGAGTACGGCCTGCACTGCATGGGAATCGCCGAGAACGGTTTCCGTCAGCTGACCAACAGCAAGCAGGAAGTAAAAACCGTCGATGATATGAAGAACCTGAAAATCCGTGTCGCAGGAAGCAACCTGCTGATGGAGTGCTACAAACGCTGGGGCGCCGATGCCACCAACATGAACTGGTCCGAGACCTACACGGCCCTGCAGCAGAAAACCGTAGAAGGCCAGGAAAATCCACTTCCTGCTATCGATGCAGCCAGCGTACAGGAAGTACAGCCGTACTGCTCGATGTGGAATGCAATTTATGATTGTCTGTTCTTCTGTATTAACGGAGACATTTATGACAGTATGACACCGGAGCAGCAGGAAGTGATCGATGAGTGCGGTCGTCTGGCAACACAGTACGAGCGTGAGATTAACCGCGCCGGTGATGATGAAATCCTGAACCGCTGGCAGAATGAGAATGGTGTAACCATTACCAATTATGAGAATATGGACATCGATTCGTTCAAACAGGCAGTAGACGGCGTGGACGAGTGGTATCAGAAAGAACTGGAAGGCCAGGGATATGATGATGCCAAAGAGTTGATTGAGACGTTTACAAAATAATGATAAAAATCCATCCATGACCTGGAGGTCTCCAGTGAGACTGCTTCCGGGCTTGGATGGATTTTTTATTTGAGTTTTCCAGAAAAACAGGTATACTGGAGGGTATCAGAAAACGGGAGAGTTGGAGCAATGAAACAGAAAAAAGAACGGGAAAAAGAAATCAGCCAATGGCCATGGATTTCCATGCTGCCGTTTGGAATTCTGGCAGGATACTGGGGCAATAAGGAAGTGCGGATCACGGCAATTTCGGAATATGGCTTTCAGACCCGCCTCGCGGCACCGGCCACAGTTGAACAGAAAAACGCACCGTGGGAACTGGCATTTTACGATCAGAAAACGGCATCCTACCAGCGGATTCTTCTTCGTGATGCGACTTTTCTGCAGGAAAAAGAGGAAGATTTTGATGTTGTTTATACCTTCGCCACGGAACAAGAAGATTATCGAAATGCGGTACAGCACCTTGCCCTGCAATACAGCCAGTATATTCGCTGGAAAATGGAGGACGATGATGCCGCTCTTGCAGAACAGATGACAGGATATCCTGCGGAGCAGGACGCGTTTCATCTGGAAAGTCTGGAAGAGCAGAAAAAAGTATGGTTTTCCGGAATTACGAAGGAAACCTTTGTGGCATTGCAAAATAGTGCTGCCGGATCCGGGCAGCCGATTGAGCTGGCGCTCGAACTGGACCGGCCGGAATGGTATAAGGCGTATCTTTCGATGGAAAGTGGGGTGTTTTTTGATGCTTATTTTCGGAGAAACCAGATTGCAGATCCGCCGGTTTTTCACCCGGATCGGCTCTATATAGGAAATGCTTTCTGCCCGCATCTGGCACCAACGGAAGAGGAACTGTTCGCACTGATGGATAAAGCCTGCCGGGAGTCGTTTTCAATTACGCTTACGTTTCCATTTTTGCTGGAAGAAAATCTGTCGGAAACACAGCAGCGGCTGCAGCGTCTCGCTGAATGGTGCGAACGAAAGAATAAAGCCGTTGAGCTTGTTGTAAATGACTGGGGAACCGCTCATCTGGCCGCTCATTTTCCTGTGTTTTCCATCTGTCTAGGCATTCTGCTTAATAAGCGAAAAAAAGATCCCAGGATGGCCTACAAGCTGGGAGACCGCACACTATTTGAGAAAAACAGCGTCCACGCGGCATTTTACCGTAAATATTTGAAAGCAGAATTCCAGATCGAGCGGTATGAATGGGAGAGCTGCGGCAATACCGGTACCGGGAAGTTCCCGGAAGGAAAAAACAGTATGCATCTTCCCTTTTATCAGACCAATACCTCGCAGTACTGTCCACTGTACGCAGCGTGCACCAAAGGAAGCCGCAGCGCGCAGATGCCGGTGCGGGAATGCCCGAGGTTTTGCGAAAAACAGGCGTTTTTATATCCGGAGCATCTGCGGATGATGGGGAGATATAATTCATTGTTTGGAATGAATTTGACCGTTTTGCAGGATCCAGAGACGATAGGGAAAATGTATGGGCTGCGTGGGATAGACCGGATTGTAGTGAATTTGTTATAGTGACATCTTAAGAAGCATGTTCGCAGTTCATATTTCCAACTTGATAGAACTGCCCATTCATGATAAGTTGAAAAACAACAGGAAGGGTGCAGACTTCTCTGAAATATTTTTGAGGAGGTGTATGCACATGGGAAAATTGAGTGTGCTGCAGTTGATGCCAAAATGACGGTTGATCAGCTTCAGAAAATGATGGAGAACGCAACGGTATAATACGAATGTATCAAATTTTATGAGGCTTCATTTGCGAGAGTGGGGTCTCTTTTATGCTGATTTGAATCTATTTTCCAAAGAAGAAGGTTAATACCTATGAGAATACTATTTTGCAATATTGCATGGATGAATTATTATAAAGGAATTGTATGGGGAAAAGACGAACCGCAAAATGGAGGTTCCTATGTAAAAGAAACTCTTGACGCACATGAAAAATACAATTTTGAAGCAATACCGCTTACAGAAGAATCCGGATATCCGAAAGGGGAATATTGTCTTGGCTTTGTGGAGACAAAGTCAACCAATAAAGAAACTCGAAATCAGTTAAGAATTGAGAAGATTTATGACTGTGAGGGCATGAATGAGGAAACTTCGGTGGATGATGTGCTTGTCGTATATTGTGCATTGTATCCGGATGCAATAGAAAAAGAAACGTATGTAGTTGGCTGGTATAAACATGCAACCGTATATCGCAATTGCAAAGTGATGCGTTTCTTATCGGATACAGAGGAAGAATATTATGACCAGGCATATAATGCTATTGCTAAAAAAGAAGATTGCGTGCTGCTGCCAAGAGGAGCAAGGCGAAAAGCAAATACATGGAAAGTACCAAGAAAATCAAAAGGTGTGGCGTATGGATTTGGACAGTCTAATGTATGGTATGCACAGGGGAGAGAGCAGCATAATTTATTAGACCAGTTTCTTAATAGAATTGTGAGTCAGATAGAAAATTATGATGGGGAAAACTGGATTGATAAATATGCAGAGGGAATGGAGTGATCAAGAACATTACGGACACGTCCATAGAAATTCCAGAAGAGACGGAGGTGATTGATGTGTGCAAATCAATGAGCAAAGCAATAGAAGATTTGCTGAAAGAAAGCAGAGAACAGGGTATCGAACAAGGAAGAGAACAAGGTATTGAGATTGGTAAAAACCAGACGCTTGTGAGGCTTGTACAGAAAGGCGATTTAAAGATAGAGCGTGTCGCGGCTAAAGCAAAAATGACGGTTGAGCAGTTTGAAAAAATGATGGGGAACGCGTCGGTATAATGCAAATGTATCAGATATTATGAGACTTCATTCATGAGAGTGGGGTCTCTTTTATATTGAACTCTTTATAAATATGCCAGACAAAAAAATCATTTAGTCAAAAAGATATTCAATACAATGGAGAAAAGAATACAAAGATAACTTCTGATTTGTCAGACGTGAAAAAAGAAAAACTGATATTGAGTCAATATCAGCAGGAGGAACTCTATGAATCAGGAAATATACGAAAATCTTATAACAGGTCTTGAAACTGCATATATCGACAGCAGGATTTCTTCCAATCTTGCTTTTAAGCCACAATTTGTCTCAAACAGTTATCAGGAAGGAAAAAAGTGTTATCCGCAATAGAGGATGAACTGCTGGCCTGCGATAAGTTTCAGATCAGTGTGGCATTTATTACCATGCAATCCCATTCAAGAAGAATGATGGAACAATGACTGAGGTGGATAAGGGAGCAATTTTAGTTGCATTTCATTTGGAATGAGTTTCATAACCTATTTTATCTGGGAATTCTCTTTCGGGAGGTTCCCGTTATTTTTTTGCTCGTTTTGCCGGACACTATGTCGGTTCTTGTCCTGGAATCGTTAGGCGGATGAACTCTCAGGTTGGGAATTTCTGAAAATATGGTGAAAGCTTACATTCATAGGATATCGATTCAGGAGCCGATTGAAAAGTTTACATGTCAGTGTTGCGGGAGAGCAGGTCACACAGAAAGTAGAAAAAGTTCTAAGTTAGCAACCACCAGTTCAACTGGTGGTTTATTATTAGCCCTCCAAAGGGCTATTGTTACTGCTCGC
>NZ_QTUL01000008.1:0-165418 GCF_003435675.1 Blautia sp. AM23-13AC | reverse complement strand
TCCGGCATGGAAGAAGCACATATCTGTGCAAAATCTAAATAACAGGCGTATCCACCGATATTTGGTCTGCCGCTTAAAGCGGCCGGAAGCACGTGACTTTAGTCATGTGAGGTTCACCTTAAGGCAAGAATATCGTATGATAGAGGTAGAAAGAGAAAGGCGCAGGTGGAATATGGGAGTTTATCTGAATCCGGGAAATGAAAAATTTGCAAAAGCGGTTCAGTCCGAAATTTATGTGGATAAAACAGGGCTGATCGAGTATACCAATCAGGTGATTAATACTGTGCAGAGATATGTCTGTGTCAGCCGTCCGCGGCGCTTTGGAAAATCTATGACGGCGGATATGCTGACGGCTTATTATGGGAAGGAATGCGATTCCAGAGAACTTTTTTCTGGATTGAAAATTTCTCAAAATGCTGTATTTGCACAGCACTTAAATCAATATCCTACGATTTTTTTGAATATGCAGGAATTTCTGAGCCGGAGCAAGGAAATTGGCCAGGTGATTGACCGTGTTCGAAGAATGCTGCTGCGGGAACTGAAAAACAGTTATCCGGACGTGGACTACTTTGATGATACGGATCTGGTAGAATCAATGCAGGATATTTATGCGGCAACAAAACAGTCGTTTGTCATTATCATTGATGAATGGGACTGTGTTTTCCGGGAATATCAGCAGGATAAAAAAGCACAGGAAGAGTATCTTGATTTCCTGCGGGATTTTTTGAAAGATAAGGTTTACGTAGCACTTGCCTATCTGACGGGTATTCTGCCGATCAAAAAATATGGAACCCACTCTGCCCTGAATATGTTTGATGAATTTACAATGCTTGATCCAGGGCCGCTCGCAGAATATGTAGGATTTACGGAGCAGGAAGTAGAAGAACTCTGCGGCCGGTACCAGATGGATCTGGCAGAAATTAAAAACTGGTATGACGGCTATTCGTTCCCGGGAGAAAGTTCGGTTTACAGCCCGCGTTCGGTTGTCAATGCCATGCGATTCCGGAAAATCGGCAATTACTGGAATCAGACAGAAACATTTGAAGCACTACAGTGGTATATTGATCTGAATTTTGACGGCCTGCGGGATGACGTACTGCAGATGATGGCAGGGAAAAAGATTCCGGTGAACACGGGCAGTTTTACGAATGATATGACAACTTTCCGGACAGAGGATGATGTGCTGACACTGCTGATTCATCTTGGATATCTTGGTTATGAGGAACAGAATAAATATGTTTTTATTCCGAATGCCGAGGTACAGTCAGAATATGCCAGTGCGGTAACCGTTTCCCAATGGGGAGATATTTCAAAGGCACTGAAAAATTCCGCAGATCTTCTGCAGGCTGTGTGGGAAAAACAGGAAACACAGGTAGCAGAGGGAATTCGGCTGGCACATTTTGAAACGTCACAGCTTCAGTACAATGATGAAAATGCGTTGAGCTATACGATTTCACTGGCGCTGTATGCAGCACGGAATTTTTACACGGTTTACCGTGAACTGCCTGGGGGAAAAGGGTTTGCGGATCTTGTTTTCGTACCAAGAAAAAGATACCAGGACAAACCGGCGCTGGTTGTAGAACTGAAATGGGACAAAACAGCAGAGGGTGCGCTTGCGCAGATTAAGGACAAAGAATATTGCAGAAGTCTGGAAGAATATCAGGGAAACTTGCTTCTGGTAGGAATTAATTATAATAAAAAGACAAAAGAACATGTTTGCAGAATTGAGGAATATCAGAAGTAAAAGGGAGAGGACGAAGGCCTGATTCGGGACAGGATGAGTGGTGTCCTGAAATCATGTAATAGAAAAACCAGAGTCGGATGAGAATGTTTTCACCGGCTCTGGTTTTGCGTTTCCGGTAACGGTTTTGAGCGGTAAATGCTATGCAATTCTGCCGCGGGAATGGTATAATAAAACCAGTATGCGCCGCTTTAGGCAGGCTGCTTAGAAAGAGGATCGATGCATGTACACATATCTGATTGTAGATGATGAAATGATAGAGCGAAAGGGCATTCGGATGCTGCTTTCGCGGATGAATATCCGGGAGAATATTCTGGAGGCCTCCAATGGAGAGGAAGCGCTGGAGGTGTTTGAAAAAGAGAAAATTGACGTACTGCTGACCGACATCAATATGCCGTTCATGGATGGAATTGAGCTTCTTTCCCGGATTCATGAGGCGTATCCGGGGACGGAAACGGTGATTTTCAGCGGGTATGATGAGTTTTCCTACGCAAAAAAGGCAATTTCCTACGGTGTTTCCGCCTATATTTTAAAACCGGTCAACCCGGAAGAATTTGAAAAGGTGGTTGGTGAAATCACGGAAAAGCTTGCAAAAAGTGAGCGCGAGGAAAAACGGAAGGACGAAAGTATGGAGTTTATGCGGGAACATTTGCTGTATCTGATGGTCAATGGGCAGAGCCGCAGCGCAATGCAGGAGAAAACACAGATGCTTCTCGATATGAGCTTTGTCCGGGATTTTTGCCGTATGGTACTGCTGGAGTGTGCCAACAACTATTTTGAACAGGTAAACAGCGAACAGATTGAAAAGATGCAGAGCGATTTGCAGATGCCGTTTCACTATCTGAACCTGAACCCACAGCAGTCCATTCTGTTTTTTAGCGAGGAGCCGGATGGCGGCTGGGAAGCGTTCGGACGGAAGCTGTACCATTATATTCGTGAAATGTGGGACCAGGAATGCTTTCTGGCCGTGTCGGGCGAGATCACGCCGGACGGTGAGCTTTACGATGCATTTGCACAGACGGAGCAGCTCATGGAGCGGCGCTTTTATCACACGGGAAACCATGTTTTTCTTCCTTTTCAGGAGGAGCAGTCCGAGGTGCTGGTGCAGATTGATGCTGAAATCCTGATCCGCCAGATCCAGCAGGACATTCGCATGAAGGATCTGGAGAGCCTGCGTGAACACTTTGACCAGTTCTGCGAAAAGTATGAGCACCAGACGATTTTTTCTCAGATTTACATCAAATTTATGTTTTCTAACTTATTGAAAGAGATTTACGACAATCTCGAGAGAAAAGATGAGCGAGAGCTGGACCGTGAGATCGACGCCCTGTATCACAGCAGCAACATGGCCGGTGTGATTCAAGCGGTCCGTATGGGTATTGACCGGCTCGAAACGGTCTTCCGCGCAGACGGCGGTGTTGCGAAACGCAGAGAAGTCGAGCAGATTAAACAGTATATCTGTGAGAACTATTCTGACAGTGGCATGGGTGTTGACCAGCTTGCGCGCGAGGTTGGCATGACCCCGAATTATCTGAGCAGCATTTTCAAGAAAAATACAGGAGAAAACCTGAGCCGCTACTTAAAAGGTTTCCGTATGGAGCGCGCACGGGAAATGCTCGAAAATACAAACGAAAAAATCGGCGTAATCTGTGAAAAGTGTGGTTTTGTGAATGTGTCCTATTTCTGTCAGAGCTTCCGCGAATATTTTGGAATCAGCCCGCAGAAATACCGGGATCAGGGGGAGTAAGATGACATCATTTGCCGCTAGAATAAAAAAAGCATTTTCAGATATGAAGGTACACCGGAAGCTTATCGTGGCTTACGTTCTCACAGGACTTTTCCCAATGTGCCTGATGTTCACAATGTTTTACACCCAGATGCGTCGTGTACTTGTCGAGCGTGAGATCAAAAATCTGCAAACCACCTTTGATCAGGCAGTGGACGATGTGAATACGGAGCTTGCGCTGCACCAGAGTATGTCGGACTATCTGGCATTCGACCAGACAATTGTTCAGATTGTAAAGGCAGAAGACAAAAACAGCTTCGAAGCATACGAGCGCATGGTGAAAGAGTTTGATCCGATGATGGATTCCTTAAGTTATTTTTACCCGGAAATCCGACAGTCTACGGTCTATGTGCGTGATTTCGTCATTCCGCACGGCACGTATCTGCGTCCGGCGCGGGAAATGGAAAATGATGAATGGACAGCACCGGCAGACAATGATGTTCACTGGTATGCCGATATGGATCAGGGAACGGTGACGCTGGTGCGGTCTATGCCGCTGATTGATGACGGAAAAGGCGGTTTTTTATACATTTCCATGGACTACAGTAAGATTTTTGGCTCCATGGAGCTTGCAGTTAATGAGGATTACGGTGTTTTCGTCTACAATGAGGACAAAGAAGTGCTGTATGAAAATCAGAAGATGACCAGGAATGCGAAATACCAGATGGAATTTTCAGACTTTCAGAAGATACAAAAAAAAGAGAAGCAGAATACAGCGAACTACATTCTCCTGGAAAAGGAGATTGAGCAGAATGGATGGCATGCCGCGTGCTATCTGCCGAAAAAAGGCATCATCAGTCCGATGCAGCCGATTCTTCTGATGGTTCTTCTGATGTGGGCGGGCTGCGTCCTTTTCTCTGCGGTCGTGATTATGAGATTCTCCGGAAATATGGCACACCGCCTTGAAAGGCTGAAAATGACAATGGCTGAGGTAGACGAAGGAAATCTGGAAGTAGAGCTGGTTTCTACGGAAAGAGATGAGATCGGTGATCTGACGCGCGGCTTTAACCAGATGCTGTCGCGTATCCGTCAGCTGATTCAGGAAGTCTATGAGAGCCGCATCCGCCAGAAGCAGTATGAAATGACGGCGCTCCGTGCGCAGATTAACCCGCATTTTCTGTATAATTCGTTGTCGCTGATCAACTGGAAAGCATTGGAAATCGGTTCGGATGATATCAGCAAGGCTACGCTGGCGCTTTCGCGGTACTACCGGACTTCTCTGAACAAAGGCAAAAATACGATGTCCATCCGCGAGGAGATTGATAATGTGCGTTCGTATCTGCAGATTCAGGAAATGTTTCACGACTACAGTTTTACGGTCAAAATGGATGTGGCGGAGGATATTCTGGATTACCGTACACTGAACCTGATTCTGCAGCCGCTTGCCGAAAATGCGATTGTACATGGAATTGACCGGCGGCGCGGCAGTGAGCCCGGCGTGATTACAATCAGCGGACGGCGCGACGGAGACTGTGTGGTGCTTTCCGTGGCGGATAATGGTGTTGGTATGGAACAGGAAAAAGCACAGACCATTCTGACGGAGAAGAGCAGCGGCTACGGTGTGCGGAATGTCAATTCCCGGATTCAGCTCGAATACGGAGAAGCGTATGGTCTTTCGATTGAGAGTGAGCCGGGAAAGGGAACGAAAGTGACGGTACGGATTCCGGGTGTGGAAAGGGAGGTACAGGCATGATGCAAAAAAAAATTGCGGCAGGCCTCGCTGTATTGCTGGCAGCGGGAACGATTCTGGGTGGCTGCGGAGAAAGTGGCGCAGCAGGGAATGATTCTGTTTCCGATGCTGCCGGAAATGAGGCTGCGGCTCTTACGGAAGCGAAAACAACGCCGTACGGACGTTACCCGGAAACCATCACGTACACGCTGGCAAAAATGACGGGTGTGAATAATTCCAATCTCCCGGAGGGAGAAACCTATGAGGACAATGCCTATACACGCCTGATCCGCGAAATCATTAATGTACAGAACGAGGATGTTTATGAAAACTACGGTGATACCTATAACGTTGGCATTTCTACCATGATTGCAACAGGAAACATTGCCGATATCATGGTTGTGGATCAGAAAACGATGAATGCCATGCAGAAAAACGATCAGCTTGCCGATCTTACAGAGGTTTATGCAAATTGTGCCAGCGACCGTATCAAGGATATTTATGCAAGCTACGGTGAGGAGATTCTGCAGGGCTGTACCTTTGACGGAAAGCTGATGGCATTCCCGGAAACCAACATTTCAGACGGTCCGAATCTTCTATGGGTGCGGAAGGACTGGATGGAAAAACTGGGACTTTCCGTACCGGAAACGATCGATGATGTGAAACATATTGCGTTGACGTTTGCAGAGGAGAATCCGGCAAACCAGGAGATGGGTAACATCGGTCTTGCAGTCAGCACAACTCTGTACGGCGGCACGGGCATTTCTTCGGAATACGGCATGAATCTTATTTTTGCCTCATTTGGTGCATATCCGGGAAGATGGCTGACGGATGCGGAAGGAATGCCGGTTTATGGTTCCGTTCAGCCCAATGTAAAAGACGCACTTGGCATGTTAGCAGACTGGTACCAGGAGGGCGTCCTTGACCGGGACTTTTTGATCCGCACACAGGATGACATTGCCGATCTCATTGCCCAGGGACGCTGCGGCATTTTCTTCGCACCGTGGTGGGCACCGAACAACCCGCTCTGGCGCTGTCATGAGACGGATCCGGAGGCCGACTGGCAGCCGTTTCTGATTCGGACCGGGAAGGATGGAAGTGTGCGGTACTGCAACGAAAAGCTGACCGGAAATTATGTGGTAGTGCGAAAAGGGTATGAATATCCGGAGATTGTGCCGAAGATCCTGTCGGTGATGTTTGATTATATGCGCTATTCCTACGATGATCCAAGGGGAGAATTTCAGCAATATTATACGGGAAATATCGATCCGACGGCACGCCCCTTAGCAATCAATCTCGACTATAATCAGGCACTGACGATCTGTTACGAAAATCTGCAGGCGGCACTGAACGGGGAAAAATCGGAGGATGAGCTGGAGATTCTGGAAAGATCGTTCGAAAAGGTATGCCGCGCCTATCTGGAGAACCCGAAAACAGCGAGTGCGGAGGAGTGGAGCGCGTATTTATCCCGTATCACAGCCTGCTCGCTTTTAAGCGACGAAAAGATTCAAAGAGTGAATACGATTTATCCGACCCGGACGAAGACCACAGAAGCATATCGTTACACCTTAAAAGAACTGGAATCGGAGACCTTTTTAAAAATTATCCGGGGCGAGTCTGAGCTTTCTTCTTTTGATGATTTTGTAAAAGAGTGGCAGGAGGAAGGCGGAGATGAAATCATTCAGGAGATGATTCAGGAAAGGAAAAGCCTGAGTTCACAGGAAGATCAGAAGACAGAAGAAAAAGCCGAGCAGAAGGCGGAATAAAAAACAGAAGAGGAGGCAGGACGCACCGGAAAAACGGTGCGCGGCCTCTTTTTTTGTTGCGGAAAAGAATTCTGCAGATTGCGGAAATGATTTTTCGGATACGCTCCGGTGTAGAAATGTAACGTAGAAATCCAACATAGATCATAGATTCTTGATATTTCAGAAAAATCCGCCAACTGCTATAATAAAATCAACAAGAACGAGAGATACCAAGCAGCAAATGCGATATGACAGCAGACGTTCCAGAAAGAAAAATCATATAAGGAGGATTTTCAATATGAAAAAGAAAGTAGTATCTATTATGATGACCGCAGCACTTGCAGTTGGCATGCTGGCAGGATGCGGAAACAGCGACAGCGGTTCTTCAAATGCCGCTTCCGGAAACGATTCCAAGAGCACATCCGAGGCAGGAAGCACAAGCGCATCTGCTTCCAACGCAGCAGAGGAAGAGGAAATTACCACAACCCTTACCGTATGGTCTCCGTCAGAGGATCAGGCAAGCGACAGCGGTGAGTGGCTGCAGACCATGTGCAATCAGTTTGCAGAGGAGCATCCATCCTGGCACATTACCTTTGATTACGGTGTATGCGCAGAGAGCGATGCAAAAGATACCGTAACACAGGACGTTGAAGGAGCAGCAGATGTTTACATGTTTGCAAACGACAACCTGACATCCCTGATCGCTGCAAACGGAATTTCAAAACTCGGCGGACAGACAGTTGAGGAGGTAAAAGAGAACAACTCTCAGGCAATTGTAGATTCCGTATCCGTTGACGGCGATATCTACGGTGTACCATTCACCACAAACACCTGGTTTATGTACTATGATAAATCTGCATTCACTGAGGATGAAGTGAAAAACCTGGATACCATGATCGCAAAAGACAAGATTTCCTTCCCGATTACAAACTCCTGGTACATTGCTTCCTTCTACGTAGCAAACGGCTGTACGCTGTTCGGTGAGGACGGAACAGACGAGGCAGCAGGCGTTGACTTCGAAGGCGATAAAGCAAAAGCAGTAACCGATTACCTGGTTGACCTGGTAAACAATCCGAACTTCGTATCTGATGCAGACGGATCCGGTCTTTCCGGTCTGCGTGACGGTTCTGTAAAAGCAATGTTCTCCGGTTCCTGGGATGCATCCGCAGTTAAAGAGGCACTCGGTGATAATTACGGTGTTGTACAGCTTCCGACCATCACCATCAACGGCGAGGAGAAACAGATGAAATCCTTCTCCGGCTCTAAAGCAATCGGTGTGAATCCGAACTGTGAATATCCGCAGGTTGCAGTTGCTCTTGCAAGATATCTCGGAAGCGCAGATGCTCAGAAAGCACACTATGAAATGAGAAATGTAGTTCCGTGTAACGAAGAGCTGCTTTCCCAGATCACAGACGATGCACTGGTAACTGCTCAGAACGATACCTTCAACAATACTTCTATCATCCAGCCGTTCGTTAAGAATATGAGCAACTACTGGACTCCGGCAGAGAATTTTGGTAAATCTCTGGTCAACGGTGAAGTTACCCATGATAACGCTGCAGAAATGACAGAGAAACTGAACACAAGCATGAATACTTCTGCAGTCGAGTAAGTAAAACCGGCTCTGAAGCGTTCGAAAATCAACAGGATTGAAACCGCAGGCATTGTCAGACACCAGGATTGACAATGCCTGTCTTTCGGAAAGGATAGATTATGGCATCATTGAAAAAACGCGCCAAAGAGTTTGAGACTCCCTATCCGGTGACAAAAGCCATCACAAAGGGCGATGCGGTCACGAAACTTTCCATGCTTGTCATGGGACTGGGAAATCTGGCTCACAAACAGATCGTAAAGGGTATTTTATTTCTGGCAGTAGAAATTGCGTATCTCCTGTTTATGATCGAGGGCGGTATCAACAATCTCTATCATCTCATCACCCTGGGCGGCCGTGCGCAGGAAGAGGTGTGGAACGAGGCCAAGGGTATTTATGAATATACCGGCGGCGATATGACAATTCTGTTCCTGCTCTACGGAGTAGCAACGATTTTTATTACGGTTCTCTTCTTTATGATCTGGCGTGTCAATATGAAGAGTGCTTATGAGGTAGAGTGTCGCGCAAAGGAAGGGAAACATATCAACACCATCAAAGAGGATCTGGAAGCACTCGTTGACAAAAGACTGCACTGGACCCTGCTGACACTTCCGATTCTCGGTATTGTGATTTTCACAATCCTTCCACTGGTCTTTATGATCTGTATGGCTTTCACCAGCTACAGTAAAGTCGGCGACCATCTGACGATTTTTCATTGGGTTGGACTGAAAAATTTCAGTACGGTTCTTGGCATGGGCAACTCGATCGGCAAGACATTCTGGTCTGTTCTTGGATGGACACTGATCTGGGCTGTGCTCGCTACCTTCCTGAACTATATTTTTGGTATGATTCTTGCGATTGTCATCAACCGTAAAACGACCCGCATCAAGGGATTCTGGAGATTCTGCTTTATGCTCTCCGCTGCAATTCCGCAGTTCGTTTCTCTTCTTCTGATGCGTACGATGTTAAAGGACAACGGCCTGGTCAACAATCTTTTGATTCAGGCCGGGCTGATCAGCAGTCCGCTTCCGTTCCTGACAAATGCGACCTGGGCGAGAGCGACGGTTGTTATCATCAACCTCTGGGTTGGTATTCCGTTTACCATGATGCAGGTTACCGGTATCTTACAGAACATTCCGGGTGAGCTTTACGAGGCAGCCCGTGTGGACGGCGCAGGCCCTGTGACAATTTTCTTTAAAATTACGCTGCCGTATATGCTGTTTGTCACGACTCCGTATCTGATTACAACGTTTACGGGTAATATCAACAACTTCAACGTTATCTATCTGCTGACTGCAGGAGCACCGGTTCCGGTCGGAGCAACCGCCGGAAAGACGGACCTTCTGGTTACCTGGCTGTACAAGCTGACGGTTGACTTACAGTACTTTAACGTTGGTGCGGTTGTCGGTATTCTTACCTTTGTCATTCTGGCGGTAGTTTCACTGATCACGTACCGGAATACTGGTTCTTACAAGAACGAGGAGGGATTCCAATAATGAATAACAAAGAGAAAAAAACACACTCCATGAAAGCGCGCGGAATGATTTCCGATGTGGTTGTACATGTGGTTCTGGCACTGCTTGCGATTGTATGGGTGATTCCGGTTCTGTGGATTGCACTCTTAAGCTTCAGCACACAGAAGGGATCTTATGTTACCAGCTTTTTCCCAAAGGGATATACGCTTCATAATTATGTGCGTCTGT
The DNA here is from genome assembly GCF_003435675.1 of Blautia sp. AM23-13AC. NCBI lineage: Bacteria > Bacillati > Bacillota > Clostridia > Lachnospirales > Lachnospiraceae > Blautia > Blautia sp. AM23-13AC. The sequence continues at coordinate 155,183 of NZ_QTUL01000008.1, read as the reverse complement.
TTACAGATACGCAGGTGTTAGACTTTCCGCAGATGTTTAAGAACACATTTATCATTGCGGTGTTCAGTTGTCTGATTTCTACAATATTTGTGCTTTCGGTTTCTTACTGCATGTCGAGAATGCGGTTTAAAATCCGTAAGACTTACATGAACATCGCGATGATCTTAGGTCTGTTCCCGGCATTTATGTCGATGGTTGCTGTCTACTATATCTTAAAGGCAGTTGGTCTTTCGGAGGGATCAATGATCCGTGTGGCATTGATTCTGGTGTACTCGGGCGGTTCCGGAGCGGGATTCCTGCTTGCAAAGGGATTTTTTGATACGGTTCCGAAGGCACTGGATGAGGCGGCTTATCTGGATGGAGCAACGAGATTCCAGGTATTTACGAAGGTGACAATTCCACTGAGTAAGCCGATTATTGTGTACACGACTTTGAGTGCATTTCTGGGACCGTGGCTGGACTTTATTTTCGCAAAGGTTATCTGCAGGGCGAATGCGAAGTATTATACGGTTGCACTGGGTCTGTGGAAGATGCTGGAGAAGGAGTATATCGACAGCTGGTATACTTGCTTTGCGGCGGGAGCGGTTTGCATTTCGGTGCCGATTGCGATTTTGTTTGTTGTAATGCAGAGATATTATACAGATGGGCTTTCAGGAGCCGTCAAAGGATGATTTGTGGAGCAGCCGATGAGGGGTCGGCTGCTCTATTTGTGTGTGGGGGGGGAGGGACGGATCTGGCTCCGGCGCCGTGGCACCTGCCGCACAGACGGGCGCGGTGGCATCGGCGGGCGGATGATGACGTGTGGGAGGCGGTGGATTGAGGAACCGAGGCTATTCGACAGGAAATCTGATGATTTCCCGTCTCAGAGCCTCTTGACTTCCGGCCTGGATGGCCGTCCGTCATCCTCACTCCACTGCCTCCCACGCGTGCATCATCCGCATGCCGCCGATGCCAATGCGCCCGTCTGCGCGGCAGGTGCCACGCCGTCGGAGCCAGATCCTGGGGTTGGAGGACGGGAGGATGGGCTGGATCTGCCCGGAGGGCAGATCGGCGTGAGATTGTTGTGTGTGGAAGGGGAGAGTGTGTTGGAGGACGGGGAGAGGGGCTGGATTCGCCTGGAGGGCGAATCGGCGTGAGTTTGTTGACTGGTGCAAAGTTTGGAGATAGAATGAAAAAAATATTTCCGGAGTTTTTTGTGCTTGATTTTATGAGAACAGAAAAGTTCCGGGAACATATTGTGTGAAATTTGGAGGTTTTGCGGTATGGATAGGATTCGACTGAATGCTTCGGAGTGGATGGATTTTCGGAGTGGAGAAAAGAAGTGTTTTTTGCTGACGAACGGACTGGGAGGTTATTGTTCGCTGACGGTGATGGGGAATGCGGCGAGGAATGATCAGGCGCTGTTGATGGGGGCGCTGAAGGCGCCTACGGTGCGGGAGCATCTGATTTCGAATGTCTGGGAGACGTTGGAGGTGGATGGTGAGGAGACGGAGCTGTTTTCACAGGAGTTTGTGAATCGGACGCAGAATGTGGAGGGGTTTCGGTTTCTGGAAGGGTTTGAGATGGGGAGTCTGCCGGTATGGTTTTACCGGGTGAAGGGGGTTGAGATTGAGAAGACGATTGGGATGGTTCAGGGGGAGAATACGGTTCTTGTCCGGTATCGGGTGAGAAGTGGGAAGAAGGGGAGTTTTTCGGTTCGGCCGGTGATGCGGTTTGCGGCGAAGGGGGAGCAGCTGCAGGAGGGGCAGGATTTTGCGGTGGACCGGAAGTGTATTGCGAGCAATGGTGTGATTCTTTCTTATGGGACAAATGGGGAGCTTCAGATGGAGAAGGAGAGGATCTGGAGGGATTTGTTTTTTGAGCAGGATGCGCGGGATGGAAGAGATGGCATCGGAAGTGCTGTCGTGAATCATCGGATTCGGTTTGAGATGATGGGAGACGGCAGGGAGCAGGTCTTTTTTGTTGTGTATAGTCTCGCGGATGATGTGGATAAGTGGGATGAGGAAAGGATTGCGCTGTGGATAGAAGAGGAAGAGAAGCGGCAGGAGATGATTGCGGAAAAGTCCGGGATTTCTGATCCGGTGGGAAAGCGGCTGGCGGTGAGTGCGAGTCAGTATATTACGGAACGCGCATCGACAGGCGGAAAGAGTATTATGGCTGGTTTTCCTTATTTTGCGGACTGGGGGCGGGATACGATGATTTCGCTTCCGGGATGCACGCTGGCACTTGGGGAGTATGAGGCGTGTAAGAGCATTCTTCGGACTTTTATGGCATATACAAAAGAAGGACTGATGCCGAACCTGTTTCCGGAGGGGGATGCGCTTCCGATGTATAATACGGTGGATGCGGCACTTTTGTTTCTGGATGTGGTGTATGAGTATTACCTTGAGACAGGAGATGTGGAGTTTGTACGTGAGGCGTTTCCGGTGATGGAGGATATTGTGTTCTGGTATCAGAAGGGAACGGATTTCCATATTAAAATGGACAGTGACGGGCTGATTATGGCCGGGGGCGGCCTGGAGCAGGTGACGTGGATGGATGTGCGGATTGACAAGGAGCTGCCGACACCGCGTCACGGAAAGCCAGTGGAGATTAATGCATACTGGTATAATGGTCTGAGGATTCTGAAAGAGCTGGCGCCGTTTGTCGGAAAGGATGGATCGGCGTATGGGAAGCTTGCGGAGCAGGTGAAGAAGAGTTTTCTCGAAAAGTTCTGGATGGAAGAGGAAGGATATCTGAAGGATGTGCTGAACGGCACGTATGAAGAAAAGCAGTTCCGATGCAATCAGGTCTTTGTGCTGGCGCTTCCGTTTCAGATGATGAGTCAGAAGCAGGGGCAGCGGATCTTACAGGCGGTCAAAGAAAAGCTGTATACGACAGCAGGACTGCGGTCATTGGAGATGGAGGATCCGGCGTTTCATCCATGGATCGGCGGAAGCCAGCCGGAGCGTGACAGGGCATATCATCAGGGGACAGTCTGGGGATTTCCGCTTGGGGCGTATTTCCGTGCGGTGCTGAACTATTTCCCGAAGGAGGGAAAACAGGAAGTGCGCCGCGGACTGGACCGTCTTGCGAGCTGGATGCAGGAAGGATGTCTGTTTCATCTGGCGGAGATTTATGATGGTGCGGCGCCGGTGATGTCGAAGGGCTGCTATGCGCAGGCGTGGAGTGTCGGAGAGATTCTGCGGGTTTACAAAGAAATGGAGGGAAAGAAGATGAATGCGGTGGTGAAAAGAACGCCGGCGGAGTGGAAAAGCTTTTTTGAATCGGAAGAATTTGTGGAAAACTTTACGTACGAAGGAGATGACCTCGGTGTCTCGGTGAGAAAGAGCAGGGAATGTGATGGAAACTGGCAGATGCCGAAAAAGGATGAGCAGTTTGTGACAGAATGGAAGCTCTGGGCGCCGACAGCAATGGAGGTTTCGCTGGAACTGTTTTCCTGCGGCAGCAGCCGTGAGCGCGGGGACCGAAAAATAGCCTCGATTGCGATGACGCGCGGCGAAAAGGGTGTCTGGAGCTGTGCAGTGCAGGGAGCGCGGTATGGAACGTATTATACGTATCATATCCTGCACTCGGATGGTGTCTTTGATACGACAGATCCGTACGGCGTGGCTTCCGGTATTGATTCGGAGCGGAGCATGGTGGTGAATCTTGCAGAGACGGACCCGGCAGGCTGGGAGCAGGATGAAAGACCGGAAATCCGGCCGGAGGATCGTTGTGTGTATGAGCTTCATGTGAAAGATTTTTCGAGTGATCCGCATTCCGGTATTTCGGATAAACACCGTGGAAAGTTTCTGGCGTTTACGGAAGAAGGCACGACGCTGAACGGCGACGGGATTCATGCGACGGGGTTCGATTACCTGAAATCGCTTGGCATTTCTCATGTGCATCTGCTTCCTGTTTTCGATTTTGGCAGTGTGCCGGAAGATGATGCGGAAGCGTTTAACTGGGGATATGACCCGGTGCAGTACAATGTGCCGGAGGGATCCTATGCAACCGATCCGTTCCACGGGGAGGTACGTATCCGGGAAATGAAGGAAATGGTTCAGGCGCTGCATAAGGCCGGCATCGGTGTGATTATGGATGTGGTATACAATCATACGTACAATCTCGATTCGCCGTTTCAGAAAACAGTTCCTTACTATTATTATCGTGAATGGGAGGACGGCACGATTTCCAATGGTTCCGACTGCGGAAACGAGACAGCGAGTGAGCGGGAGATGTTCCGCCGCTTTATGGTGCGCTCGGTTTGCTACTGGGCGAAGGAGTATCACATCGACGGATTCCGCTTCGATCTGATGGCACTGCACGATACGGAGACAATGAATGCGATCCGCACAGCGCTGAACCGGATGCCGCGCGGCGAGGAGATTCTGGTTTACGGTGAACCGTGGAAAGCAGCGGCAAGCGCAATGCAGGAGGGATATTTTCCGTCGGATAAACAGAATATCGGAAGGCTGATGGATGGCATTTCCATGTTCTGCGACGATACGAGAGATTCGATCAAGGGAAGCGTTTTTATTGCCGCAGAGGGAGGCTATGTCAATGGAAAAGAGCGTCTTTCCGCAGGAATACTTTCTGCGACAGACGGCTGGATGGACGGAAAAGGAGCCTACGAGCCGCGCAATGCGAGCCAGCTGATTCCGTATGTGTCGGCACATGATAATTATACACTGTGGGATAAATTAAAACTGTCCGATCCGAAGCGGAAGGAGGATGCGGAGCCGGATTTTGACAAGATGGATGAGCGGACGCTTTCGATGAACCGTCTGGCGGCGGGCATTGTGATGACCTGCAAGGGAATGCCGTTTTTCCAGGCGGGTGAGGAATTTGCGCGCACGAAGCATGGCGAAGGAAACAGCTTCAAATCGTCGTGGCAGCTCAACAAAATTGACTGGACACGCGCCTTAGAGCAGGAAGAGCTGGTGGACTATTACCGTGGTCTTCTCGCTCTGCGCCGAAAATTTCAGGCATACGGAACGTGCGAGCCGGACTGTAAAAAGACATTTTTCCGTGAAAACCAGATCGCAGGTTACGAACTGGAATACCCGGATGGCCGCGCAGTCTGCGTCTTCTACAATCCATGGGAAAAAGAAGCTTTGCAGAAACTCCCGGAAGGAAACTGGAAACTGCTCTGCGATGGAAAACGCTGTGCAGAGGATGGAGCAGAGATGAAAGAAAGCATGATGCTTCCGGCAAAATCGATGGTTCTGCTGGCGCGGGAGTAAAATTGTAAATTTTGTCCCTTTTTGTCGGAATGCTGTCTGCGGAAACGGGCATCGATCATTCTGCCAGGCGGCGAGCGGGAATCAATTGTTTTTCGTTTAACAGAAAAATGCACTGTGGAATTGTCCGACGACGTTCCACAGTGCATTTTTATGTTTATGTGAGCAATGAGTCAGGATCTGTGCTTACATGAGATCCTGGCGGTATCTAAGAGTTCGGATCATTATTCGTCCACAACTTCCAGTACATCCATCGGGCAGGCTTTCGCGCAGATACCGCAGGCGATACATTTGGAAGCCGGATTTCCCTCGGTTTTTACGATCAGGCCAAATGGACAGGCCTTCGCACAGGCTCCGCATCCCGTACATTTTTTCTTGTTGATCATGTAAACGCCCTTCGGGTTCTGGGTAATGGCGCCTTCCGGACAGGCCTCGGCACATTTACCGCACTGCGGACAGGCGATCGGGCGGACAGCCTTTTTCTCTACGATCTGCAGACATGCCTTGTCCGGATCAAATACCTTATAAAATGCCTCAGAACATGCTCCCACACAGGCAAGACAAGCCATACAGGTGCTGCCTTTTTTTACTTTCAGTTTTTTCATTTTGTTTTATCCTCCGCTTAAAGATGTTGTTTTTCCTATTTTACCATTTTTGAACTTTTTTCTCAATGATATTTCCGGAATTTGCCATCTTTTTCCTGCTTGCGGTTTTGCTTCCGTTTCGCATGGCTTTGCACAGATACAAAAAATCTTAAGAAAGCAGACGGAAAAAAAGCAGTTTTTCTTCGGAAAATATACAAAAAGAAAAATCAGAAATTTGTTATGATGAAAAGGAAGAATGTACTCTCAATCATCTCACAAAATCAGGCACAGAAAGATTTTGGGAGTACACCATAAGATCGGGAGGGGGATTTTTCATGATCCGTGAAAACGATACACTGGAATGGCAAGAGATAGCAGAACAAAAAAGAATGACACAAAGAAGGATAATACAAAGAAGAGAAAGAGCACGGAGACGAAAAAGAAAGGTATGGCGGATCCGCGGGCTGCTATTGCTGTTCGGCTGTCTTCTGTTTTTGGGCGGTGTGCGGCGCTTCCGGCAGAATCCGATCCAACGGTATGCGAAAGCAAACGGCATTTCAATGGATCAGTACCCGGAGGAGCTGTTGTCGCTTTACGAGAGAAACAATGAGACGGAGACGTTCGTCGAAGAATATCCGTTGAAAAAAGAGGAGGAGCCGGAGATTGACCTGAGCGACCTGTCATCCGCATCGGAGGTTCCGCTTCTCTTGCAGTGGGATCAGAGATGGGGCTATCACCGATATGCCGGTGAAGTGATGGGATTAAGCGGCTGCGGACCGACAGCACTTTCCATGGTTGCCATTTTCATGACTGGCGATATCACAAAAAATCCGCGCTGGGTCGCCGATTTTGCCTCACAGAACGGCTATGCCGTAGACGGCAGCGGAACCGCCTGGTCTCTGATGCTGGAAGGAGCCCGGCAGATCGGCCTTTCCAGCAAAGAAATCCCTGTGGAACGGGAACGGGTGGAAAACAACCTGCAGGCCGGAAACCCCATCATTGCCCTGATGGGACCCGGGGAGTTTACCAGCAACGGTCATTTTATCGTTCTTACCGGATTGCAGAATGGCAGACTGAAAATCAACGACCCAAACAGCAGAAAAAATTCCGAAAAAACCTGGGATATCGATCAGGTGCTGGAACAGACAAAAGCGGTATGGGTATATTACAAATAATAAAATAGAAGACATACCCATCAAAGCCTCCGAATACACTGTAAAAACAGCGTCTTCGGAGGCTTTTTGTGAGGGACTATATCGAAGAGCGTGCTGTGGAGACAGCAATTTACATGATTGAGACGAAAGCGACCGTACGGCAGACGGCGAAAAAATTCGGAGTGAGCAAAAGTACCGTGCATAAGGATCTGACATCACGTCTGGTACAAGTGAATCCGGGTCTGGCGGCAGAGGCAAGGAAAATTCTGGATGTGAACAAGTCTGAACGCCACATTCGCGGCGGCATGGCAACGAGAGAAAAATATCTGCATCAGAAGCAGAAGTGAACGAAAGTGAACCAAAGAAGCTCTTTCCTAATTGCCTCAAATAGGGTATGATAGAGAAAGAAAATTACGAAAACAGAGGGAATTTTATGAACGATTATATCCTGGAAGTCTGTGTGGACTCGGCGGAGTCGGCGCTTGCGGCGGCAAAAGGCGGGGCAAGCCGGCTGGAGCTGTGTCAGAATCTGGTGATCGGCGGAACAACGCCGGGTTCGAAGCTGTTTGAGGTGATCCGCAGACAGACAACCATTCCGATTCATGCATTGATCCGCCCGCGGTTCGGGGATTTCTGCTACACCCCATATGAATTAGAAGAAATTCGCGAGGAAGTTGCGATGTATCGCGAACTCGGTGCAGAGGGCGTTGTGATCGGCGTGCTGAAAGAGGATGGAACAATGAATATGACAGCGATGGAACAGCTGATGGAGGCAGCCGACGGCATGTCCGTGACGCTGCACCGCGCGTTTGATGTCTGCCGCGATCCCAAAGAAGCGCTTGAGCAGGCGGTATCGCTCGGTATGAACACCATTCTTACCTCCGGTCAGCAGAACAGTGCGGTAAAAGGAGCAGAGCTTCTCGCCGAACTGCAGCGCCAGGCGGCGGGACGCATCCGTATTCAGGCGGGCGGCGGTATCTGCGCGGATGCGATCCGCGAGCTGTATCCGAAAACCGGCGTGACCGCCTACCACATGTCCGGAAAAATCGAACTGGCGAGCCCGATGCAGTATCGGAAAGAAAATGTGAACATGGGACTTCCATCCTTAAGCGAATACACCCTCTACCGCACGGACGTCAAAGCCGTGCGCAGCGCGAGAGCGGTACTGGAAGAACTTTAAGAAAATAAAAAAAGAAAAGGACATAACATTATTATGAAAGCAAATACCATCAGCGGCCAGCGGCAGTATGCGTTCGTCAGCCAGTTTAACTACATCCGCGAAGCCGGAACGGAAGGCGAAGAAAAAGCAGCCTGCCGGATCGAAAAAGAACTTTCTGAAATCGCAGAAAAATGGGGGCAGGGCGAATTGCAGATCCGCCGCGAGCCGTTCGAGATTGAGACATGGCAGGTTGACGAAGCTGTCTTTACGGTCACAGAGCCATATGAGAAAACATACACCGTCCGCGGCTGCTTCGCGGCAGCCAATACCGCTCCGGAAGGCGTGGAGGCGCCATTCCTCTACGTAGAAAACGGCGACCCGGTCAGCCTTTCCCATGCAGAAGGGAAAATCGTCCTGATCAACGGCGGTGCCAATGCAGAAAACTATGAAAAACTGGAAAAAGCAGGAGCCGTCGGATTTCTGATCCTGACCGGAACGCCGCTGGACAAAGACGAGGACCGCCTGCCGGACTACCGCACCCTGCGCGGCGTAAAAAATCCGAAACTGCCGTGCGCCGTCATTCATTATCTTGATGCGATGGAACTGGTAGAACGGGGAGCGAGCCGTGCACGCCTCGTTTTACAGCAGAAAAAAATCAGGAGAACGTCGAAAAATATCATCCTGCGCATCCCGGGAACCGAGCAGCCAGAGGAAATCCTGACGCTGACGGCTCATTACGATTCCGTTCCGCAGGGACCTGGTGCATACGACAACATGGCGGGCGCAGCGATCATCATGGAGCTGGCACACTACTTCGCCGAAAACCGCCCGAAACGGACACTGGAATGCATCTGGTTCGGCGCGGAGGAGCTGGGTCTCTGCGGAAGCCGGGCGTATGTGAAAGCGCATGAAGCCGAGCTGACGCAGCACCGCTTCAACATGAACGTCGACCTCGCCGGACAGGCCATCGGCGGAACCGTGCTTGGCGTGGCAGCAACGAAAGAGGCATGCGACGCGATCATGGAGCACTTAAAACAGGCGGACAAAGGCGTATCGCTCATCAACAACATCTGGAGCAGCGATTCCAACACCTTCGCATGGAAGGGCATCCCGGCGATGACGCTGAACCGCGATGGTTTCGGCATGCACACCTGCCACGATACGATCGACTGGATCTCCGCCTGGTCACTGAACCGGAGCGCCGGTGTCCTGGGCGAAATTGCCGAGTATCTGGCGGATGCAGAACCATTTCCATTTGAAAGAGAAATCCCGGCAGACTTTGCGGAGAGATTAAAAGCTTATTTTGGAGAATAAAAAGGAGAGAACATCATGAGCAAAAAACCAGTATTAGTCATCATGGCAGCAGGAATGGGAAGCCGTTACGGCGGATTAAAACAGATTGATCCGGTTGACCCGTACGGAAATATGATTATCGACTTTTCCATTTATGATGCAAAACAGGCAGGCTTTGAGAAAGTCATCTTTATCATCAAAAAAGCCATCGACGAGGCATTCCGCGAGGGCATCGGCAAGCGAATTGAGAAATACATGGATGTAGAGTATGTTTACCAGGAACTCAACGTTCTCCCGAAAGGCTACGAAGTGCCGGAAGGCCGCGTCAAACCGTGGGGAACCGGTCATGCGATTCTCTGTGCGGCAGAAGCCATCGACGGCGCACCGTTCGCCGTCATCAATTCCGATGATTATTATGGAAGAACGGCATTCGAGGAGATCTACCGCCAGCTGACAACCGAGCAGGACGGCGCGACCTATCAGTACGCGATGGTTGCCTACGACCTGTACAAAACCCTGACCGACAATGGCCACGTAGCCCGCGGCATCTGCACCGCAGACGACCAGAACCACCTTGTCGGCATTCATGAGCGCACAAGAATCGAAAACCACGGCGGACAGGCCGAATACACCGAGGATGACGGCGCAACCTGGACCGGACTGCCGCAGGGAACCATCGTTTCCATGAACCTCTGGGGCTTCACACCGAGCATTCTGATCGAGCTGAAACGCCGCTTCCTGCCGTTCCTCGAGAATGTATACAAAACCAACCCGTTAAAAGGCGAATACTTCCTGCCGTTCGTTGTCGATGAACTGCTGCAGGAGAAAAAAGCGGAAGTCACCGTACTCCGCTCCTATGATAACTGGTACGGCGTAACGTACAAAGAAGACAAAGAAAATGTCATGGCAGCACTGCAGAAATTAAAAGACGAGGGCCGTTATCCGCAGAAACTGTGGGAAGAATAACAAACGAACGGTACTGGGAAATTTTCTCCATGAGCGCATCTTTCGCAATGAAAAGAAATCCTGTATAATGGATGGAAGGAAATGCAAGGAGAATACCAATGGATACCTTATATATTGTAATACCAGCCTATAATGAGTCGGAAAATATCAAAAGAACGATCGAGGAATGGTGTCCCGTCGTGGAGAAGCATAACGGCGGCGGTGCGTCCCGTCTTGTGATCATCAACGATGGAAGCCGCGACGATACGTATGAAATTGCTTCAGCAGAGTGCGAAACCCACCCGTTGCTCACCGTGCTGACGAAGCCAAACGGCGGCCACGGTTCCACCGTTCTGTACGGTTACCGCTATGCACTTGAAAACGGTGCGGACTATATCTTCCAGACCGATTCCGACGGTCAGACCGATCCGGCGGAGTTCGAAAAGTTCTGGCAGATCCGCGAGGGCTACGACGCCATTTTCGGAAACCGCACAAGCCGCGGCGACGGCTTTTCCCGCGCTGTCGTGGAAAAAGTGCTGTGCGCGGTGCTCTGGACCTATTTCCACGTATCCGTGCCGGATGCAAATGCCCCGTTCCGTCTGATGAAAGCAGACTACGTGGCCGAGTATCTGCCGCTGATGCCGGAAAACTACAATCTGCCGAACGCACTGATGACTGCCTTCGGAGCGTATTTTCACCGGAAAATCCGTTTCATCCCGATCAGCTTCAAGCCGCGTCAGGGCGGAACAAATTCCATCAACATCCGTAAAATCGTAAAAATCGGCCGTCAGGCGCTGCACGATTTCTGTGAGATTCAGAAAGCGGCTGCGAAAAAAAGAGGATAAAAAATAATATAAGAGAAGGAACGTATCCCATGTTTCATGAGATACGTTCCTTCTTTTTGTATGCTTATTTTTTATTATGGACCTTATTTTTAATAGAAGCGATGCGATCTTTTCTGATTCATGGAATCCTTTAGTGCCAGAAGTGATTCGATCAGGATCAGAAGCAGGATCACAGCGATCATGACTGCGAGGATCTGATTTGTTCGCTGATGGAACCAGGAGCCGATTCCTGTGTGTGCAGTCTGTGTATTCTCGGCCTGTGCGGCATTTTCAAGAGCTGCAGTTTCCGAAGTAATAATCTGTGCATCCGGGTCTGTTGTTCTGGCAGATGGTACAATCTGCGTTGCGGCTGGAAGCTGGCTGGAAGAAGTAACAGCGGATGCGGTAACTTCCGGGTGGATGGTGGAAAGATCAACTTCTTCGTCTTCTGTAACAACTGCGCTGGCAATCGGTTCTGCTGCGATCGGTTCGGATGCAGGAACCTGTTCCGGTGCGGTTTTGGATGCAGGAGCTGCGGTTTCCGGAAGAATATTTTCCTGTGCCGGCTGTTCCGAAGCAGATGGCTGTACCACGGTCGGGGTTTCTGCCGGTGCGGATGGCTGTTCCGGAACGGATGGTTCTGGAGCGGCCGGTTCTTCCGGAACTTCCGGTGCAGATGGCTCTTCTGGAAGAGATGGCTCCGGGTCAGTTGCCGGTGTTTCCGGGATTGCGGTACAGTAAACAAGAGAAGTCATCGCCGCCGAAGAATCCGTAATCACAACGGAACCGCCATTGGAAACGGCCTGTCCATTAACATAGAAGGAAATCTGATCCATATCCAGTGTGTAGCCAGGTTCCGTAACCATCGATACGGAGAACGTTCCGTTTACTTCCTCGACCGGTTCGCTGTTCTGATACAGGACATAGGAACCATCATCGGAAAGATATGACATGGTGACCGGCGCATCCATTGTGGAATCCTGAAATGTCAGGGCAGCATCGGTAAAAGCAAGAGCCGCCTGATCGGTGTTCAGATAGAATTCCAGGTCCTGTGCATCGTAATGGGTGAAGTGAATGGTAATTTCACCGGCGTCTGTATTTTCTGCACTTGGAACTGTCTCGGCTGCTGCCGAATACGGAGCGGAAAAAAATAATCCGGCCACCAGGAGGCCTGCCATTCCGAATCTCAGAATCAAATTTCCTGTGTGTTTTTTCGTTGTCTGTGTGCTGTGTAACATATGACATCCTCCTTTCACCTGAGCGGTTTCTGATGTCGGTCTGTTTTATTTTCCTGCGGTAAGTTTCACGTATAAATTGAAAGAAAAAATAATTGATAAAATATAAATTTTCTTTCTTTTTAAAGATTATACCATATGTAGAAAGAAATATCATGTAAAAATAAAAAGTTAAAAGAAAATTTGAAAATGCGTCAAAAGTGGAAAAGGTTTGTAATGCATGTCGAAAAATAGAAAAAGAACTGTCACAATTTCTTAAAAAATATTTGCGGAAAAAGATGGCAGAAAGGGCAGAATGTGAAACAAAAGCAAAATAAAAAGAAGGAAACAAGACACGGAAAAGTATTCCAGGCAGGCCGCATGCAGAAGAAAAAGTGGGAATAAAAACCGATCCAATTCGTCAAAAAAGCGGAAAAGTGGTGAAAAATTGTGGGTTCTATGAAAAAAACGATGGGAAAAGACAGGAATGTTGTCGAAATATTCTAGTTGACAAAAAGATGTAACACTGGTAGAATCGGTTTGTAACAAGATGTAACAAAAACGTAATAATTGTTCAGGAGGTAAGTATGACATTCAAAAAAAGTTATGTGCCGGGCATCCTGGGGAGCGTGCTCACACTGACTGTCATCATGGCTGCACCCGTAAAAGCAGAGACAAAGGAAGAAACCATTTTAAATAAAACAGACTGGAGCACAATGGCTGCAGCAAACGTAGAAGGATATGTCAACATCCGCAGCGAGGCAAACGCAGATTCCGAGATCGTCGGAGTTCTGATGCCGGGCTATGCGGTTACTGTAACAGAAAAAGGAGACGAGTGGAGCAAGATCTCTTCCAATGGTGTAGAAGGCTACATAAAGAATGAATATCTGGTATTTGGGGAAGAGGCAAAAGCACATTACCGCAATATGTGCGGTATCACCGGAGTTGTTCAGGCGGACAGCCTTCGTGTCCGTGAGGCAGCATCCACAGATTCCGCGCAGGTTGGAACACTGACACAGAATGGTGAAGTCAGCATATTCGGCGAAGAGGCTGACTGGTATCAGATCCAGTACAGCGGAAGCAGCGCATACGTTCATGGAGACTATGTGACACTTTCAGAGGAGTTAAAAGGTGCTGTTTCCATGGAGGAATACCAGGCATCACAGGCCTGTGCGGCAAGCAGCGCAGCAGCAGCCTCCACAGCAGGCAGTGCATCGGTAATTTCCGCAGACAGCAATGATGTGGCAATGCTTGCAGCACTGATCGAGTGCGAGGCAGGCGGCGAGAGCTACACAGGAATGGTGGCAGTCGGAGCGGTTGTAGTAAACCGTGTCAACAGCGGTTCCTTCCCGAACAGCATTTCCGGCGTTATTTATCAGGGTGGACAGTTTACACCGGTTGCGACCGGAACATTCCAGAGCGTGCTTTCCCGCGGAGCAAGAAGTGACTGTTATGCAGCTGCACAGGCAGCACTTTCCGGCGAGAGCCCGGTTGGCGGATGCCTGTATTTCAACAGCGGCTACGGCAGCGGAATTCAGATCGGATATCAGCATTTTTATTAAAAACAGGCGTGGAACCTTTGCAAGGGGATAGGCGGAGGGAGCATGCATTTCCATAGATTGTGATCGGTTCAAAGTCATGAAAAATGAGATGGAATCGACGGTATAGAAAAAAGAGTAAGTGAACAAGGGGAGACGTTCACTTACTCTTTTTTTACTCTGAAACAAATACTACCGGATAGTCAAAAAGTGCAGACTATCCTTATGGAGTTTTACAGGAAATATTGTTGGATTTCCAGTTACGGGACATCGTTATTTTCAAAAATTTTCAACAGCTTGGTTTTCTGGTTATCGGCGCGGAAGTCTGCTAATGTCTGACGCAGTGTTGTATGGCGGACGCGGTAGGTATTGGAGAGAAAACAGAAAAAAGTGATTCCCCAAAATACCGGCCAGAGCAACACACATTTATGAAGCTTGGAAAATCGAAGCTTCATCTGAACATGCCCTTCGTGGAACCAGGCACGGACACCGGCGTGCCGGTAAGAGCCGCGGCTTACGATTTTCCGCTCCGTGTCACTGCCAAAGTCGCCGTCTGCGAGAATTTGTTCCAGAAAGGCAGCACAGTCAGCGGCAGAAGAACGAATCTGCGGGTCAATCGAAGCGGAAAGACCGAAATAAAGATGGCAGGATCCGAGAATCAGCTCATAAAGATGAAAAATTTTTGATTCCCGGCACCAGGAGTGGATTTTCTCAAAATCAATCTCAGATGCATACTGCTTCAGATACAAGGTAAAATCGCAGAGCAGACGGCTGCCGAAACCACTGTAGAGATAGTGTTTGAGCATATGGTGCAGCATATAAAATACATTTTCCGTGGGCGGAAGAACAGGATAGGTCTGACCGTAAAGTTCCACGAAAGACGGCTTCAGATGATCCGGGGAGAAGATCTCATCTATCAGCTCGTTGGCACGGGCAAACTGATAGATGCCAACGATACGGTAATGGAGTTCCAGGGTAAAGGAACGGCCGGTTTCCGGAAAGGTAAAGCGGTAGGTAACATGATGATCACTGTCTTCCGGCTCCTCTGTGTATCCATTCGTCTCGAGAATACGACAGGCACGGGAAAAAGCCTCTTTTTCGGGAATATAAAGGTCCAGATCTCCCAATTTTCGGTATTCGGGAACAGGATAATTGGCGGCGAGGCTCATACCCTTTAAGAGAAAACAGGGAATCTTCTCTGCAAGGAGGAGCGAAAAAGTAAGGCGTGTGAAATGTTCCAGCTGATAATAGGAGAGCAGCATCTGTTTTGTCTGCTGTTTTATCCCGGAAAACGATGGCTGCTGTTCAAAATAAGGCAGAAGAAAAGGAAGTGAACAATGTTTTTCTGCCAGACGGTACAAAGCAGCGGTATCCACCCCATCGAGTGGGATCGGTTCAGACGAATCGGTGCATAAATTTTTCAGAATCTGTAGATAAACGGTATCAAGCGGCTGCATGAGAGACTCCTTTGAAGATTTTTTGTGAAAAGAGAGATATGGTTCAGTATACCACAAAAATGCCGAAATTTGAGCGATAAAATAAAAAAATATTACAGATAACGATAAAAAATAAAATAAAGTTTACAATGAAATAAGTTGGGGCTATAATAAATCTGTCAGTACAGCATTTCATAAACAGCTGTATCAAACACTCAGACAAGTGTAGGGTATAGTCATTTTGAAATGTTCTGGAATGATGGCCTTTCCCACCATCGGGAAGAAAAACGTAAGTGAATGGAGAGAAAGATGACCAGAAAAGGTGAGTTTGTACTCAGACAACTCGCAGATGAATATATTCTGATTCCTTATGGGACAACGACAGAAAAAATGAATCGGGTACTTACCCTAAGTGAAACTGCGGCTTTTATTTATGAACAGACAGGTGATGCCGCGTCTGAGGAGGAGATTGCCAGACGGCTTGGAGAAGCTTATGATGTGCCGGCGGAGGACGTGCAGGAGGATGTAAACGCCGTGCTGCAGACATTGCAAAATTGTGGGGTTCTGGAGTGTGCCTGAAAAACGAAAAATCATTTTCGTAATCTGCAAAAACGAAGAGGATAGTATATGATAGTATTTTTGGTCGGTGGCGAGAGCAGACTGATGGATGATCTGATTACCAAGATGGAAAAAGAAGGACATAAGACGTATCTGTTAACGGGAAAACGGGACAGAAGAGGAAAATACCGTCGTGTCTTTGAACGCTACGATTTTCCTTATGACAGTGAGAGTGTGCAGGAAATATTCTCGAATGTCAATCCGGATCTCGTGCTTTTTCTCGGCGCCTATGATACAAATTATGACTGGAGTGATGCGAGAAAAGAGTCTGTCCGCTATACGGCGGATCTGACCAATATTCTGTCGGCGTATGCATTTAAGCAGGATGGCCGGTTTATTTATTTGTCGTCCGAAGCAGTTTATGGCCGTTCCTACAGCAGTGATATCCACGAAACGGAACCGGCATCCGCGAAAAGCTTTCAGGCAATGGCGCTTCTGCAGGGAGAAAACATCTGCAGAAGCTACCGTGATACCAGAGGGATGGACACGCGGATTCTTCGTTTTGACCATATGTACGGCATTCCGCGAAAAGGAAAAACAGACAGAAATCCGTGTTTTTGGATGACACTGGAAATGCTGAAGACGAATCAGATCGCAGCCAACAGCAGAACTGCTTTTTCCATGATTTACCAGGATGATGCCGTTGCGTTTGCCTATCGCGCAATGATGGAGGAGAGTCCCAAATATCCACTGTACCATATCACATCCGGTGAAGCGATCACACAGATGGATCTGGCGGAGCTGATCCGGCAGAACGCAGACGGCGTGGAGATCCGTGACGATACAGTCGGTGAAGGTTTCCGTCTTGTGCTGGATGGCAGCCGGTATCAGGAAGAGTTTGACGGAAAGATTTTTGTCCCATATGAGAAGGGCGTGAAAGCCGTTGTCACATATATGCAAAAACACAGCAGCTCATTTCTGCAGCGTGATGATGCGGGGGCGGGTTGGGGAAACCGGGTATGGAGTCTGTTATGCCGGATTTTCCGTATGCTGGTTCCGTACATCGAAAATCTGATTTGTTTTATCCCATTTTTTATGATCAACAACCGTGTAGTCGGCAGCCAGTATTTTTCAAAGCTGGATGCGTACCTTCTCTATGTGTTGCTGTTTGCCATCGTATATGGTCAGCAGCAGGCGATTTTCTCGGCCCTGCTGGCGACTGTGGGCTACTGTTTCCGCCAGATGTACCATCAGAGCGGACTGGAGGTGCTGATGGACTACAGTACCTACATCTGGATGGCACAGCTTTTTATCCTGGGAATGGTTGTCGGTTATATGCGGGATCAGATTCTCCAGATTAAAAAGGATGATGAAGAGGAGATCGGGTATCTGCGCGGACAGCTTGGCGATATGACGGAGATCAATGACAGCAACGTGCGCATGAAACAGCTTTTTGAGCTGCAGCTTGTTAACCAGAAGGACAGTCTTGGAAAAATCTATGAAATCACATCGTCGCTGGAACGCTACGGCGCCTATGAGGTGCTTTTCTATGCGGCGCAGACGATTTCGAAGCTGATGAATACAGAGGATGTGGCAATTTATACCGTCGCCAACCGCGTCTATGCGCGTCTCTTTTCGTTCACATCACCGACAGCGCGAAAAATGGGAAATTCCATCCGCTATCCTGAGATGGAGGCAATGTATGAAGACCTCAAAGAGCATCGCGTTTACATCAACAAAACGATGGATGAGCGCTATCCGCTGATGGCGCAGGCTATTTATGCAGAAGATGAGATGCAGATCATCCTGATGCTGTGGGGACTTCCGTGGGACCGCATGAATCTTGCGGAATCCAACCGTCTGACGGTCATCAGCTATCTGATCCAGAATGCAGTGGTGCGGGCAAACCGCTATCTGGAAGCGCTGCACGAACACAGGTATCTGGAACACAGCAAAATTCTCGAAAAAGATGCCTTTACGCAGCTGGTAGCGGCATTTTTCGAGGCAAAGCGAAACGGTCTGACAGAATGCTCACTGGTTCGGATTGTGTGCAGCAGCGAAGATTATAAAAAAGCAGGTGAGATTCTGGAACAGAAGCTGCGTCAGACGGATTATATCGGGATCCTGGATGGCGGGCTGCATGTATTGCTTTCCAATACCGATGAAGAAAATGCGAAAGGTGTGATCTTGCGCTTCGGGGAAGAGGGTCTGAAAAGTATCCTTGTGAACAGGGAGGTGGCAGCGTGATGAGCCATGAAACCCTGACTTTTGTGGTTCTGTGGATTGTCAATGCCCTGATCGCCCTGATCTATCTGCTGATCGGAGCTCTGGTTTATGTTCCGGCGTGTGATTTGAAACAAGAGCAGGGAGAAGAGGTGCAATACGATAACCGGAGAGCCTTTTTGATCCGTTTTATCGTCATGGTGCTCTGCCCGGTCGTCGGTCCGGCGTTTTTTCTGTGCAGTTATCTTCTTTTCAAAACCGTATTCCGTCAGGCAGTCGATCTGGAGGATGTTGTGTTTGGTAAGGAACGTGTGCGGACACATCTGAAGGCGGATGAGGAGCGGGAGCGCAACATAGCACCGCTCGAGGAAGCACTTGCCGTCAGCGATAAACAGAATCTGCGTATGCTGATGCTGAATGTGATCCGCGGCGATCTGCAAAAATCGCTGGAATCGATTACTATGGCACTGAACAGCGAGGATTCCGAGACATCGCATTACGCCGCATCGGTGCTCTGCGATGAACTGAACAAGTTCCGCTCACAGGTACAGAAAATGTATACCGGGATGCAGCAGGAAGGCGAAGAAGAGACGGATTACGAGAAGATGATGCTCGACTATATGAACAGAGTTTTAAGCCAGAAAGTCTTTACAACTCTGGAGCAGACGAAGTACGTCAAGATGCTGGAGGAGGCCACAGAATCGCTGTATCGGAAAAACAGAGAGCGGATCTTCGTAAAACAGTATGAGGGGCTCTGCCTCAGACTTCTGGAACTGAAAAAATTTCCGGAAACTGAAAAATGGTGCCGGCGTCTGGTACAGCAGCATGGAAATACACTGGAGGCGTATACGTGTCAGTTAAAGCTGTATTTTACCATGGGTGAAAGAGAAAAGTTTTTTCAGGTGATGCAGGAACTGAAACAATCGGACGTTATTATCGATAATGAAACGCTGGAGCTGATCCGCATTTTCAGTTAGAGCATGTTTGAAAAATCATTTCCGCGAAAGGAGGGACGAAGAGATGTCCATGAGATGGCTGACAATTTTACAATTTCTGGAAATTTTTGCCGCCTATGGCATCGTAACTCTGTTTCTCCCCTGGCGGATCCTTCGGAAAAGGTTTCGTTGCTTTTCCGTTGCAGAACAACTGATCGCTTATTTCTTCGCAGGGAATTTTTATATCATTTATCTCGTTTATCTGCTGCAGTTTCTTCGGATCAGCAGCCGTGTGACGCTGCTCCTCGGAACTGCAGGGCCATTCCTTTTTATCTGGATCTGGAAAAGAAAAAAACAGATCCCGGGAGCAATGGAGAGCCTGCTGGTGCGGATCGAACGATTGCTTGATGGAGAGCGGGGCAAAAAGACATCTCTGGCGCAGCTTCGGAGAACCGTTTACGAGCGGTGTTTTCGGGGAAAACGAAAGCAATGGCTGCATGCGCTGCCGGAAATAGCAGTGCTGCTGGCGGCAATTGCAGCGATCACGTATGTGTACGGACCGAATATGGTGGAAACGTTCGGCTACAAAGCAAGTGATATTCCGGTGCACAATTACTGGATCAATGAGCTTGAGCGGAATAATATCTGGGTTGCGGGCGTGTATCCGTATGGACTCCATATTGTGATTTATTATCTTCATATGGTGTTTGGAATTCCTACCTATGTGTTGCTGCGGATTTTCGGCGTGGTGCAGACATACTTTGTATATCTGGCACTGGTCGCGGCGCTGAAAATGGTGTGCAGGGGAAGGTTTACGCCGTATTTCGGGATACTGTTTTATGTGATGGATATCTTCAACTGGAGTACGTACGCCCGTTTTGAAAGTGCACTGCCGCAGGAGTTCAGTATGATTTTTGTCCTGACCTCTGTCTGTATGGCGATCCGTTTTTTTCAGGAATTTGCAAAAGAACGGAACGGAAACTGCCGTTGGTATCTGGTACAGTTTGCGATTGGATTTTCGCTGACGCTGACCGTTCATTTTTACGGTACGATGGCTGCAGGCCTGTTTTGTATTGGCGTTGCGGTTGGCTTCTGCTTTCGTTTTTTCCGGTGGAACTATTTCAGAAGAATCCTGATTACGGGAATATTAAGCGTCCTTCTCTCAGTCCTGCCGATGGCGGCGGGCGTTGCGATGGGAAAGGGGCTGCAGGGATCGCTGTACTGGGGAATGAACGTCATTACCGGTGATAAAAAGCAGGAGGATGCGGACACAGCAGGTACTTTATCACAGGACGGTGTATCCGACAGTCTGACGGCCGGCGAAAAAGAAAGCAGCGGCAACACAACCAAGAACGGTGAAACCGGTTCTGTGCTCAGCCAGTCCCGGATAGAAGAGCTGCGAAAAGAGGCAGAAGAAAGAATACAAAAGCAGCAGAAACCGCTGGCGGAGAGGCTCAAAGAAAAAGGATCGGCAGTGCGGGAAAGCATCCGTATCAATGTCATGAATGTAAAACCCCATATGGCAGAAATTACGCTGGGAAGTATTGCGGTTTTGCTGCTTCTTGGTATTTTCCTGTTGGTGCTGCGGGAGAACGGTTTTGCGGGAGCTGTTTTGTCTGCGGCTGTTTATCTGCTATGCATGTGTTCTTTGCAGTGTGCATCGCTGCTGCATCTTCCGGCGCTGATGGATGCCAACCGCTGCGGCATTTTCCTGTGCTATGCCATCTGCTTTGCCTGGGCGCTTGGCGTAGATGCAGTGGTGTATCTGGCGATACGCTGGTGGAAGCGAAGATGGCTTGGCGAGATGGCTTCCCTCCTGACACTTGTGACGGCTGTAACAGCCGTTTTATCGCAGGGTCTTATAAGAGAGCCGGTAAAAGTCGGAGCGCTGGAAGATAACGGAGCCATGGTATGCGTTACCAATATCTTGCGGGAAAATAAAGATTTTACATGGACAATCTGTTCAGCGAATGATGAGCTTCGCATGACAGAATTTTATGGATATCACTATGAGACCATTACCTTATTAAATCAATTGAAAGATCTGGGGCAGAATCCGGAGATTATAATACCAACGAAATACGTGTATTTTTTTATTGAAAAGATACCAGTTGATTATGGGGAAAGTACGAAACACGAAGAAGTCACAGCCAAGGGAGCGGAAACGCCACTTCCGTTTACCGGTGGACTTCATCCCTACACAGGAGAGAATCGCTGGATCACGATGAGCCATATGTATGAGTGGGCACAGAGGTTCCAAGAGCTTTACCCGAATGAAATGGAAGTTTACTATGAATCCGACAGCTTTATCTGCTATTGCCTTCAGCAGAACGTTAACAGTCCATACAACCTTGCGATTGATTATGGCTACAACAATCCAATGCCAAAGTAGAGAAGACGGGAAAAAACAAAGAGACAGACAGGGCTGAAAAAACTGAAATTTCAACAAAAAAGACTTGATGACAGAAGGAGGAAGAAAAAATGGTTTCCCGCAGAAATTTTGCAGCGATCACAATGCTTATGGCAATCATCCTCTTTTTGTTTCAGGGTCTGAATCTGGCAAAGGAAAAACTGAACCACTATGAAAAAAATGCGTATGCGGCAGAGAAAGAAGATCTGGAAGATGGCAGCGGCGCATTTGGAACAGAAGACGCATCCGGCGAGAAAAACATAACAGGAAGCCGGGGAACGATCGTCTATATCGGAGAAGCCGAGGAGCATTCTGTGGGGGCGGTTGTCTGTGAATGGTGCCGGTATATGAAGTACGAAGCTGCAGTTTATCCATCCATGCGCAAATATGAGCAGGCAATGGAGAAGAAAGGTGCAAAGCAGCCGGAGATGATTGTAGTGAATTCAGAAAGCATCGACTGGACCGCCTTAAAGGATGTCGTAGATCTGCAGAACAGTGTGAATGAGGGGATCCATGTTGTGTTTGCAAATCTCCCGGAGGTGTCTGTGATCCGGAAAAATCAGAAGCTGCGGGAGCTGGTTGGAATTGCAGAAGTAAAAGAGGATTCTACAACCGTAACGGGGCTGGATCTGTATGACAATCTGATGCTCGGCGGAGAAAATATTTACCGGGCCGAAAATAAGGAAGAAGAAAACAGGCAGGATCTTAAGCTTACGTTTCCATGGTTTAAGCTTGGAGATGGAACCAAAACTTATATGAAAGGCTTTCCGGAGGATCAGACGCTGAAAACCCAGGATTATCCGGTTGTGATCTGGCGGAAAAATTTCGGGACAGCCAGTGTATTTGCCGTAAATGGAGATTATATGGGGGATGAAACCGGGCTGGGACTGCTGACGGGAATGGTGTATGAAACCAGAAATTATCTGATTTATCCGGTTGTAAATGCGCAGAATCTTGTTGTGCAGAACTTTCCGTCACTTGCAGAGGAAAATACGGACAAAATGCAGGAGATTTACGGAAACGGAACAAAAGGTGTTAACCGCGATATTGTCTGGCCGTCGATTGCAGCAATCTATAGAAAAAATCATTTCGGTCTTACCTGTATGGTGGCACCAAAACTGGATTATGATGCTCCGGCAGAAGCAGATGGCGAGCTGCTGCATTATTATGCGAAGCTGCTCAACGAAGAAAAAGGCGAGATGGGACTTTCCGGTTTTACAGAATCCGAAACATCCGTAAAGGAAAAATTAGACGAAGATCAGAGCTTCATGCAGAAAAATCTTTCGGATTTTTACTTTTCCTCCTTTTTCAGTGGAAACCTGAGTGAACAGGAGATGGAAACAGCTTTACAGCAGTCTGCTCTTGGGAGTGTCCGCACCGTAGTTAAGAGCAAAGATACGGCTGGCGATCTGGTCAGCTACCTGGATGCACAGACGACACAGCAGAAAATTGTCACGGAAGATACCGGACGTTTTACCTATCGTTCCTGGATGAAAATGAAGAGTATTGAAAGTGCGCTCGGCTATGCCAGTGTAGAGCTGGATTTAAGCAGAGTGATTTATCCGAAAACAGAGGAGGACCGCTGGGAAAAAATCGTCAAAGAATTTGCCTCCAACCTCGGAACCTACTGGCAGCCATTTTCCGGATTTGACGGTACCACGGTTTCCACCTGCGATTCCAGAATCCGCACCTTCCTGAACTTACGCTGCGAGGACGAAAGAGAGGGCGACACCATCACCTTAAAGACCACGGGAACAGAGAAAACTGCGTACTATGTGATTCGGACACACAATGAAAGCATTGAAAAGGTCACGGGCGGAACGGCAGAAAAGCTGGAGGATTCTGCATGGCTGATCCGCGCGGAAAAGAGTGAAGTAACGATTACACTTCGTGCATCCGACCGGCGGTATTACTATGAAGAGGGGGTGAAAAACGAATGAAAGTCTGTATGGTAGCGGAGGGATGCTATCCCTTTGTGGTAGGCGGTGTTTCCAGCTGGGTACACAGTCTGATCCAGCTTTTCCCAAAAACAGAATTTATCATCCTCGCCATTGCGGCAAACCGTTCCCAGCGCGGAAAGTATGCGTATGAGCTGCCCCAAAATGTCTCCGCCGTCTATGAACTCTATCTGGACGATGTGGACTGGGGCGGAAGTAAAAAACGACATAAACATCGGCTGAAGAAAGAGCAGTATCAGGCACTTCGAAGTCTGCTTCTTGATCAGGATATCGAGTGGAATGTCCTGTTTGATCTGTTCCGGAAAGAAGATGTTTCCCTGAATGCGCTCCTGATGGGAGAGGATTTTCTAAATGCCGTGAAAGAGTGCTACAACCTGAAATACAGCCAGATCGTTTTCTCTGACTTTTTATGGACTATGCGCTCCATCTATCTGCCGCTGTTTCTCACAATGCAGACCGAGCTCCCGAAGGCGGATCTTTATCACTGCGTTGCAACCGGCTATGCCGGCGTGCTTGGCGCTATGGCAAAGCATTTCTATGGAAGCCGTCTCCTGATTTCGGAACACGGTATTTACACCCGGGAACGCGAGGAGGAGCTGATTAAAGCGAAGTGGGTTGCGGGAATCTACAAAAATATCTGGATTGACCAGTTCCGGAAAATGTCAAAGCTGGCGTACAACGAGGGAACTCTGATTACCTCCCTGTTTGAGCACGCGCGGGAGCTGCAGGTTGAGCTTGGCTGTCCGGTGGAAAAGACGATGGTCACACCGAATGGAATCCGTGTGGAAAATCTTCAGAATATCCCGGGAAAGACCGAAGAGGATGCGGGAATGGTGAACATCGGTGCAGTTCTTCGTGTCACACCCATCAAGGATGTGAAAACGATGATCCAGGCATTTGCCTTTGCAAAAGAGCGCGACAGAAGACTGAAGCTCTGGATCATGGGACCATGGGAGGAGGACCGGGAGTATGCCGAGGAATGCTTCCAGCTCGTATCGGATCTGGAAGTTCCGGACGTGGTATTTACCGGAAGAATCAATATCCGGGATTATCTGGGAAGAATGGATGTGACGATTTTGACCAGCATCAGCGAAGGCCAGCCGCTGACGATTCTGGAGAGCTATGCGGCACACAAGCCGGTTATTGCGACAGATGTCGGAAACTGCTATGGTCTGATCTACGGTGAGAGCGATGATTTCGGCGCAGCCGGAATAGTTACGCATATCATGAATATAGAAGAAATCGCACAGGCAATGCTGGATATGGCGGTCGGTGAGAAAAAACGCCTCGAAATGGGAGAAACCGGATACCGCCGTGTTATGCAGAAATACCGTGTGGAATATATGCAGAAAACATACTGGGAGATTTACCGCGATTTTGCGGAGCAGATGGGCCAGAAATGGCAGGAGGAACCGGTAAAGCTGCCGGAAAAACAGAAATAAAATAAACACCGCAAGGTGGAAAGGGGATAGATGGCATGGCAGGAATCGGCGTTCGCCTGAATCGGATTTTTGAAAAAAATACCATTACGACAAACCTGATTGGATTCTCCTACAGTACCGTTGTAACGATTGCGCCGATGATGGTCGTCATTTTCAATCTGATCTTAATGGAGGAGCTGCTCGAATTTTCCAGTGTCGGCTATGCCACGCGTGAGCTGTTTTCCTGTACGATTCTCTATATCTTTATTTTTGCGTTACTGACGGCATCACCGTTTAATGCGGTGCTGTCCCGTTATATGTCCGACGTGATCTACGAGGAACGATATCAGGACATCCTGCCGTGCTATCAGATCGGAATGCTTCTGAATATCGGATTGAGCTGTCTGGTCGGCATTCCGTTCTGTCTGTGGGAGCATTTTGTCGGGAAGGTGTCAACAGCGTATGTATTTTGCAGTTTCTGTGGCTATATCAGCCTGGTGCTGGTTTTCTATTCCATGATTTATCTTTCCATCTGTAAGGATTATCAGAGGATTTCACAGTATTTCTTCTTTGGAATGCTGGTTGCATTTGTCCTGGCACTGATTCTGCATTTCCTCATGAAATGGGAGACGACGCGCAGCATGCTATTTTCCCTGACGGTTGGATTTTTTGTGACGGCAACACTGGAAAACGCCCTGATCCGGCGGTATTTTGTCAAAAACAGTAACCGCTACCGGCCGGTGCTGCAGTATTTCAGAAAATACTGGAAACTGATTTTTTCGAATTTTCTGTATATTCTGGGGCTGTATATCCATAACTTTGTGTTCTGGACAACCGATATGCGGATGGAGCTGGTAAAGAGCTTTGTCTGCAATCAGCCATATGACATGGCTTCCTGCCTTGCCATGTTTACCAATCTCTCGGCATCGATTATTTTCATTGCACGCGTCGAAATGCGTTTCCATGAGAAATACAAGCTGTATTCCGAGGCGGTGATTGGCGGAAAGGGAGCTGATATTGAAAATGCAAAAAAGCGGATGTTCCGCCAGCTTTCCAGTGAGTTGATGACGCTTGCACGCCTTCAGTTTATGATTTCCGTTGTGATATATCTGATTTGCGTGATTTTCCTGCCGCAAGAAGGCTTTTCCGGCATGACCATGAAAATTTATCCGTCCCTTGCAGTTGGATATTTTATTCTGTTCCTTATGTATGCGGAAATCATTTTTCTGTATTATTTCGATGACCTGACCGGCGCAATCCTGACGGCGATTGTGTTCTGTCTTGTTACCTGGATCGGCAGCCTGATTGCTACCCATCTGCCGGCCGTCTGGTATGGGGCTGGGGTCATAGCAGGATCGTTTGCAGGATGGAGCGTGGCGTTTGCGAGACTGCGATGGGTGGAAAAAAATATGGATGCGCACGTTTTCTGCCGCGGAAATCTGATCAGGCACGGGAAAGGAAAGCGCCCGTCCGGTCTGGTATTTCAGAGGGCAGAAGAGCAGAAACAGAAGGATGAGATGAAACGATGAGTACAGCGACAATTATAAAGGTTTGTGTGATCCTGGCAGGGCTTGGGATTATGGCAGTGACGTTTGTGCTGCATGCGAAAAAGAAACTGACGATAAATCTGGCGGTTACCTGGGAGCTGCTCGGCCTTGCGGCAATCTTAAGCGGTGCGGTTCCGAAGTTCTCCGGCTGGAGCAGCCGCTTAAGTCTGGGAAGTCTGGCGGTGCTGCTGCTTACCGGGTTCCTTGTCGTGTGGGGCATGTATCAGATGACAATACAGATTTCTTCTCTGCTGATGAAAAATCAGGAACTGGCAATGCAGGTTTCTCTGCTGAACCAGGAGAATGAGAGAATCATAAAAGAGCTGGAACGTCTGACAGGAAAGCAGGCAAGAGACTTATGAAAAAAATACTGTTTGTAATCAATACGCTTGGCCGTGCAGGAGCAGAAACGGCTTTGCTGGAGCTTCTGAACCATCTGGATACAGAGAAATATGAAATTTCGCTGTATGTACTGCTGGGACAGGGGGAAATGATTTCAAGGGTGCCGCCGGAAGTTCATATAAAAAACAAAAGGATCTGTGAGGATTCCGTACTCTCCGGTGCAGGAAGGCGAAAACTGCTGCAGACATCGGTGATGGCATTGTTCCGGCACGGACACACCATGGAAAAAATCAGGTATCTGATGAAGAATCTGCGCGTGATGAAGAAGGCGGGGAAAATTCAGCCGGATAAACTGCTCTGGAGAGTCCTTTCGGACGGGGCAGACCGGTTGGATGAAACCTTTGATCTTGCGGTTGCTTATCTGGAAGGCGGCTCTGCTTATTACGTTGCGGATCACGTGAATGCAAAGAAAAAAGCTGCATTTGTCCATATTGCTTACGGCGATTCCGGATATACACGGGAAATGGACCGCGACTGCTACGAGAAAATGGATGTTATCTATACGGTTTCCGGGGAGACACGCCGCCATTTCCTGGAGTTTTACCCGGAGTATGAAGAAAAAGTGCAGGTTTTTCACAATATCATAGACAGAGAGCGGATCGAGAGAGAGGCTAAAAAGCCGGGTGGCTTTTCGGATTCTCATGACGGTGTCCGTATTTTAACGGTTGGAAGGCTGGCACACCAGAAAGCATATGATATCGCCATTCTGGCAATGAAACAGATCAGAGATGCCGGATACAAGGCGCGGTGGTATGTTGTGGGCGAAGGTCCAGAACGGAAGGCTCTTGAAAAACAGATTGCAGAGCTCAGACTGCAGAAGGACTTTATTCTGCTTGGCATAAAGGAAAATCCGTTTCCCTACTATGCACAGTGTGATCTCTATGTACATGCGACACGGTTTGAGGGGAAAAGCATTGCCATTCAGGAGGCCCAGGCGCTTGGCTGTGCCGTGATTGCGTCAGACTGTGCAGGAAACCGTGAGCAGATAGAGGATGGAGTCGATGGTCTGCTCTGCTTGCTGACCCCGGAGGGCATTGCCCGGAAAATAGAAGAACTGATCGATGATACCGAAAAAAAAGAGCGGATTGTGGCGGCAGCAAAACAGAAAGGGAACGGACAGACAGAAGAAATTTGGCGGCTGCTGGATCTGATGAAGTGAGGCGGGAACTATGGAGCAGAAAGAAGTATTACTGATTATTCCGGCATACAACGAAGAAAAAAACATAGGAAAAGTGATGGATCAGCTGGCACAGCCGGAGATCGCGGAGCTGGTAGATGTACTGGTTATGAACGATGCGTCCTCCGATAACACAATCTGGATGGTAAAACAGCGCGGCTATGCGGTAGTAACGCATGTTTTCAATCTCGGTTACGGAAGCGGTCTGCAGCTTGGCTATAAATATGCGATCCGCAGGGGCTACCGGTACGTGATCCAGATGGATGCGGACGGTCAGCATGATGTATGCAACATTCGAAAAATTTATGAAAAACTGAAAGAAAAAGATACAGACGGAAGAACACCGGATATTGTGCTGGGATCCCGTTTTATGGATGGAAGCGCAGAGTTTTCGGTAGGCTTTGCAAAAAAGCTGGCATTCCGCCTGTTCCGGCGTATGCTGCACATCGCGACGGGAAGATGGATTGCAGATCCGACGACAGGACTGCAGGGGCTCAGCCGCAAGGCAGTGCTTTATTATTCAAAATACAATCATTTTGATGACAAATATCCGGATACCAACATGATCACACAGATGATGCTGCTTGATTTTAAAGTGGTTGAAATTCCGGCAGTCATGCATATCCGGACCTCGGGAACAAGCATGCATTCCGGGCTGAAACCCATCTGGTATATGACGCGGATGTTCTACAGCGTACTGGCCGTGATTTTCCGGTGTAAGGTTTTAAAGATGGATGCGGGAGCAGGGCGAAAAGATGTGGAAAGAAAAATGGAACCGTTTTCTGAAAAAGCAGAAAACAGCACAGAGCGAACCGGCGAGTGATCCCGCGTTCTCTCGGGCAGATTTTGCAGAGTGTAAAGGTGCGGTACAGAATCCGGGCTGCGGCTGGTACCATTTGTATACGTTTGATGCGGCAAAAACAGACGAACCCCTGTATCTTGCCTGTAAGGAAGAAGAGCTTGTACTTCTGCGGATTGGGATCGGAGCATTTCGAACCGGCAGGATCCCACAGGAGTCGATGGCGTGGGTGCGGAAAATTCTCGCATTTTTCCGGGACCAAAAGAAGGGAATGATCCTTCGGTTTGCCTATGATCTGGAAGGAAAAGGATTGGAACGCGAGCCGGGCAGCATCAAAACCGTACAGGAACATATGCGGCAGCTTGGCGCGGCAATCCGGGAATTTTCGGAAGATATCTATGTTGTGCAGGGAATCCTGATCGGAAACTGGGGAGAAATGCATGGATCCCGGTATCTGACACCGGACGGGTTCCGGACGCTGGTTCGGACTATGCAAGATGCGCTGGAAGGCGCCTGTCCGCTTGCGGTGCGCAGACCCTCCCAGTGGCGGGAGCTGGCAAGAAACTTTACAGAAGAAGAGAAAAAATATCTGACTCTGTATAACGATGGGATGTTCGGATCGGAAACCGATCTTGGTACATACGGTACTCTGGCGATGGAAACACCGGAGCAGGAGCCGCAGAGCCGTGGGGCGGAACTTGACTGGCAGAGAACGGCAATGCGCGGCCGTTTTTGCGGCGGCGAGGCAGTACAGCGTGCAGCCGGAGAAGAGAATGTTTCGGCAGAGGAAGCAATCAGGGATCTGGAAAAGATGCACATTTCCTATCTGAACAGTACGTATGACCTGCAGCTGCTGGAACAATGGAAAAAAGAAACCATAAACGGTGTATCCGGCTTCGAAGCTGTGGGAAAACGTCTTGGTTACCGGTTTGTAGTGGAAAATGTGGAAATTCTTTCAGAAAAAGAGAATCGCATGTGGAAAATGGGGGAAGATTCTTCCGGTCAGATGAGCTTGATGCGGATTACCCTGGAAAACCACGGATTTGCCGGGCTGACGGAAGAAGCCGACTGTTTCCTGGAGATAGAAGAGGAGAACAAAAAGCCGGAAAAATACAGGATCCATACCGATGCCAGAGCCTGGCACAGTGGAGATACCACCATACTTTGCCGGCAAATCAAACTGCCTGCGGTGGCAGAACCAAAAAAAATGTTTCTGGCATTATACCGCAGGCGGGATGGGCGTCCGCTCCTGTTTGCCAATCAGAATGCGGAAAGCGGGCGTGTGTTTCTGGGCACGTATCAGAGCAGCTTTTCCAGCTTCAGTGTTCCGAGCCGGAATCCGTAAGAATCATGGGAAAACGTGTTGGCAGGCTGGATTTCCCGCCAAAGTGACGGATCGGTCATCCGAAAATATACCGTATAGGTTCCCTTTTCCAGTTCACGGAACGGAAGTGAAACCGAAAGCTCTGAGGTATTTTTGGGGAGCCAGAATCTGGAATCCCCGGAAAGTGGGAAGGAGAAAATCCTGCCGTCATCGGAAACCAGGGTGATTTTTACGTCAAGTCTGCGGTAGCCGACGGAAAAGCCGACATTTTCAAGTTCTATGTTCAGCCGGGACTGATGCAGGGTGGTGTTGCGAACCACATAGCGGTAACCCATATGGCGGGCGATATAGTCGTAGCCGGATATACCGTCAAAAACCGAAGCTTCATCGTGGTAAACCGAATTTTTCCATTTATCCAGAACCGCCGGATCATGCTCCGAATTCAGGTAAGAAATATGCATCCGGGAGAGATCCGAAAGGGCATGGTCAAAGTCATTGAAGGGATTGTCGAGAATCACCTCGCCGCCGTTTGGGACGAAATTGCAGAGCCTGTCCTGAAAGTCCAGTTCATCCTCGCGCATCCAGGCAGAGCGGTAAGCATCCGCAGAGGCGGGCGTGTCTCCGTATGTGCCGGTATCATTTGCGGTTCCGAGCATTCCGTCATTGAAAAGCCCGAGGCGGGAGGAAAGTGAGCCATCAAAAGCAGTTTCTGCGGAAGGCAGCTCTGCCGAATTCAGAATCTTCCGTCGCTGTACCGGTGTGCGGACGGACAGAAAAATCGAAGTATCGATCACGTCTGCCAGATGCTGCATCAGAATGGAGCAGTCTTCATCGGACAGATGGTCGGAGCCATTCATCTCTCCGCAGTTGCCGACAAAAATACCCTGGATCAGAAAAACACTGTCCGTGTAACGGTTCACAATCGCGGCGGTCTGATCCATGTGGCGCAGAATCTGGTCGAGGCTTTGCGGTTCCGATTCTTTCGCTTTGCCGTCCCAGTCGTACAGAAAGCGCAGAATCATCGAATTTCCGTGTTTCTGCCAGGAGGACAAAATCGTGTCAAGCTGTGCAAGTGCCGGATCGGAAATATCCTGATCGGCAAACCGGCGCAGATTCAGCTCCAGCATCACAAGTCCGGGTGTCTCTTCGGGATTGGAATCCGGGTCGGGAAGATTGGAGAGTGTATCGTTTCCGAGAACGTAGCCGTACATCGAATAAAATCCGATATACGGATTGGACAATTCATCTGCGGATTCCGTACACGCTTCCGGTGTATAACTGACATGATAAAAAGCGCAGATGCAAAGAAAAGCAAACAGGATGAGAAACAACAGGAGCAGAAGCGAGAATAAAATACGGGAAAAAGCTCTTTTTTTCATAAAAATCCTTTCTGATCAGGCAGATATGAACCAGAGCGCGTCTGAAAAATCATTTCCGCAATCTGCAAACTTTTTTCAGACACACTCTAATGGCAAAAACATTTTTGATCGCCTGGTTTTCTGTAAAAACGGTGCCGTATCATTCCATCATACCATTTCGAAACAGTAAAAACCAGAAAAAAGTAATGAGAGTACATAACAAAGAAAAGGAGGACATCATGCGGATTAAAAATCTATTTCGAAACAGCTTTTTCAGTATGTTTTCGCAGTTTGCACTCCTGATTCTTGGATTTTTCAGCCAGCGGGCGATGAATCTGTATATGGGTGCGGAACTTGTCGGCATGAACGGAGTCATTTCCAATGTTATCAACATCCTGTCCGTGACAGAGCTCGGCATTTCGACAGCCATTGTTTATCATCTGTACGGAGCACTTGCAAGGAAGGATGAGCATGAGATTGCATCGCTGATGAACCTGTACCGGAAGGCGTACCGTATTTTTGCGGTGATTGTATTCACGGCAGGAATGCTGCTGCTTCCGCTGATTCATCTGTTTATGAAAAACAACAGCTACTCCCTGACGTATATTCGGATCTTGTACGCTATGTGGCTGATTCGTACGGTACTTTCCTATCTGCTCACCGATCGAAAATCGCTCTTAATTGCGGATCAGAAGGAATACATTGCGAGTATCGCCGGCCTGATTTTAAATGTTGTAAGCTATCTGGCGATTATTCTTCTTGTGACATATCAGCAGAATTATCTTCTGGCACTTGGCATTGGGATTGTGACAGAGGTGATGCTGAACATCTGGATTAACTGGTATGTGGAACGGAAATATCCGTTTCTTCATCAGCTGCAGAAAGAAAAAGGTTCCGCTTTCTTTAAGGAGCTGATCTTAAAGGATCTGAAAAACGTGTTTATCTCCAGGGTTTCGGACAAAATGCTGAACTGTACCGATAACCTGATTATTTCCGGGTTCATCGGCGTCGGCACAGTAGGACGGTATGCAAACTACAGCATGATTACGCAGGCGATTATCAATATTCTTACGATTCTGGCCAACACGATTCAGCCGACCATCGGAGATTACTTTACCGAAAAGAATTATCGGCGGAACTATGAAATTCTGCGGCAGCTGACCTTTGTGTTTTTCTGCATTTCTTCCGTTGTGGCCGCCGGACTTTTTTCACTGATTACTCCGTTTATCTGCGATATCTGGCTGAGTCCCGCGTATGAGCTTGGATGGGGAACAGCAGTGCTTTGTATTGTGGTGCTGCTGATCAAAATCACGGGACTGCCGCTCAGTCTTATGATGGGGGTAACAGGACTGTTTGAAAAAGAAAAAAATGCAGGCGCATCAAGTGCGGTTCTGAATCTGGTCGTATCGCTTGCACTTGTAAGACCATATGGCATGACAGGAGTCCTTCTTGGAACCTTACTTTCCTATTTGCTGCAGATCTCCTATCGCTACGTTATCTTTTTCCGGGATTTTCTGGGAATGAAAGAGGAAGCGATACGCTATGCGAGGGATCTGGGCGAATACACTGCGGTGATGATCCTGGAAGTCGCAGTGACGCGAAGGATCATACCGTTGATCTATGGAAACGGTGGAATGACGCCATTTATCTTCTGTTTTGTCCTCTGTATTCTGGTGCCGCTGGCACTAAATGGTGTGTTCTTTGGAAGAGGCTGGAGACTCCAGAGTATTGTGAAAATGGTGCGGGGAATGAAAAGAAGCGGAAGCAGATGATTTTTTGTGGCAGCCTGTCATTTGCAGGCTTACCGCCCGGAAGAAATTTTGCGAAAAAGTGCCATGATACGCCAGAAAAACGGGCGGATGGGGCGCAGGAACAGCCAGAGAGAGGAAAGCATGCGGTAGACCGGATGAGAGACAGAAAACGATTTCCCGTTGCGCACAACACCGGTCAGCTTCCCACGGATCTGATCCGGGCGGAGCGGCCCTTCGATTTCGGTCTGATTGTCCCCGACCAGATAAAAGCCATCCGAAGTGATACGGCAGATCCGGTGAAGTACAAGGATGCCCTGTTCGCGGCGGTAAAGAATGATATCGCCGCGGCGGAGAAGATGAATCGGATACGCCTCAATGACGGCCTCATCCCGTCCGGGATGAAAAAGCGGATACATGCTGTAGCCCTGCGGCTTCAGCCGGATCGCGGAGCCGTCTTTTAAGAGCTGTTCAATGTCGTAGGTATACATATGGAAACTCCGTTCTGAAAAAAAGATAGATTTATTATAGCATCTCTTTTCCGGAGCGAAAAGACAGAAAGGAACAAAAAATGAGAATCAGAAGACAGGAAGGATATCTGCTGCAGAAAATCGGAAAAACCGTTTATCTTTTGCCCTATGGACAGAAAATTGCAGACCAGAAGCGTGGAATGGAACTGAATGAAACGGCTCTGAGGTTATGGGAGATGCTGGAACAGCCGCAGACGGTGGAAGCACTGACAGACAAGATGGCCGCATATTATGAGATCCCAAAAGAGGAGCAGGGAGAACTGGCGAAGGATATAGAGGCATTTGTACAGGAACTGCTTGTATTTGGCGCTGTGCGCCGGGAACTGGGCTGTCCGAAGGGAAGCTGTGAGGGGCGGCTGCATATTGCGGGAATAAAAATCGAAGTCTATGGAGAAAAAGGATGCATTCCGAAGCAGTTTGATGCATTTCGCATGACAGATGGCGGAAATCCGGAGAAAGCAATCCCGGATCTTATCCTGGAACTGGCAGAACGTCTGCCAGGGAGCCGTCAGAATGGAACCATTCTGATCCGCAACAGGGATCTGACGGTTGCCATCTGGGAGGAGGGCTATGTTTTCCGGTTCGATACACTGAAGAATATTTACGAAATCTGGATGAAAGAAGACGGCAGTTATGCGCGGATTTATTATCGCTGCCCTATCAACGAGGAAGAGCAGGATTCCCTCTTCCTTGCAATCCGCCCGGTATTTCTGTTTCTGGCGCAGCGAAGGGGAATGTTTGCACTGCATTCGGCATCCCTTTTGTATCTTGAAAAAGCCTGGCTGTTTTCCGGTCCGTCGGGGATGGGAAAATCAACCCACACGGCACTCTGGAAAAAATTGTTTGCGACACCGTTTCTGAACGGGGATCTGAACCTGATCGGAAAAGAGGGAGAGAAATTCGTTGTCTATGGCATCCCGTGGTGCGGAACATCAAAAATCTTTACGACGGAGAAAAAAGAGCTGGGTGGAATTGTACTGTTGGAAAAGGCGCCGTCGGAAGAACTGGTTTCTCTGACAGAAGAACAGAAAACGCTCCGCGTGATGCAGCGCATGATTTCCCCACCCTGGACCGCAGAGCTGATGGTAAAAAATTTAAAATTCGCAGAAGCGGTTGCAAAGGAAAAGCCAGTTTACTTCCTGCGATGCACAAAGAATGACACAGCGGCGGAAACGATACGGCGGCAGATCGAGGAGGATGAAAAAAGGCAGAAAGCAGGATCGGACGATTGTATGAAAAATATGAAAAAAAGGATTCCAAAGGAACAGGCGCAGGAGGATGAATCATGAAGGAGCTTCGGCAGAAGATAGGGAAATACCTTCAGGCAGAAATGCTGCAGAAGATGTGGAAGGAATTTCGCTGGATTTTTCAGTACGCCAGAAGGTACTGGAAAGCCATGCTTTTTTATACGGCGCTTGGCATTTTCGGAACCGGTGTTTCACTGGCATCGAGTGTGATCTCAAAGGATCTTGTCGATATCATCACAGGCCACCAGACAGGAAAGCTGATTCAGACCTTTGCGCTGATGATAGGATTTTCCTTTGGAAATACCCTGATTTCCCAGGCGACCAGTTATGCCTCGACGATGATTAACCTGAAAGTAGACCGGGAAATCCAGAATGACATTTTTGAAAAAATTCTGGTGACGGACTGGGAATCCTTAACCACTTATCACACGGGCGATCTGGTTACACGCTGGAGCTCGGACGCATCGAACATTTCCGGAGGTATTCTGAACTGGCTGCCGAATCTTGTGATTTACACGGTAAAATTTATCAGTGCACTGGCAGTTGTTGTTCATTACGATCCGACATTTGCAGTCTTTGCACTGCTCGGAATCCCGTTCAGTGCCCTGCTGTCGCGCCCGCTGCTGCGGCGTATGACAAACAACAATCAGCGGAGCGCACAGATGAGCGCGAAGCTGTACGGCTTCAACCAGGAGGCATTTTCCAACATTCAGACGATTAAGGCATTCGATATGATCCGTTTTTATGTAAATCGTTTGAAAAATCTGCAGCAGGACTATATCAAAATGCGGCTCGATTTCCAGAAAATGTCCATTGCAACATCACTTCTGATGACGCTGATCAGCTACGTTGTTTCCTACAGCTGCTATGGCTGGGGAATTTACCGTGTCTGGAGCGGAGCAATTTCCTATGGAACGATGACCATGTTTCTGTCCCTTTCCGGTACGCTGACCGGTGCGGTCAACTCTTTGGTGAGTCTTGTGCCGTCGGCGATATCACTCGGCATTTCAGCCGGCCGTTTGATGGATATCGTAGAGATGCCGCAGGAGGATTACAGTGCGGATGGCGAAGTAGAATGGTTTGCGGAGAAATATCAGTCGGGAGGCATCGGACTTAAGATGCAGGATCTTTGCTATACGTATCACACAGGGACGGAAGTGTTTTCGAATGCTTCGATGGAAGCGTGGCCGCATGAGATTATTGCACTGGTTGGCCCGTCGGGAGGGGGGAAAACAACCATGCTCCGCCTGATTTTGTCCCTGCTGCGTGCGCAGGAGGGGGAAGCCTGGATCGGTGCAGGAGAGGAACCATCGCAGAGGCTTGCCCTGTCGCCGTCTACGCGAAAGCTGTTTTCCTACGTGCCGCAGGGAAACACGATGTTTTCGGGAACAATAGCGGAAAATATGCGGAATGTGAAGCCGGAAGCTACAGACGAGGAGATCATAGAAGCATTAAAACTGGCATGTGCCTGGGATTTTGTGGAAAAACTGCCAGACGGTATTGAGAGTATGGTGAAAGAACGCGGTGGCGGATTTTCAGAAGGGCAGGCACAGCGGCTTTCGATTGCGCGCGCATTGCTTCGGAAATCACCGATTTTGCTGCTGGATGAAGCAACCTCAGCACTTGATGTGGCGACAGAGAGGAAGGTGCTGAACAATATTATGACGGATACGTATCCGCGAACCTGCATTGTAACGACACATCGGCCTACGGTACTCGGGATCTGTACGAGAGTGTATGCGATTCGGGATAAGAAGTGCGAAGTGGTGGGTGAAACGGAGATCGCGGAGATGGAGAAGGATTTTTAAAGATAAAAAAAGAAAAAGCAATGGGGACGCACCTCATTGCTTTTTCTTTTGATAACTTGCTGAAGATGAATCGGTAATTTTAGCACTAACAACCGCAAGACCTGGCTCTGAACAGTTATCAAAGTTTTTAGAGCAGGTTTGCTTTTTAGTTTACCGAGTAGGTGAAGCCGGTCATCTTCAGATCGTCGATGCTGGTTCCGTGATTTAAATGGATACCAATCGTCAGCGGATTTGTTGCTGTGCTGGCAAAGGTAAACGTAGCAGTCTTTCCGGAGCAGGATGCCTGTACAGATGCATCATCCGTTTCCGCCTGATCAACCGTGTCGTTGAACGTAATGTTCAATGTGATCGTTCCGTTAATACCTGACCAGTCTGCCATTGCAAGACCTTTACCGCCATTTGTGCCCCAGCGATCCCACACGCCGTGGTAAGTAACATTCAGAGTTCCTTGGCCGCTTGCCGCATAAACGCCTTCTGCCATTCCGGTGTCGATAGAGACAACAGGTTTTTTATAAGTTTTAGTCATAGGTCAGTAATTTCCTTTCTTGTGAAAATTCTTTTTATTACAAAATTATTATAGAAATAAAATCACACACATGTCAATAGATCTGAGGTAAAAAATTACAATTTTAATTAAAATACATGTTGCTTTATAATCTGTCACGTGAACGAACAGAAAAACAGTTTTTTATTTCTCAAACTGTGATTTTTCCGGAAACAGGATAGAAAATGCATGGTTTAATTCCTGTTTTACTTTTTCATATGGGATTTCAAAGTTGCTGTCGTTGATACAAATACATTTTGACTTCTGCTTCGTAATCGTCTTTACCAGCTCCGGGTTTTCCGGCTGCAGATTAAAGTATCGGCAGAATTTATGAATATTCTTTGGAACAAAATTTCCGATCAGCTTCTGATATTCCCGCAGAACATACTGGCTGATATCTTCTTTATGACGGAAAGGATGGCAACAGACATGATGCAAAAGCTCTTCTTCGTTTTTCCAGAAGAAACGGTAGGACTCTTTTTTTAGCGGGGATGGTCCGTGTACGGTATAAAATCCGGTAAACCGCGGAAATGCCATTTCCAGAAGATTATATCCGAAATACATCAACGGATAGCCGGGATGAAAATATGCGCCCGGCTGTTTCTTCATATTTTCCCGTTTATCGAAATATTTGGCGAGAACCATCGCATTGTTCAGATAGACATACGGCATAATCTGGTCATCTGCATTTGCAACATCTGGCTGAAGCGCAAGCATGTCAACAGGTCTTTCGTCTCTAAAAAAATCTTCCGGAGAAACTTTTTTTATGAGAAACATATCATCATTGAAATAAACAAAATTTTCTGTCAGCCATTCAATGCGATGAAAATTCCACTCAATCGGATGGGAACTAAAGGTAGGAAGAAATTCCGCAGGAATAAAATCCTCGTGCCGCACAATATGCAGTTTGGGATGCTCTTCCTTTAACCATTTCGGCAGATGCCCATAGGTTATAAAATGAATTTGGTTGACCCATGGTGCAAATGTTTCAACACCACGGAACCAGTATTTCAAAATATCCCAGTCGCGATATCTTGCGGTACTGTTATCCAGAGATTCATCCACAAAGATTCCCTGCTTTCTTAAGGTTTCCTGCCGCTGCATGTCCCAGACAGGATCTGACCCGTCTACCCATGTAATCACAAAATCAATTTTAGGAGTTTTCATTTGCTGTGATCCTTTCGTACAGTGTTATGTGTGGCTTGTTTGTATTATATTAAAAAAATTACAAAAACTGATATTTGTATAATTTTATCACAACATGTACTGGCGTACAATGAAAGAGTGGTGAAAGAAGGTTGACGTTCTGTATATTATGGCGACCTGATGCTGTTTCACCTGGTGATTGGTGCAATGTATCTGGCGAAGGAAGAGATGACATATGAAGGAAAAAATGTTTCTGTGGTCAGAAAGCTGCTGAAACAGTATGGGTCAGATCCGTTTGTTCGAAAAACCCTGACGATACGGAATTGCCTGCATTACGCAGTTCAAATCAAATCGGTATTCTGGAAACTATTGAGCTTCACCCTCGTATTATTTTTACGTATTCACGCATATGGTTTTTTGTCAGCTATCCTCGTTTTCATGTCCCGGCTTGGAATTGACAGTCTGTAGATGATTCCTGACAAATCTTTCTTTTTTCTGAATGTTTTTAACTTTGCTTGTTATTTTTTCATCATTATAGTATGATGAATACAACAGCCAATTTTTTCAGAAAGGGGGAAAAACGCATGGGTATTACAGCTTACCTGCCGGTTTATTGGCTGATCGCACTCGTCGTTTTTTTAGTGATTGAAGCAGCAACACTTGGTCTTGCGACGATCTGGTTTGCAGGTGGGGCGCTTGTTGCTTTGATCGCTGCCATGTGTGGAGCCGGGATTGTAATTCAAATTGTACTGTTTCTTGTTGTATCGCTGGTACTTCTGTTTTTTACACGTCCGCTTGCCGTTCGCTTTCTGAATAAGGATACACTGAAGACGAACGTGGACCGTGTGGTTGGCATGGAAGGAGTCGTGACGGAGGAAATCTCCAATCTTGCGGGAACCGGAAAGGTTTCGCTTGGAGGAAACATGTGGACTGCGCGTACAGAGAACGAAGGAGGTACGATTCCCGTGGATGCAGTCGTTACGGTGCTCCGTGTGGAAGGCGTCAAGCTGATTGTAAAGGTCAAAGAAAAAGAAGGAGGAAATGAAACATGAGTGGTGGAGGAGTTGCAGGAATTTTATTGATTTTGCTTCTTGTGGTTGCATTGTTTATCGCAGCATCGTGTGTGAAAATTGTACCGCAGGCCAGTGCTTACGTGGTAGAGAGCCTTGGAAAATACAAGGACACCTGGGCAACCGGTCTTCATTTTAAGGTTCCGTTTATCGAGCGTGTAGCGATTCGCGTAAACCTGAAAGAGCAGGTGGTGGATTTCCCGCCGCAGCCGGTTATCACAAAAGATAATGTTACGATGCAGATTGATACCGTTGTATTCTTTCAGATTACCGATCCGAAGCTGTTTGCATACGGTGTTGTCAATCCGCTGATGGCAATTGAAAACCTGACGGCAACAACGCTTCGAAATATCATTGGAGATCTGGAGCTCGATGAAACGCTGACATCCCGTGAGATCATCAACACGAAGATGCAGGCTGCGCTTGATATCGCGACCGATCCGTGGGGAATTAAAGTAAACCGTGTCGAGCTGAAAAACATTATGCCTCCGGCAGCCATCCAGGAAGCAATGGAGAAACAGATGAAGGCAGAGCGTGAACGCCGTGAAGCAATCCTGATTGCAGAAGGAGAGAAAAAATCGACCATCCTTGTTGCCGAAGGTAAAAAACAGTCGGCCATCCTCGATGCAGAGGCTGAAAAACAGGCGGCGATTCTTCGTGCAGAGGCAGAAAAAGAGAAACGGATCCGTGAGGCAGAAGGCCAGGCAGAGGCAATCCTCAA
The DNA here is from genome assembly GCF_003435675.1 of Blautia sp. AM23-13AC. Lineage (NCBI taxonomy): Bacteria > Bacillati > Bacillota > Clostridia > Lachnospirales > Lachnospiraceae > Blautia > Blautia sp. AM23-13AC. Next base: position 114,885 of record NZ_QTUL01000008.1, on the reverse strand, counting down.
AGTACAGCAGGCAAATGCCGATGGTATCCGTGCGATCAAAGAAGCCGGTGCGGACGATGCCGTTCTTACCTTAAAGAGCCTTGAGGCACTTGGCGTTCTGGCAAATGGAAAGGCAACAAAGATTGTTGTTCCGTCCGATCTGCAGGGACTGGCAAGTCTGGCTACCACATTCAAAGGTATTGTGGAGGAGCAGAAAGTGCCGGCAGGAAAAGAAGTGCAGAAGTAAAATAGAGATAAATCGATAAGAAAAAGAGAATTCTCCCACAGAAAGCGTGATGCCGGATGTGGGAGATTTTTCATGGACAGCGAACAAAAGTCCGCAGTTACAAGAGCCCCCGGTGACAGCCGTGATAACGGGAAAAATGGAAAGAGAGTGTTTTTAAAGTGCATAAAAATGCATATTATATGAATATTATAAAGAAAATACGCAAAAATATACATTTTCCTCTTGACAGATGAACAGGCCTGTTTCATAATAGAGAATATTCAAGGAAACCAAGGGGCAAAAAACCTTTTGACCCAACATCACAGTATAGGAAATAATAAAATACACCATATGCAGATATAAGGAGGAACAAGCCATGGATTTAAAAGGACGCGATTTTCTGACATTGAAGGATTTTACACCGGAAGAGATTGCCTATCTGCTGGACCTGTCCGCAGAGCTGAAGGAGAAGAAAAAGAAAGGCATTCCGGTGGATACCCTGCGTGGTAAAAACGTTGCACTGATTTTTGAGAAAACCAGCACCAGAACCCGCTGTTCCTTCGAGGTAGCTGCACACGATCTCGGTATGGGAACAACGTATCTGGATCCGATCGGTTCCCAGATCGGCAAAAAAGAGAGCATTAAAGATACAGCCCGTGTTCTTGCCGGTATGTATGAGGGAATTGAGTATCGTGGATTCGGTCAGGAGATTGTAGAAGAACTGGCAAAATATTCGAAAGTTCCGGTATGGAACGGACTGACGAATGAGTATCATCCGACCCAGATGCTTGCCGACATGCTGACGATCCAGGAAGAATTCGGCCATTTAAAAGGCATCAAATTCGTTTACATGGGCGACGCCCGCTACAATATGGGAAATTCCCTGATGATTGCATCTGCCAAGATGGGAATGGATTTTGTGGTCTGTGCACCGAAGAAATACTTCCCGAACGCAGAGCTTGTGGCTCAGTGTGAGGAGTATGCAAAGGAGAGCGGTGCAACCATCACCCTCACCGAGGATGTAAAAGAGGGAACAAAAGATGCCGATGTTATCTACACCGATGTCTGGGTATCTATGGGTGAGCCGGACAGCGTATGGGAAGAGAGAATCCACGATCTGACTCCGTACCGTGTCACAAAAGAAGCAATGGCAAATGCAAAAGATACCGCCGTATTCCTGCACTGTCTGCCGTCCTTCCACGATTTGAAAACAAAGATCGGAAAAGAGATCCACGACCGCTACGGCCTGAATGAGATGGAAGTAACCGATGAAGTATTTGAATCTGCGCAGTCGAGAGTATTCGAAGAAGCAGAGAACCGTATGCATACGATCAAAGCAGTTATGGCAGCGACCCTCGGAGCATAAAGTTTTGGGTGGAAAAACCGGAATAGACTGTGTATAATAGAATAACGAAGAAACACGCACAGCAGCGCTGCGGAAAACTCTTCCGCAGCGCTGCTGTTGATTTTACGAAACGAAGAAAGCGTGCTTCTTATGTGAGAAAGCGACACGAGGAGTGTGAAGATACGATATGCTGGAAAATAAGAGAGCCGAGACGCTGCGTCTTCTGCGGGAATCCGGAAAAAATGTTTCCGGACAGGAGCTGTGTGAACATTTTGGGATTTCCCGCACCGCAGTATGGAAGATGATGAATCAGTTGAAAGAAGAAGGATACGAAATTGAGGCTGTTCAGAATAAGGGATACCGTCTGTTAAATGAGCCGGATCTCGTAACGAAGGATGAGCTGGAAAGCCGCACGCATACGAAATATGTCGGACAGACGGTTTATTACAGCCGCGAGGTGGATTCGACAAACACGTGGGCGAAGCGGCTGGCGGAAGAGGGTGCGCCGAACGGCACCCTGACAACAGCCGAGACGCAGACTGCCGGAAAAGGCCGCCGCGGCAGAGTCTGGAAATCACCGGAGGGAACCTCTGTTTCGATGTCGATTCTGCTGTACCCGGATCTTGAGCCGGCCAAAGCACCGATGCTGACGATTGTAATGGGACTTGCCGTAGTGCAGGGTGTGCAAAAAGCGCTCGGTGTCGATACGAAAATCAAATGGCCGAACGACGCGGTGCTGAATGGGAAAAAGCTCTGTGGGATCCTGACAGAGATGAGTGCACAGATCGATTACATCAATTATGTTGTCATCGGAACCGGAATCAATGTCAATCAGATGGAATTTCCGGAAGAAATCGCGGAGATTGCGACCTCACTGGCGATAGAAATGGGTCATTCCGTCAACCGGGCGAAAGTGGTCGCAGCAGTGCTGGAGGCATTTGAGGAGGACTATGAAAAATTCCTGGAAGCAGGGGATCTCTCCGGGCTGAAGGAAGCATATGAGGCTGTGCTTGCAAACAAAGACCAGCCGGTGCGTGTACTCGATCCGAAGGAACCGTTCGAGGGCGTTGCACTTGGCATCACGCCGACCGGTGAGCTGCGCGTGCAAAAAGAGGACGGAACGATCACTGAGGTGCATTCCGGCGAGGTTTCGGTGCGAGGCTTATACAGCTACGTATAGAGAGACCGGAAAAGGAAGAGAAAGGAAAAATTATGTATTCAGATAATGAAAAAGTAGTGCTCTGCGGAGCAAGTGCATACGAACAGAAATATTATTTTAACCAGGATTTTGCATCCCTGCCACAGTCTGTGCAGGATGAGCTTCATGTCATGTGTGTTATGTTTACGGTGGAAATCGGCGGTATTTTTACCATGTGGTTCGACAGCGACGGAAGTCTGCAGTTTGAAACAGAGGCCGTAGACGCAGATGCGATGTACGACGAGATCGGCGGCGCGCTTCGGATTAAGCAGTATCAGGAAGAAAAAAAGGAGCTGCTGGAATCCCTGGAGCTGTATTACCGTGTCTTCTTCCTCGGTGAGGAGGTGCCGGAGGAGGCGCTGATGGAAGAGGACGGAGAGAAGCCGAATGGAAAATAAGAAACGTACACTGCAAAAGATGCCGCCACTGAAAATCGGAAACGTGGAGATGCCAAACCCACTCGTGCTTGCACCGATGGCGGGGGTGACGGATCTGCCGTTTCGTGTTCTGTGCAAGGAGCAGGGCGCGGGCCTGATCTGTATGGAAATGGTGAGCGCGAAGGCAATTTTATATAAGAATAAAAATACCGAGGATCTGATGACGATCGATCCGGGTGAGCATCCGGTGTCCCTGCAGCTTTTCGGCAGTGATCCGGAGATTTTGGGGCAGATTGCCGCTCAGATCGAAGAAAGGCCGTTTGATATTCTGGATTTTAACATGGGCTGTCCGGTGCCAAAGGTTGTCAATAACGGCGAAGGCTCGGCCCTTATGAAGGATCCGCATCTGGTGAGGGAAATCGTGACAAGCATGGTAAAGGCAGTGAAAAAGCCTGTAACCGTAAAGATTCGAAAGGGCTTTAACGAAGAATCGGCGAATGCTGTGGAAATTGCGAAGATCCTCGAGGACTGCGGAGTGGCCGCAATTGCGGTTCATGGAAGAACGAGAGCGCAGTTTTATTCCGGAAAAGCAGACTGGGATATTATCCGCCGGGTAAAAGAGGCAGTATCGATTCCGGTTATCGGAAACGGCGATGTGACAGATGCGGCAAGTGCCGAGGCACTGGTGGAGCAGACCGGCTGTGACGGAATCATGATCGGACGCGGCGCGGAAGGAAATCCGTGGATTTTTAAACAGATTCTTCATTATATGGAAACAGGCGAAACGCTTGCAAGGCCGACCCAGCATGAGGTAAAAGAAATGATGCTCCGCCATGCACGGATGCAGGTGGAATACAAAGGCGGCGCGATCGGCATCCGCGAGATGCGCAAGCATGTTGCATGGTATACGGCAGGCTTTCCGCACTCGGCAAAGCTGCGCGCGGCGATCAATCAGGTGGAGAGCCTGCAGGCGCTGGAACAGATGCTGAATGAGTGGGAACGAGGATAAAAAATAAGTCAAAAAAGTACCTATGATATGCCAATATTGATATATCATGGGTGCTTTTTCTGTGCTATACTGATAAACAGAGGTATTGGGACAAAAAACACTAAAGAGGGAGTGTAGTGTATGACTATCAAGGAACTTTTCGCACCGTCCGACATGACGGTGGGAAAGCCGTGGGAAAAGATTGTAGCTTTTACAATCCCTATGCTGATCGGCAACATTGCCCAGCAGCTCTACAACACGGTTGACAGTATTGTGATCGGAAAATATGTCGGGGACAATGCGCTTGCGGCAGTTGGAAGCGCCAGCCCGATCTTAAACCTGCTTCTGGTTCTGTTCGTCGGAATTTCCGTCGGCGCCGGCGTCATGGTGTCACAGTATTTTGGAGCAAAACAAAGAAAAGAGCTTTCGATGACGATCGGAAACTGCGTCACGCTGACAGCAATTTCCTCCATCATTATTATGATTCTGGGAGCCGTCCTCTCAAGGCCGCTGCTGGAAATGCTGAAAACACCGGATTCCATCATCGACTGGTGTACATCGTATCTGGTGATCCTGATGGTGGGCTGTGCCGGCAGTGCGTACTATAACATTCTATGTGGTATCCTTCGCGGACTCGGCGATTCGATTTCGGCGCTGATTTATCTGCTGGTGGCAACGGTCATCAACATTGTATTGGATATTGTATTCGTTTCCCAGTTCCACATGGGCGTTGCCGGAGTTGCATACGCGACCGTGATTGCGCAGGCAATTTCTGCAGTACTCTGCATGTGGCGTCTGATGCGTATGACCGACATTTTTGATTTCAGACCCAAATACCTGAAAATGAAAAAACAGTATTCGATGGAAATTATCCGCCTTGGTCTGCCGTCCGGTATTACCCAGGCGATCTTCTCCATGGCGATGGTTATCGTACAGTCGCTGACCAACAGCTTCGGTGAAATGGTTATCGCCGCGAATGTTATCATCATGCGTGTCGATGGCTTTGCAATGATGCCGAACTTTTCGTTTGGTACCGCGATGACAACGTATGCCGGTCAGAACGTCGGCGCACGCCGTATGGACCGCGTAGAGCAGGGTGCAAAACAGGGAACACTGATTGCAGTCGGAACCTCAACGACTATTACCCTTTTAATTGTTATTTTCGGCCATCATCTGATGGGAATCTTTACGAATACCACAGAGCTCGTAACATTAAGTGCCAATATGATGAAGATCCTTGCGGTCGGCTATATTGCCATGGCAGTAACACAGTCGCTTTCCGGCGTCATGCGTGGAGCAGGCGATACGATGACCCCGATGTGGATTTCGATGGTTGTTACCGTTGTAATCCGTGTGCCGCTGGCATACGGTCTGGCCTTTCTGACCAGAACGCCGGAGCTGCCCAACGGACGATATCAGGTACTCTGGATTTCCATGCTGGTAAGCTGGTGCATGGGTGCGCTTCTGACGCTGATTTTCTATAAAAAAGGAAATTGGAAAAAGAAAGCACTGACAGGAAGCTCATCCGAAAAATAAAGGAAAAATAAGAGAAAGATGCAGGAAGGATTTGTGAAAAAGAAAATCTTTCCTGCGTTTCTTTTTTTCTTGACATTCCGTGGGCAATCCTTTATACTACTTTAATTGTTAGGATAGGCGGAGTCTATCCTTATTTCAACCGGGAATACTGAAAATACAGCGCATTTCCGGAGAGTTTACAGAATAAAATCAGATATGACTGGATACAGAAACGATAGAAAGGGTGTATAAAATGGAACAGAAAAAAACGATTCTTACCTATGCCGGCCTGAAAAAACTGGAGGACGAGCTTCATGACCTCAAAGTAAACAAACGTAGAGAAATTGCCGGTAAAATCAAAGAAGCAAGAGAGCAGGGAGACCTTTCCGAGAACGCCGAGTACGATGCAGCAAAAGATGAGCAGCGTGACATCGAGGCAAGAATTGAAGAGATCGAAAAAATCCTGAAAAACGCAGAGGTTGTTGTTGAGGACGAAGTAGATTCCGATAAGATCAATATCGGATGTAAAGTAGACGTACTGGATCTGGAGTATGACGAAGAAATCGAGTTCCAGATCGTTGGTTCCACCGAGGCAAACAGCCTGGAAGGAAAAATTTCCAATGAGTCTCCGGTAGGAAAAGCTCTGATCGGCGCGCACAAGGATGATATTGTCGATGTAGAAACACCGGCCGGAATTATGCAGTACAAAGTACTTTCTATCCAGAGAAATATCTAAAAAATACAAAGAAAAGGGAGTGAAGAGATTGGCACAGCAGACACAGGAACAGGACATTAACCACTTACTGAAGGTTCGCCGCGAGAAACTTGCAGAGCTGCAGCAGAACGGAAGAGACCCGTTCCAGATTACAAAGTTCGATCAGACACATCATTCGCTTGAGGTGAAAGGTCTTTACGAGGTACATGAGACTGAGCTGTTAAAAGACCGCCAGGAGCCGAACGTAGAGGGAATGGATGAGGAGCAGGCGAAAGAAGCTCTTAAAAAGGATTACGAAGAGAGAAGAAATATCATGGACGCAAGCCCGATCCATGTGGCAATTGCAGGACGTATGATGTTTAAGAGAGTCATGGGCAAGGCCTCTTTCTGCAATATCCAGGATTTACAGGGAAGCATCCAGGTATACGTTGCAAGAGATGCGATCGGAACAGAGTCTTACGCTGATTTTAAAAAATCTGATATCGGTGATATCTTCGGAGTGGAAGGATTTGCTTTCAGAACAAGAACAGGTGAGATTTCTATCCATGCAGAGAAGGTGACACTCCTCTCCAAGAGCTTACAGATCCTACCGGAGAAGTTCCACGGTCTGACAGATGTAGATACCCGTTACCGTCAGAGATATGTAGACCTGATCATGAATACAGAGTCTAAAGATACCTTTATCAAGCGTTCCAAGATTCTCAGTGCGATCCGCAAGTACTTAAGCGGAGAAGGATTCATGGAAGTTGAGACTCCAATGCTTGTACAGAACGCAGGTGGAGCAGCAGCAAGACCGTTCGAGACACATTTCAATGCCCTGAACGAAGATCTGAAGCTTCGTATTTCCCTTGAGCTGTACCTGAAGAGACTGATCGTCGGAGGACTCGAGAAGGTATATGAGATCGGACGTGTATTCCGTAATGAGGGTCTTGATACAAGACATAACCCGGAGTTCACTCTGATGGAGCTTTACCAGGCATTTACAGATTACCACGGCATGATGGATCTGACAGAAAACCTGTATCGTTTTGTCGCACAGGAAGTGCTCGGAACGACACAGATCGTATACAAGGGAATCCCGATGGATCTCGGCAAGCCGTTCGAGCGTATCACAATGGTTGACGCAGTGAAGAAGTACGCAGGCGTTGACTGGAATGAAGTTGAGACTCTGGAGCAGGCAAGAGAACTTGCAAAAGAGCATAATATTGAGTTTGAAGAGAGACATAAAAAAGGTGATATCCTGAATCTCTTCTTTGAGGAGTTTGTAGAGGAGCATCTGCTTCAGCCGACGTTCGTTATGGACCACCCGGTTGAGATCTCGCCGCTGACGAAGAAAAAGCCAGAAAATCCGGAATATGTAGAGCGTTTCGAGTTCTTCATGAATGGATGGGAAATGGCAAATGCTTATTCTGAGCTGAACGATCCGATCGACCAGAGAGAACGTTTTAAAGCCCAGGAAGAACTGCTTGCACAGGGCGATGATGAAGCCAATACAACAGATGAAGACTTCATGAACGCATTGGAGATCGGTATGCCGCCGACCGGTGGTATTGGATTCGGCATTGACCGTATGTGTATGCTTCTGACAGGAGCTGAGGCAATCAGAGACGTGCTGCTCTTCCCGACAATGAAATCACAGGGCGCTGCTAAGAACGAAGCAAACAACGCAGCTCAGTCTGGTGCAGCAGCTCCGGCAGAGACAAAAGTAGCTGAGAAGGTTGATTTCTCCAATGTGAAGATTGAACCAATCTTTGAAGAGATGGTAGATTTCGATACATTTGCAAAATCTGATTTCCGTGCAGTTAAGATTCTGGCTTGTGAAGCAGTTCCGAAATCCAAAAAGCTTCTGAAGTTTGTACTGGATGATGGAGAACGCAAGGATCGCGTGATCTTAAGCGGTATTCATGAGTATTACGAGCCGGAAGAACTGGTTGGTAAGACAGCAATCGCTATCGTGAACCTGCCACCGAGAAAGATGATGGGAATTGATTCCGAGGGTATGCTGATTTCAGCAGTACACGAGGAAGATGGTCACGAGGGACTGAACCTTCTGATGGTAAATGACAGAATCCCAGCAGGTGCTAAGCTCTATTAAGATGATGTAAAGATGTACCGTTTTACCAAATAGACGGGACGTACTTCATTTGATAAAAAACTAAAAAAACAGCGATTTACATCAAACTTACATCAATTGATGCAGAAATCGGTGCAAGCAAGAAAAAATCGCATAATTAGTGCAATGAGTGGGCAATTCCAATCGGAGTTGCCCATTTTCTAAAATGAATGGAAATGCAAATCGGTATTTAATGCTTAACGAGGAGGAATAAACATGGCGAAGAAAGAAGAAAGATTTGAAGTTATATTTAGAGATGGAAGTTCGCTTAAAGATGAAGGGATTCGACAAATTCTTGTAGATAAGGAGACTGGAGTTAATTATCTTTGTTGGAAATCTGGATACGGGGCTGGTATTACACCTCTTCTGGATTCTGAAGGAAAAGTCATAGTTACTAAGTAAAATTAAAGTTGATATTTCACATATTTTAGGAAATTTAATAACTGTTATATTTAATTATCAAATTCTTCGCAAACCCTTGAAAATACTAAGTTTGTAGCAAGTGAGCTTTCCCTTACTCTTTCCCTTGTGTTATATTCTCACATTGGTTTTCATGAACCTTAATATGGGAAAAAATAAGGGAAAGAAAATTTCATAACACAGTATAACAATAACGACATGGTGAACTGATTGAAATGTTTTCGATATTTAACTCTATAACTGATTATTAAAAGAAAATGGAGATAAGATACGATGAGAACAATTTATGCAGAATACAACATAAATCACGATAGTATTGATGTTTACACAAGTGCCGGATATATGCTTCGCATTGATTGCTGGAAAGCTGAAAAAAATCTAAAAACCACATACGGATCAGAATGTGCGCTTACTTCATTGGCTGTGGATGAGCCTTTGGAATATGCAAGATTATATCTTGAGGGTAATTTACAGATGTGGGTAGATGCAGAAGACTCACTAGAGTTATAATCCTTATCCATATAAATAATATGCAAATATATATCCCATCAATATAGCGAATATACTGAAATAAAAGTATCTTTATAATCAATTTTAACCAAAAGAATATGTTCTTAGAGGAGGTGTCTCCCGAAAGAACATATTCTTCTATTATGGGTAATTATAAATATAGAACATGCTTTTCTTGTGCTACAATTTCTTCACTATGAGTTACAACAATAACTGTTTTTCCCTGTTCACTTAACTCATGCAATATATTCATAACAATCTCACTATTTTTTTTGTCTAAGGAACCAGTTGGTTCGTCTGCTAATACAATCGAACATTTCTTTAGCATTAAACGAGCTAACGCAACTCTCTGCTGTTCGCCACCAGATAATTGATAGACTTTTTTGTTAATTACTTTCTGTAAACCAACTTTTTCAAGAGCTTCATTTATTGAAATATCCGTTCTACCTGATTTTTTTATTATTTCTAGATTTTCTTTTACTGTTTTGTTTTCCAAAAGGGCAAAATTTTGAAATAAAAATCCAACAACTTCTTTGAAATATTTCTGCTTTTTTCCTTTTTTTGCCACATCAAAACCATTCACAATAATAGAACCTTTGTCAGGAGTTTCAATACCTCCAATCATATTAAGTAAAGTACTTTTTCCGCATCCACTTTCGCCACTAATTACCAAAAAACGGCTATCTGGAATTTCCAAATGAAAATTTTTGAACAAAATTTTATCATTATATGCTTTGCATAGATTTTCAATTGTTATCATAAGCAACCTCCTTTTAATGATTTCGGTATGTTTGTTTTTTCAACAATTGTGATATTAAAGAAAATAATTGTAAATTCTATTAGTGCCATAAATGAACTAACAAGAATGCTAATTCCTACTTCAGTCTGTACCGATAATAAAGAATAGATAAGCATACCTACTAATATCACAAAATTTTCCACTACAATCATTTTAAGAAGTGTTTTGTGCCGTTCAAATAAACTATATCCAAAGATTTTCATCAAGGAAATTTTCATTGCATTTTCTCGGAACTCTAGTCTACTTACTGTAACAATAATCATAATATTTAAAAGCAATACAATCGTACAAAGAGAACTTAAAAATCCCACGAGTTTTATTAAAAATGTGTGATTATATAAATACTGTTCATGTACGTTTGTAATTACTAGCTGATAATTTCCAAGCATATCTTCATACTTTTTGCTGATATTTCTTAGCTGTTTTTCATCACATTGAAATAAAACTGCTCCTGCTTTATAGCTTTCAAGATACCCACCATTGACTGCTAAATCTTTGTTTGCCTGATAAATAATTATCGGATTTTTGCTTTTTTCGATACCATTTATTCTACTTGTATCTAAATAGGAAAAGTATTCTGTTTCGCTATACTCTATGTACTGAATATTTAATTGTTGTAAATTATCATGATTTAAAACATGGCTCAAGGAGTCATAGGCTAATTGCTTGTTTTTAGCAAAATATCTATTCTTTGGAATGAAAATAATCAAATCAGAAGATTCATTCTCTACTGCATTTATCTGCTTCGTAAAACCTTGTAACATATCTTTTGCATGATTATTTACATATATCACATCATTTTTATCATTTAAAATATTCAAGCATATTACAGGCTTTAATGTGTTATATTCATTCTTGTATAGTTTATTCCAAAAAGCTTCTTCTTTTTCAGCATTAAAATCAGTAGTCTTTACGGTAAAATAATTTGCATCATAATATTCTTCTAACAAATGTTCATTTGTAAATAGGTTATTATGAATACTACTAATATTAGTGGTAATTGTAAAAACAGCGGCTACCCCTGCTATAAATTTTAACGAATAAATTAAAAAATCCACTCCTCTTTTGTGTGTTGCATTTGCGAATGCCTTTCTAATATCAAAAAAGCAAAAAGAACAATATGGAATAGTGGAAAGAATAATTCCAATGGAATATAAAATTGTGACGAGTCTATTCTCATATGCTCCCGATATATAATTTGACAGCAATATTTTTGCAACAATAAATAATGCAATGTCAAAAGTTACATCGAATAAAGCAGCCTTAAATGCTATGAAACCAGCACTTTCTCCTAAGGAAACTCGTACAACAACCTCTTTTTTTCGCCTAACCACTTCAATTACATTTAGAACAATCATCAATGCAATAATCATACCCCATATAATAAAAATCATGTCCTTTTCCGTAGAATTCCAATATTCTGGATAAGTTAAGCTATATTTTTCTGATAATTTCTGATATGCAGAGATAATATTGTCCTCATTTCCTATGTATGAGATAAAGTTTTCATAACCCACAGAGGTACTTTGCAATTCTGAGAGATTATGAAATTTTACTTTCGTAATTCCGGAAACTAAAGCGGTATATTCTGATTCTTCTATGTTTGCAGTATTTTTTAATGTTTGTCTGATTACTTTATCATCGCCATAAATATGAAGTGTTGAAAGGTATTTATTATTGATTTCATTGTACTGAGAAAAAATATGTACATCATTCTCCGTTGCAGTTTCTGATACATCTTTCAGAAACTGCGACATATCTTCACTAGCAACTTCATAGCGTGATGACGTAAAATATGCTGTAGAAAAGTTCCAAAGCTGATCTTGAAATATTTCAGATTGCATAAGTATTCCAAAAATCAGGAAACAAAACAAACATAAGTTTTTAATTGCTTTCATTTATTTCAACCCCAGATTCCATACTTTATTTGCTTTTTCAAATATCGTAGTCAATATTGTGCTATTTTCATCAACAATCCATTGATCTTCTTGATCTTCAGCTTTTTTGCTACTTGACAACATAATTTGAGTATTCAAATCCTTATAGTCATTAAATAGCACGCCTTGACTTATTCCTTGGTGAAATGGTTTTATCCAAATAATTAGTGCATATCGAACATCTGACTCAGCTATCGCAAGATTTCCATTCCAAAGCAAATAATCAGGGACAGACACACTATACTGGAATCCATCTTTATCTGTGTAAATTTTTACTCCAGATTCTTCTATTTCAGGGAAGTCTTTCTGAAATTCGTTATATGGTTTATAACTCCCGAAGTACCAAAATAAATTATAGCAACAGAACAAAATAACCAAAACAATTCCTATATATTTTATTTTTTTCTTCATTTATATACACTCCACAAAAAAGAGTGGTTGGAATTCCAACTACTCAGCCATTATCCCGAACCTTTGTTTAGTAGCTATTACCGTAGGTAATACTATTTCCTTTATGAGCAACCTCAATTTTAGACCAATTACCTTTACCAACATTTGAACCCGAAAAAGAACCATTTCCATTCTTGACATATGCGTAATGATCTTTAGTTGAATGATATGCGTGTGCATAATCTTCATTAATAGCAAGAGTATTATAACCATAAGTCAAAACACCTTTTCCGTCATCAGATGTAGTGCTCAATTCCCACTTTTTATCAAATGTCTTATTCCCGTTTGTAACAGAAAATGCCATTACTGGAATTGATGAAGAAATTAACATTGCACTAATAGCTACCCCTACAATCACTTTCTTTGCTCTCATAAGTTTTACCTCCTTTGATCTGCTGTATTTCTATTTATGTTTTATCAAATATTTTGTATCAAGTCAATCAGTATCTTGACTTATATAGCGTCGAATTGTAAGATATATTCCTTGTAAAATTAACCAAAAGAACAACAGATTTATTGATAATGCTTTTTTAATTACTTCTCCAAAATAAATGATGACAGCCGCACTTGTCAGTATCATCAGTAGGGTAATAACATCCCAACAGTTTTTCTTATATAATTCTATAACCTTTATTTCTATCAGTATTGCCAGTATCCCTGTCCCTGCCACACATATTCCAACAACCAATATCATCAATAACCAATATATGATTCCGGCTATAATCTCATTTGGAATTTTTGTGCTGATTTGTGCCACAGATTGCCCGGCATCAATCGTCCAACCGATAAAAGTTTGTATGAATGATGCTGCATCATGGAAGAATGATTTGCAATCGGAAAGGAACACATCTGACTGTACTGCCTGAAAAAGAGTGGTTGTCAGCGAATACCATGCAAGAAGGAACAAGGTTGTTTGGAACATTACCGTTTTTGCTTTATATTGTCCTGCAAGTTGCTCTTTTTGTGTTTCGTATCTTGCTTTTGCATTCTGATAGGCTGTCCGGTCACAGGCTTCGCATTTTTTATAGAGTACCGGCTTTTCTACCGGTATCTCTACGATTTTCTGATGTGTCCGGGCATAATCCCGTTGTTGTGTTAAGCATCGTATTTTATCTTGACATTCCTCTATCGTGACGTTTGCGCTTCGCAGCTTCTCTTTCTCGCTCCGCAATGCTCTGTCTGCCAGCTTCAAGTCGTTCTTTAATGCTTGAATATTCCCGGCTCTGTTCTCTTTGTTTAATTTCTCGTTCAAGGTCAGAGATTCGTTGAGCTGCGTCTTCAGTTCCACGATAAGCTGGTCTTTCTGTTCCAACTCTTCTTGTATCTCCTCGGTCAAGAGCAGAAGTTCTTCCAACTGTTCGGCGTTCTTTAATTCTCTGGATTCGTTCATCTATATCACGTCCTTTCTCTACCTGCTGTTCCAGTTCAGCAATTCGGTGTTCTGTTTCAGTAATAAACTGTTTTCGCTGTTCAGCTTCTGTGCCAATATCTGCCATTGCTGATTTTCGTTTTCCAAAAGTTCTATCTTCGTTTTCTGTTCTTCCATCTTGGAAAGTAGTTCCTCGGTATTTGGCAAAATGTTGAGCAGCTCGGATAACTCGCTGTTTAATTTTTGCAATTTCTGATTCTGTTCCTGCATAAGAGAGAGTTGGGTGTCCCGGTTCTGCATTTCCAGAAGCATTTCTGCCATTAAGGTCTGCTGTTCTTCGATTTGCCCAATCATGGACTCCATTAAGGGTATAATTTCCCGGCTTTCTTCTAATGTCATTTAATCGCTCCTTCCATAATGATAATGCACCTGATACTTTCCCAAAGGTGTCCAGTATCTTTTGCAATAACGTGTTTTGTTGTTTTATGATTTGATTTTCCGCTACTTTCCACGAACCTTTTATTTCCTGCCCGGCAAGAAACTTTTGTTCAATCTTTCTTGCGTCAGCACCTTCATGGATGGTAGGAATCTGGAGTTTTCCCTGCTTTTCGTAAGAACGGTGATCGACCTGATTATGCAAAGGCAGATGTTCATTACACACCTTTGCCCACTCGCTCCGCCACAGTTCACAGTTTTTTGGATTGTTCCATCCCGTAGCATCGGTCAGTACCCGTTTCCATTGCAGGCGGTTTCTTGCACCAATCTTCTGGATTCCGTTTTCATCTAATACAGGGATACGGATTCCATGACGGTCAGGGTTTTTCTTATCCTGCCACCAGTTCGGATGGGATTCATCAATCACGATATTTCCGCTTTTATCTCTGACAAAATCCCAATCTTTGACTTCTTTCTTCCCCCAAGAATGATCCGGGTTAAAAGGGCGCATTGTCAGAAGCAGATGGACATGAGGATTGCCATCCCCTTTGTCGTGGATACTCCAATCAGCACACATTCCCTTATCCACAAATGTTTTTTTGATATAGTCGGCTGTATATTGAATCTGTTCCTGTCTGCTCCATTCTTTGGGGAGGGCAAATTCAAATGACCTGCCAAGTTGGGCATCTGCACTTTTTTCAATCTTCAATACCTCATTCCATAACCGTTGTTTCTGAAATGTGATTTTAAATTTTTCTAAAGCAGCTTCTTTATCTTCTGACCTTTTGTATCGGACAGATTTTTGAAAGCGTTTTATATTTTCTTCTGGTACTATCTGCCATTCAGGAGGTGCGTTTTCGCACATCATCAGACTGGTGTAGACCACTTCTTTTTTAGAAGTGTAATAACTGATTCGCCCGGTTTCCTCGTTTTTCATCACATCCCCATTGAGATATGCGGAAGCGGAGATAACAGATTTCCCTTTACTTCGTCCGACTATTTTGATTGTGTAATGAAAAATCGCCATGTCTGGATTCCCCCTTTCTGCACATCCGGCATAGATTTCCGGCAACATTGCTTTCAGTTTTAGAAAAAGC
This sequence comes from Blautia sp. AM23-13AC, assembly GCF_003435675.1. Lineage (NCBI taxonomy): Bacteria > Bacillati > Bacillota > Clostridia > Lachnospirales > Lachnospiraceae > Blautia > Blautia sp. AM23-13AC. Next base: position 99,412 of record NZ_QTUL01000008.1, on the reverse strand, counting down.
AGTATTGCCGGAACGCCCTCTGCGTAAGAGTGCCCTGCGCATAGCAGCCTGCATGGAATGCGCCCCTCTGGCGAAGAGTGCCTCCTGCGGCATGAGCAGGTCTGGCTGAAAGCCCCGCCGACGGAACGAGCCCGGCAAGCGTGAGCGAAGACCGGTTGCCACTTGTGGCAAACTTATTGGGACGACCTCTGGTTGTCCATAAGTGCGCCCTTCATGAAAAAGCAATGAAGGGAATGAAAAACTCATCCCCCCCCGCCATTACACTTCCTCCATATCGGTATGTGTTTCTTTCTGCATTGCCTTTGAAAAAAATTTCCCATTGGCTTCCTGCTTTTTCAGAAAACCAATCAGCTTTGGGATGTCCTCTTCCTCGATAGGCGCACCGAGAACGGATTCCACCGCACCGCCAACCTGACAGAGCCTATGGGTTCGTTTTTTACTTTCTTCGGCTTTCTTTCGTTTCAGAAGTTCTTTCTTCTGTGCTGCATATCGTTTTGCTTTTTCAAGGCTTTCCTGTTCCTTCTTTTCCATTTCAAGCATTCGTTCTTCATAACTTTTTGTTGATTTTGCCATGATTACATTCCCCTTTCTTTTACAAACATAAGTTCTCGGTTGCGTATCAGAAGAAGCACATGGTATAATCTTCTTGCGTGTAGGTATATCATGGCTTCGGTCTGATAGAACCTTTGGCGGTTTCTTTGGAAGCCGCCTTTTTAATTTGCCGCAGTTCTTGTTACGGCTTTTACATTTCCTCTATCCCTCAAATCACGACCTTCATTCGCTTCCATAAACATTTCCAGAATATCGGTTTTAATCAGGACTTTGCGACCAACCTTTAATACTGGAAGTTTCTTCCATTCTACAAGCTGTCTTAAGGTGTTTCTGCCGATTCCCGTATAGTCAGCAGCTTCTTCGATGGATAATGCAATTTTTCTTTGCGTCATATAATCACCTCCTTATAAATTGCATTATGCAATTCTTGTGATGTAAGTATATCCTTTTCATATCTTTTTGTCAAGCGTTACGAAATATTAAAAATAATTTTTAAGTTGCATATTGCAATTACAGAAAAACAATGCTATAATTCATACATACCGAAAAAGGAGGCAGTCAGCATGAAAGATAAAGAACTACGCAAGCTGATAGGCAGCAGAGTAAAACAGCGCCGTCTGGAATTGAATCTGACACAGCCTTATGTCGCAGAAAAGATGGGTGTTACCGCTTCTACAATCCTGCGTTATGAGAATGGTTCGATTGACAATACGAAAAAAATGGTGCTGGAAGGTCTTTCGGAAGCACTCCATGTATCTGTGGAATGGCTCAAAGGGGAAACAGATGAATATGAAACCGACATTACGGATAAGAGAGAGTTACAGATTCGTGATGCGATGGGAGATATTCTGGAACAGTTACCGCTTGCCCTTACCAAAGAAGAAGATGCTTTTTCAAAAGATTTATTACTGCTGATGTTAAAACAATATGGTCTGTTTTTGGATTCCTTCCAGTTCGCCTGCAAAAACTTCAAGGGGAATGCTGGTCAGACGGATATTGCCAAAACAATAGGGTTTGAATCGAATGATGAATATAATGAGATTATGTTCTTAAGGGAAATCACTCACACCATCAATGCTTTTAATGAGATGGCAGACGTTGTAAGGCTCTATTCCAAGAAACCAAAAACAGCAGAACAAAGGCTTGCAAATCTTTTATCAGAAGTCTTATACGAAGATTCCGAATCGGTATAGTAAGACAACCGGAGTTATGATATACTTACACGCACGAAGCATTTCATCAGTTCCGATTGTCTAATATCGAAAGGAGACATACGATTATGGCAAAAGGATCTGTAAGAAAAAAAGGAAAGAAATGGTACTACCGCTTCTATGTAGAGGACGCAAGCGGCAATCTTGTTCAGAAAGAATGCGTTGGAACAGAAAGCAAAAGTGAAACTGAAAAGCTGCTCCGTCAGGCAATGGATGATTATGAGAAAAAGAAATTTGTTGCCAAAGCGGAAAATCTCACAGTCGGACAGCTTTTGGATGTGTGGGCAGAGGAGGAATTAAAAACAGGTACGCTCAGCAATGGTACGGTGGAGAATTACCTCGGAACAATCCGAAATATCAAGAAACACCCATTGGCAGAACGGAAACTGAAAAATGTAACCTCTGAACATTTGCAATCCTTCTTCGATTTGCTTTCCTTCGGGGGAGTTCATCCCGACGGAAAAGAGAGAAAGGGTTACAGCAAAGATTATATCCATTCTTTTTCCGCAGTCATGCAGCAGTCCTTCCGTTTTGCAGTATTTCCAAAGCAGTATATTACGTTCAATCCCATGCAGTATATTAAACTGCGGTATCAGACGGATGAAGTGGATTTGTTTTCCGATGAGGATATGGACGGAAATGTCCAACCAATTTCACGAGAAGATTATGAAAGATTGCTTGCTTATCTGCAAAAAAAGAACCCAGCCGCAATACTTCCAATCCAGATAGCCTATTATGCCGGGCTTCGTATTGGAGAAGCCTGCGGTTTGGCATGGCAGGACGTAAATCTGGAAGAACAATGCCTTACCATAAGACGCAGCATCCGATATGATGGCTCAAAGCGCAAATATATCATCGGACCAACCAAGCGGAAAAAAGTAAGGGTTGTTGATTTTGGAGATACACTGGTAGAGATTTTCCGTAATGCCCGGAAAGAGCAGTTAAAAAATCGAATGCAGTACGGAGAACTTTATCACACGAACTACTACAAAGAGGTCAAAGAGAAAAACAGAGTGTACTACGAATATTATTGTTTAGACAGAACAGAGGAAGTCCCGACAGATTATAAAGAAATTTCTTTCGTCTGTTTAAGACCGGATGGTTGTTTGGAACTTCCAACTACTTTGGGGACTGTTTGCAGAAAGGTGGCAAAAACATTAGAGGGATTTGAAGGCTTTCATTTCCACCAGTTACGTCACACCTATACAAGCAACCTTTTAGCAAATGGAGCTGCCCCAAAAGATGTGCAGGAATTGTTGGGACACTCAGATGTCAGTACCACAATGAACGTCTATGCTCACTCCACAAGAGATGCGAAACGAAAATCAGTTCGGCTTCTTGATAAAGTGGTGGGCAATGACTAAAAAATTTCCCTTATTTCCCTTGTGATTATCTCATAAGGGCAAAAATAAGGGAAACTACATATCATTTCACTAATGGACAGGCGGGAAAGCCTATAAAATGGGGAAAGTTAGAGGAATAATTATATAAATTCTAGTTTGTAGAATTAAGAAAATCGGAATTTATTAAGGAGGATATGGATGAAACTGTTTTTATGTTCGCACTTTTCAAGTGTAGGAAGTTTGATAAAAGAAGAAATTGATAACAAGAAAGTCGCATTTATTCCCACAGCTTCGCTGCGTGAAGGCTATACCGGTTATGTCGGCTCGGCTCGAAAGCTATTCAATAAACTGGGAGCAACCGTAACGGAAATTGATATTTCAACGGAGGCTTATTTAACGATACAGTCCGTTTTTGAAGATGCGGATGTGATCTATTTTACTGGTGGAAATTCTTTCTTCCTTATGGATCAGCTCCGTAAAACGAGAACGGATGAGCTATTGAAGAAGGAATTGGCAAAGGGAAAACTGATGATTGGTGAATCGGCGGGTGCGATTATATGCGCTCCAACTATCCAATATATTGAACAAATGGATGAAAAGCCGGAGGACTACTCACAAGAAGATGATGCAGGGCTTGATTTGATTGATTTCTATGTTCTTCCGCATTATCTTACAGCACCATTTAAGAAAGTTACTGAGAAAATAATGACTGAATTTTCGGATTTGAATCTATGCCCAATTAACAACCGTCAGGGAATTGTAATCGATGGTGAAGGTTCAAAGGTTATTTGCAAAGACTAATTTGAAAATTCCAGTTTTTGAAACTGAGAAATCGGAATTTGTGGAGAGATTTCCTGAACTTTCCTTATTTTACAGGCTTTTCAGCCCATTAAATAGTGAAATGATATGTATTTTCCCTTATTTTTGCCCTTATGCGGAATCCGCAAGGGAAATAAGGGAAATTTTTAGTTAAGCATTGCTCGCTACTTTATCAAGAAGTCTTGCGGAATCCCGTTTTGCTTTTCTTGTTGAGTGAGCGTAAATATTCATTGTGGTACTGACATCAGAGTGTCCTAACAGTTCCTGTACATCTTTCGGTGCAGCTCCATTGGAAAGCAGATTGCTGGTATAAGTGTGACGCAACTGGTGAAAATGGAAATCTTCAAATCCTTCCAGCTTCTTTGCCACTGATCTGCATACAATGCTGAGTGTACTCGGCAGTTCCAAAGAGCCATCTGGTCGCAGGCAGACAAAGGAGATTTCTTTGTAATCTGTCGGGACTTCCTGTGTTCCGTCAAGATGATAGTATTCATAATATACCCTGTTTTTCACATGCACTTCTTTGTAGTAATTGCGGTGATATAATTCGCCATACTGCATCCGGTTTTTGAGCTGTTCTTTTCTGGCAGCTTTCAGTATTTCAGTCAGCGTATCTCCAAAATCAACAATCCTTACTTTTTTCCGTTTCGTTGGTCCGATAATATTTTTGTGTTTCATGCCGTCGTAGCGGATACTGCGTTTTATGGTCAGGCATTGTTCCTCAAGGTTAATGTCCTGCCATGTAAGACCACAGGTTTCCCCGATACGGAGCCCGGCATAATACGCAATTTGAATCGGAAGAATAGCAGGTGGATTTTTCTTTTCCAGATATTGGATAAGCCGTTCATAATCCTCATGTGAAATCGGCTGTGTACCTTCTTCCACTTCATCATCGGAAAAGAGGTCAACTTCCTCTGCCTGCTTTTTCAGCTTAATATACTGCATCGGATTGAAACTGATTAACTGTTTTGGAAATACTGCAAAACGGAATGACTGCTGTAACACTGCGGAAAAAGAATGGATATAATCTTTGCTGTATCCCTTTTTTACTTTCCCGTCTGGAAACTCACCACCGAATGTAAGCAGATCAAGAAATGCCTGTAAATGTTCGGCAGTAACTGTTTTCAGTTTGCGGTCTGCAATCGGGTGTTTTTTGATACATCGGATTGCACCAAGATAATTTTCCACTGTACCGTTGCTGAGTGTCCCAGTTTTCAGTTCTTCTTCTGCCCACATATCCAGAAGTTCCCCTACGGTAAGATTATCTGCCTTTGCAACAAACTTCTTATCTTCGTAGTCTTCCAGTGCCTTGCGGAGAAGCTTTTCCGTCTCACTTTTACTTTCGGTTCCGGCGTATTCTTTCTGAACCATTTTACCGCTTGCATCTTCTACATAGAAACGATAGTACCATTTTTTTCCTTTTTTTCTAACAGATCCTTTTGCCATAATCGTATGTCTCCTTTCGATATCAGACAATCGGAACTGCTGAAATGCTTCTTGCGTGTAGGCATCTTATGGACAAGTCCATAAGCCAATTCGCCGCTCGTCAAATCTGTAAACAGCTTGACTCGCTTGCGCTCATTGTATCATAACTCCGATTATCTTACTATACCGATTCAGAATCGTCATACATAACTTCGGATAAAAGATTTGCAAGCCTTTGTTCTGCCGCTTCCGGTTTCTTTGAATAGAGCCTTACAACATCTGCCATATCATTAAATGCGTTGACAGTATGTGTGATCTCCCTGAGAAACATAATCTCATTATATTCATCTTTCGATTCAAATCCCATTACTTTGGCAATGTCCGCATCTTTGGTACTGCCTTTGTAATTTTTACAGGCGAACTGAAACGAATCCAGAAACAGTTCATATTGCTTTAACATTAACAGCAGTAAGTCTTTAGAAAAAGCGTCTTCTGTTTTATTGAGGTCAAGAGGAAACTGTTTGAGAATGTCGCCCATCGCATCACGAATCTGCAATTCTTTCTTATCCGTAATATCAGTTTCATATTCATCGGTTTCCCCTTTGAGCCATTCAATCGATACATGAAGTGCTTCCGAAAGACCTTCCAGTACCATCTTTTTGGTATTGTCAATCGAACCATTCTCATAACGCAGGATTGTGGAAGCGGTAACTCCCATCTTCTCTGCGACATAAGGCTGTGTCAGATTTAATTCCAGACGGCGCTGTTTTGCCCTGCTGCCAATCAGCTTGCGTAGTTCTTTATCTTTCATGCTGATGTGCCTCCTTTTTCGGTATGTCATTACTATACCACGCAACAAAATATATTGCAATATGCAATTTTAAGAAAAGCAGAAAAATTTCATAATGCTTGACAAAGCAATATAAACACGCTATACTGACAGCACAAATGAAATTGCATAATGCAATTCGAAAGGAGGTGGTCATATGACGCAAAGAAAGATTGCCTTATCTATTGAGGAAGCTGCTGATTATACGGGAATTGGCAGGAACACCCTGCGAAAGTTGGTAGAGTGGAAGAAACTTCCGGTATTGAAGGTTGGGAGAAAAGTCCTGATCAAAACGGATATGCTGGAACTTTTTATGGAAGCCAACGAGGGCAGGGACTTGAGGGATAAGGGAAATGTGAAAGCAGTCACAAGAAACGGTTCAACTTAAAAAAGCGGTTCCCGAAGAAACCGCCAAAGGTTCTATCAGACCGGAGTCATGATATACCTACACGCAAGCAGATTATACCATGTACTTCGTCTGACAGACAACAGGAAACTTATGTTTGGAAAAAAAGAAAGGACGATGATATTTATGGCAAGATCAACAAAGAGTTATGAGGAGCGTATGCTCCAGTTGGAAAAGAAAGAACAGGAAAGCCTTGAGAAAGCAAAACAGTATGCAGCACAGAAACGGGAACTGAAGAAACGTCAGAAAGATGTGGAAACCAAAAAACGGACACACAGGCTCTGCCAGATTGGCGGTGCAGTGGAATCGGTACTGGGTTCTGCGATTGAGGAAGATGATATCCCAAAGCTGATCGGCTTCTTAAAAAGGCAGGAAGCAAATGGGAAATTCTTCTCAAAGGCAATGCAGAAAGAGCCAGTTGCAAATACGGAGGAAGTGTAATGCCGGAGGGAGTGGAGTTTCCATTCCCTTCATTGCTTTTTTATGAAGGGCGCACTTATGGACAACCAGAGGTCGTCCGTATAAGTTTGCCACAGGTGGCAACCGGTCTGCGCTTACGCTTGCCGGGCTCGTTCCGTCGGCGGGGCTTTCAGCCAGACCTGCTCATGCCGCAGGAGGCACTCTTCGCCAGAGGGGCACATTCCATGCAGGCTGTTATGCACAGGGCACTCTTACGCAGAGGGTGCTCCGGCAGATACCATTTTCTTTTAGGAAAAACGTTACCTGCCGGAAATCAAAGCCGGATACGGCAGAATGGGGGAAACGGAGCATGGCGATTTTTCATTATACAGTAAAGATTGTTGGACGCAGCAAAGGAAAATCCATCATATCGGCGTCTGCTTATCTCAATGGCGATGTGATGAAAAATGAAGAAACAGGCAGGATCAGCTACTATACTTCAAAAAAAGAAGTCGTTTATACCAGCCTGCTGATGTGTGAAAATGCACCACAGGAATGGCAGAATGTACCTGCTGAAAATATCAGACGGTTCCAGAAATCTGTCCGATATAAAAGGGCAGATAACCAAAATGCTGCACTGGAAAAATTCAAACTTACTTTTCAGAAGCAGCGTTTATGGAATGAAGTCTTGAGGATAGAAAAAAGTTCAGATGCACAACTCGGCAGGTCATTTGAGTTCTCACTTCCGAAAGAATGGAGCCGACAGGAACAGATTGATTATACAACTGAATATATTCAAAAGACCTTTGTAGATAAGGGAATGTGTGCGGATTGGAGTATCCACGATAAAGGAGATGGTAATCCCCATGTGCATTTATTGGTGACGTTGCGACCATTCAATTCAGACCACTCATGGGGTAACAAAGAAATCAAGGATTGGGAGTTTGTCAGAGATGAAAATGGAAATATTGTGGTGGATGAATCCCATCCGGACTGGTGGCAGGATAAAAAGAACCCTGACCGTCATGGAATCCGAATCCCCGTACTTGATGAAAATGGAGTCCAGAAAGTCGGGACAAGGAACCGCAAACAGTGGAAACGTGTATTAACCGATGCTACCGGGTGGAACAATCCGAAAAATTGTGAGCTATGGCGGAGCGAATGGGCAAACGTCTGTAATGCACATTTGAAAACGGAAAATCACATTGACCATCGTTCTTATGCAAGGCAGGGAAAATTAGAGATACCGACGATCCATGAGGGCGCAGATGCCAGAAAAATTGACGAGAAATTTCAAAACGGACAGACATCCTCTACTTCATGGAAAGTAGAGGAAAACCAGATCATAAAAAGACAAAATGCACTGCTGGATAAAATACAGATTTCTTTTGGAAAAGTATCCAGTGCATTAACACAATGGAAGGAGCGATTGCGTGACATTAGAAGAAAGCCGGGAAGTCATTCCCATGATGGAGACAATGATAAACCAGATCGAGGAACAGCAGAATCTTATGGCAGAGATGGTACAGGAATTGCAGGAACGGGACAGGCAGCTCCTGTCTTTTCAGGAGCAGAACCAGAGTTTAAAAAGCTTAAACAGCGAATTATCCAGGCTGCTAAATCTTTTGCCAGATACAGAAGAACTGCTCTCACAGATCGAGCAACAGAAAACCAGAATCGAACAGTTGGAAAACGAGAATCAGCAATGGCAGGAATTAACGCAGAAGCTGAACAACGAGAACAGCTTATTGCAGAAACAGAACAGCGAATTGCTGACCTTAAACAGCAGATAGAGAAAGCGAGGGAGATCGATGAGCGAATGCAGAAACTTAGAGAACGTCGGGCAGGTGGAAGAACTTCTGCTGATGACCGAACAGATGCAGGACGAACTGGATCAGAAAGACCAGACAATCCAGGAACTAAACAGGCAGCTAAGCGAATCGCTGACCTTGAACGAGAAATTGAACAGCGAAAACAGAGCCGAGAATATCGAAGCATTGCGGACAAGATTAAGGCAAACAGAGGAACGATTGACCAGCGAGACAGACAGCAGGAAAAGAGCCGACGCAGAAGCCGTGGCATGGAAATTTAAGTATGAAAAAGCAGAGCAGGAAAAACTTTATGCACAGACACACCAAAAGACGGTAGAGGTAGCTGTTGAGAAAAAAGTGCCTTATGAGAAATGTGAAAAATGTGACCGTACTGCTTACCGGAAAGCAAAAGAAAAATGCGATAGCCGTAAAAGCCAGTTAGAAAAGAAATATAAAAATATGACGATTGGTTATGAAAGTATCTTGTTTCTACTGGCATGGTACAGCATAACAACAACACTGTTTACTGCGATTCTTTCGCCGGTTTTCCTTAACGACTGTATCGTCTTTTTCGGTGCGTTAGGAAAAGGAATGGGAAGTTTATTTCGGGAGTTTGTGACAGGTGCAGACTCTTTCGGACAGTTAAGCAGTGGAATACCTAACAGTATTCTTTCCGGGATTGTGTACTGGCTGATTGCCGGTACTGTCATGGCAATTTTATTCGTAATAACCGGGTGGCTGATAATCGGGATTGGTTATCAGGTAGGAAAAATCTACCGGAAATATTGTTGGGATATCATCAGTATCGTGGTAGCGATAACGAGTACAGCTGTTGTAATTTACTTTGGAGAATGGATTAAAAACGCTAATCCGATAAATCTTATTGTATTGCTATTACTGTCGCATATTATTTATATTGGAATCAGATGTTATGTGAAAGACTGGATGGAAGAACGAGGATATTATTAAAAGAGGACAGGGAAATTTCATAATCTTCCTGTCCTTAGTAAGGGACTATTGATTGTTTATATAAAGAAAAAGTATATAAATAAATCTTGACAATTAGTACGAACTCGGACTATAATACAAAAGTCCGGATTCGTACTAATTTAAGGAGGAAAAAGATGAGAAAAGATAATAATATGATAATACAGTTGCAACGATATTATGCTTTATGGAAAGAATGTACGGCAATGTATGAGGAATGGTCAAAGGATCAGGGACTGTCTTCAAATGGAGTTTTTGCTTTGTATTCATTTTATGAAAGTAATGGAAGATGCACGCAGAAAATGATAAGTGAAAAATGGAATATACCTAAGCAAACGGTAAATACGATACTAAAAGATTTTCAGAAAAAAGGATACATCAATATGGTATCTGATGATTCAGACAAGAGAAATAAGCTGATATGCCTCACAGAATCAGGAATGGAATATACGAAAGATATCATAGAAAAACTGCACTCAAAAGAAATATATGTAATCGAAAAAATGGGATTAGAGAATATAGAAAGTCTTAATGATAATACAGAGCTGTTTATCAGACTTTTCAAGGAAGGAGATTGTAAGAAAAATGAATCATAAATCATTATTTTTTAAATATGTTATTCCATCTATTATAGCATTTGCATTATCAGGAATATATGCGATAGTGGATGGATATTTTGTAGGCAATACCATAGGAGATGCTGGACTTTCGGCTATTAATATTGCATATCCGATTGTGGCTTTGATTCAGGCTCTTGGAACAGGAATTGGTATGGGAGGAGCTGTTTATTACTCAATTAATGCAGCAGAAAAGAAAGGAAAACGGGCAGAAGAATTTATTGCTACAAGCTGGTGGCTTCTTGTAATAGTAAGTGTTATCAGTACCATAATTATTTACTCCTTTTCGTCTAAAATTTTAGGATTGCTTGGAGCAGATGGAATTATATTAACAAATGCGACAGATTATATCAAAATTATAGCACTTGGAGCAATATTGCAGATTCTTGGAACTGGAATGATGCCATTCATTAGAAATTATGGAAACTCTTTCTGGTCAATGTTTGCGATGGTTGGTGGATTCATAACCAATATTGTTCTGGATTTTATCTTTGTATGGATATATGAAATGGGCATGAAAGGTGCAGCCACAGCTACAATAGCCGGACAGGGTGTGACTGCAGCAATTGCAATCATATACGCATTATATAATAAAAAGTTTTATGTGTATGTATCCTTAAAAAATGTAAAAGAAATGTGTGGCGCTATATTCAGAGTAGGTCTTGCACCATTTGGGCTAGCATTGACTCCTAATATTTCATTGGTGTTTATAAACCGATTCTCCGCTTCTTATGGGGGAGAAAAAGCTATTGCAACTTATGCATGTGTATCCTATATTATCTGTATCATATATCTCATATTGCAGGGCGTAGGTGATGGAAGTCAACCTTTAATGAGCCGTTTTTATGGTGAGAAGGATCAAGAAAGCCTGAGAGGAGTTCAGAGAATGGCATACATTTTTGCAATAATTCTTGCTGTTTGTGGTGGAATTATCATGTATGTAAACAGAGCAAATATTGGAGGGGTTTTCGGAGCTTCTTATGAAGTAAGTATTGAGATTTCTAAAATTGTACCTATATTTTTAGTGTCATTACCATTTGTTGCGATTACCAGAATAGCGACAGCTGGATTTTATGCTACTGAAAAAAGTGGATTGTCATACATTCTTACATTCATTGAACCAGTATTGATGCTGATATTTATGCTTGTTTTACCACCTTTATTTGGTGGACAGATTATGATATGGTGGAGTACGGTATTGGCACGTGTTTTTTCAGCGATTCTGGCATTCATACTAATAAAATATTGCGAAAAGGGAGATTTGCAATATGGAATACAGAAAATTTAACAATCAGATAGTAGCAAGAATAATCTAGGTTTATCTATTGTATTTTTAAGGACAGCCTCATAGCAATAGGGCTGTCCTTTTAAAATTATGAAGCTAATTTTTAATAAATTCTAGTAGATTTTGATTGGAATAATCATAACTCTAATGAATCTTCAGCATCTACCCACATCTGTAAATTCCCATCAAGATATAACCTTGCATATTCTAATGGCTCATCGATTGCAAGCGATGTCAAAGCACAATCAGATCCAGGTGTGGTTCTTAAATTTTTTTCTGCTTCCCAACAATCAATACGGAGTATATAGCCCGTATTAGTATATACATCAATGCTGTTGCACTGTGGATTGTATTCTGCAAATATTGTTCTCATCGTATCCCATCTCCTTATCATTTAATCAATCAGTAGTAGCAAAAATTAAGAAGCATTTCAATCAGTTCACCATGTCACTTTTATTTTGTGTTATACTGTCTTATAGATTTTTCTTGCCCTTGTATTTGCCCTTATCAGAGTGCATAAACACTGATGGGACGATATAACACAAGGGAAATAATAAGGGAAAGCTCACCTGCGACAAATCCAGTGTTTTCAAGGGGTTGCGAAGAATTTAATAATAAAATATAACAGTTATTAAATTTCTTAAAACAGGTGAAATCTCAATCGAAATTTGGGGAGGTAAAGAGAATGATTACAAAGCATGTTGTTGTGCTACCTTATGATGAACACTGGACACGGGATTTTTGTGAAATCAAGAGTGAAATCCAGGAAGCTCTTGATCAACTGGCTCTTGTGATAGAACATGTTGGCAGCACTTCAGTGCATGGTTTATCAGCGAAACCGATTATTGATATTGATGTCGTCATTAAAGATTACTCCATGCTTGACGCTGTAATCTCTGCCTTAGAAAGAATCGACTATCACCATGAAGGAAACCTTGGTATTGCCGGACGGGAAGCATTTAAATATGAAGGCAAAACCCATTTGCGGAAGCATCATCTATATGTATGCCCGCGAGATTCTGAGGAACTGAAAAGGCATATTGCTTTCCGTGAATATTTGCGTTCTCATCCGGAAGCTGTGCGTGAATACAGTAGAATTAAAGAAGAAGGCGCTGCACTCTATCCATTTGATATTGAGAAGTATATCGAGCATAAGTCACCGTTTGTCGAAAAAATCTACTCAGAAATAGGGATATGACAAATTCCCGTTTATTGGGAAGTCGTAGAGAACGAAAAATCGGAATTTGAAGCGGAGGTATGTATTATGAATATAGGATTTTGGTCGTGTATAATTTTGGTAATACCATTTCTGATTATAGGTGTGTTATTTGCGATTTTTAAGGAAAAAGCAACAAAATTTGTTTCGGGATTTAATTCATTTTCTAAAGAAGAACAGGCATTGTATGATAAAGCTTATATCTCTCGTGATATAAGAAATCAGTGCTTTATGTGGGCTATTATAATGTTGGCAGGAGCATTATTATCCTGCTTTTTAACCCCATATATAGCTATACCAACCTATATTATTTGGTTAGTTCTGTTTTTTAGAGAAGTCCACTTTGATAATCATAAAGCGTTTGAAAAATATTTATTAAAGTAAATTCAAGTTTGTAGGGCAGATAAGCTGTTTATTTGAGTAGAAAAAAGAATTACAATTAATAACGCCGGTGCGGGATTTTGATATCCAGTACCGGCGTTATTGATTCTACAGGGGCTTGGGGGTGTAGCCACCAAATATACTATTCGTTTTCTGCTTCGGCAAGTTTGTTAAGGATCCACTCCCGATTGATAACAATGTCCTCATCATCGCGGAGATCCTTGAAATCATTGCAGTGTGAAGAAGCAAATTCATACATATTGTCAATGTCAACTGCACCAGTGATCTTACCCTTATTAATGATGGTTTATTCCATACGAGAATAAAAATAGAGTAGACGAATTATTTAGCAATCTTCATCAAATCTTTATTTTTTTCTGTTAGGTTATATTTCAGTAAGAAATGAAATATGGAAGGAAGGATAGTAAAGATGGAAATGATGTTGCAGACACAAAATTTGTGTAAATATTTTAGAAAGCAGAAAGCGGTAAATAATGTTTCACTTAATATAGAAAAGAAACAGATTTATGGACTGCTTGGACCGAATGGTGCGGGAAAATCTACCACATTGAAAATGTTGACCGGTATGATGAAACCCACTGCAGGAAAGATTTACTTTGATGGAAAACTTTGGGATAGGAAAGATTTATCAAAAATAGGAGCGCTAATTGAGAATCCGCCTATTTATGAAAATCTTTCCGCCAGAGAGAATTTGAAGGTAAGACAATTATTGCTTGGTACAGATGAAAACAGAATTGATGAGGTCTTGCAGATTGTATCACTTACAAACACCGGAAAGAAGAAAGCAGGACAGTTTTCTTTGGGAATGAAGCAAAGACTAGGCATTGCAATGGCATTGCTTGGAGAACCGGAACTTTTGATATTGGATGAACCTACGAATGGATTAGATCCAATAGGCATCGAGGAATTACGAGAGCTGATCCGGTCTTTTCCGGAACAGGGAATCACTGTAATTCTCTCCAGTCATATTCTCTCAGAGGTACAGTTACTTGCAGATAAAGTCGGGATTATTTCAGGTGGAATCTTAGGATACGAAGGAGCATTAAAGCAGGGAGATAATCTTGAAGATTTGTTTATGAATGTGGTAAGAAAAAACCAGAAAGCAGGTGAAATCCATGGTTAATATTATAAAAGCAGAACATCAAAAAGCCAAAAGAACCATGCGAAAAAAGTTTATCTGGGGATTTCCTCTTCTTACATTTGTCATGGCATTTATATTTACTCTTGGGATGACAAATGCTTATGCAGAAAGTGTTTGGAACTGGTGGTATACACTTTTGCTGCCGGGGATGATTGCTCTATTTTGTTATCTTTCTGTGGCGCAGGAGAAAAAGATAAAATACTATCATTTAATGACTATTCCCACAGACAGAAGAAAATTGTTGCTGGGGAAAATTATTTATATTGGGTACATGATTTTGTTTTCTAATGTGATTGTGTTTGCAGGAGCAACGCTTGGAGGCTTTCTTCTAACGACACATGTTCCAGTTGGAGGAGCGTTGATTGCAGTATTGTTTCTGACGGTTTCTGAGTTATGGGAGATTCCGGTAGCTTTATTTTTAAGTGAACGATTTGGAATGATTGTAAACCTGTTCGTCTGCCTGTTTATTACCGTCAGCGGTGTGGTAATATCACAAACCAGAATCTGGTATGTACTTGTTTCTGCAATCCCTATGCGAATGATGTGCCCGTTGCTTCATGTTTTACCAAATGGACTTGCCGCAGAAGCAGGGAATCCTCTTTTGGATACGGGAGTCATTGTTCCGGGAATGTGTCTCTCAATCATCTGGTTTGTTTTTGTAACGGTTCTGTTTTTGAAATGGTTTGAGAGAAGAGAGGTGAAATAAGATGATTGGAAGATCTCTTAATGCAGACTTGCGAAAGATGAAAGGAACATCTGTGATTCTGGCACACTTACTGATTCCGATTATAACCAGCGTTATATTTTTAATATATTACTTTTTTTCACCATGGAATGAAAATATGAAAGTGATTGCATTTTATCAGGCAATAGGAGCAGGACTTCCGGTACTTATTGGAATTTTTACAGCAAGTGTGATGGAACAGGAACAAAATGCAGGTGATTTTCAAAATCTCTTGTCTTTACCGGATAAACCTGCAGCATTTTTATCGAAACTGTTGATGCTACTGGTTTTGTGTCTGTGCTCTATCCTATTGACAGCAATCATATTCGGAATTGGATTTGGAAGAATCGCATCAAGCGATATCGAAATCATGAAAGGATGTATATTTGCAGCATTGCTGCTGTGGGGAAGCAGTGTTCCACTTTATCTGTGGCAGCTGATTCTGGCTTTTCAGTTTGGAAAAGGGGTATCCATTGGAGCAGGGATTATATCAGGACTAATTAGTGCATTGATGCTTACCGGACTTGGAGATTATGTGTGGAAATATGTATTTGTCTGCTGGACGGGTAGAGTACCATATACTTATCTGCAATCTATATTGGGAGAAACTAGTGTAGGTGAATGGTTGTCATTCATACCAGGTTGCTTAATATTTACAGGGATTAGTATGGTATACTATTTTTGGTGGGTAAACCACTGGGAAGGAAACAGAATATCGGAATAGAATCGAGGGAAACTATGGCAAAAATACTGGCAGTTGATGATGAACCGGCAATTTTGGAAATGATAGAAAGCATTTTGAATAAGGATGGACATCTGGTTACCAAAGTAAGTAATCCACTAAAAATTAATATGGAAGAATTACATCGTTATGACCTGATTTTACTGGACATTATGATGCCTGGAATTGATGGCTTCGAATTATGCAAAAGAATTAGGATACTTGTGGATTGTCCGATTTTGTTTCTTACGGCAAAAACGGAGGAAAACAGTCTGGTAAACGGACTTTCTTTAGGAGCAGATGATTATATTTCAAAGCCATTTGGAGTGATGGAACTTCGGGCAAGGATCAATGCACATCTTAGAAGAGAGCACAGGGAACATTCTGTCCGGATGGTTTTAGGGAGAGTCTGCATTCAGATGTCTCAAAAGAAACTGTTGATGGATGATAAAGAACTTCCGTTTACGAAAGCAGAGTACGAAATCTGTGAATTTCTGGCTAAAAACAGAGGACAGGTTTTCTCGAAGGAACAGATATTGGAAGCGGTCTTTGGCTTTGACAATGAGAGTAATGACAGTACTATAATCACGCATATCAAAAATATAAGAGCAAAATTTGCGGATTATGATTATATGCCGATAAAAACAGTCTGGGGGATTGGATATAAATGGGAAGAGTAAAGAGAAGCAATGCACTCAGCAGGATTTTTATGAGATATGTACTGGTCATGCTTGGATCATTAGTTGGTTTGGTGATTGTTGCTTATCTGCTGCTGTACCTTTTGATTAGTGTGGGCTGTATTTATCCGGCAAATTATGCAGAGCAAAAGATTAATGAAGCATATGATACGATTCTACGTGCAGATAAAGTGACTGCTGAGATGATTCCCGCACTTTGTGATTATGTAATCTTTTCAGAGAATGGAGAGAAAATAGGTGGAGATCTGTCAGAACAATACGAACAGATAGCATGGAATGTTGCAAAGTACGGAAACGCATCCGGGAAATATTTTTATAAAGTAATTGTAAGGGAAAATGAATATGTTGTATTGCAATATCGCCTGACACCTCAATATCATTCAGCTTTTTTGAGGGAGCATTTTATAGGACCACAGAATGTGATGATTATTATGTCAGTGATTGGAGCGGTAGCGATTATCATCATTCCGTCCATACGTTTTGGAAAAAGAATCAAAAAGCAGATGCAGCCTGTATTAGACGCAATCAGACAAATAAAGGATCAAAATCTGGAATATGAGACATCCTGTTCCGGTATCAAAGAGTTTGATGACTGTTTATCGGCAATCGATGATATGCGAGATGCATTGCGAGAATCTTTAGAAAAGCAGTGGAAAACAGAGCAGGAAAAGAAACAACAGATGTCTGCTTTGGCGCATGATATTAAAACACCTCTTACGATTGTACGGGGAAATGCAGAACTACTTTCAGAGACTGAACTGACCACAGAACAGAAGAATAATATCACTTATGTTTTGAACGGCACAACACAGATACAAAGTTATGTAAAACAGTTGATAGATGTCACAAAATCATGGAATTGCAGTGATGTTACCTATACAACGGTGAGGTTAGAAGATTTTTTCGCAGATATAAAGGAACAGGCACTCGGACTGGTAGAAATCTATCACCAGAAAATAGATTGGAAGGCGGGACAAAGTGATAAAAAGGTAACGATTGCTTATGATCCAATGTTCCGAGCCGTAATGAATGTGATTCAGAATGCAGTGGAGCATACAAAAGAAAATGGAATCATTTATATTGACGCAAAGGAGCAGGATGGCCGGCTGACATTCATTGTGGAGGATAGCGGATCAGGATTTACAAAAGAAGCATTATTGCATGGCACAGAGCAGTTTTTTATGGATGACACAAGTAGAAATGGCGAAGCCCATTATGGGATGGGACTATTTTTTGCAAAAACTGTGGCTGAAAAATATGGTGGAGGTATTAAACTTTCGAATTCTGAAAATACAGGTGGGGCGAGGGTAGAAATATTTTTCCTGAGTAGTCAGGAAACAAGCTAAATGAAAAGTCTAATCCCCCAGCATAGCTGGGGGATTAGACTTTTCATTTATACGGATATTCGCAAACTACAAGATAAAGCCAAAACTTCATATACTCTAACAGTTAGCGAAAGATGCCAGAGCAGTATACCATGTCAAACGAATTGTGTTAGTTAATTTGGATCTTATTGATGAATATCTGGAAGCATTCCGTGATGAAGAATTTTGATGAAAGAACAGGAGGAACAACTATTCCTCGAAAATTGAGAATTACATATGTTCAATTCTTTGTATTAGGTATATATTTTGAAAAGTTATCCGGTTATACTGACAATATCAAAAGGCAGAACTGTTAGAATGAGGTGAGCAGATGGATACAGCACAGAGAATAAGGATAATTCGGATGATTGAAAAAATAGAGAAGAACCCAGAATTCAGTAGTAAAATCGGTGTGAGAAATACATCTGAGTTTATATCAAGTAAACAATCAAAAAAATGAATGATTCAAATCATAACAGGAG
Organism: Blautia sp. AM23-13AC; assembly: GCF_003435675.1. Classification (NCBI taxonomy): domain Bacteria; kingdom Bacillati; phylum Bacillota; class Clostridia; order Lachnospirales; family Lachnospiraceae; genus Blautia; species Blautia sp. AM23-13AC. The sequence continues at coordinate 80,980 of NZ_QTUL01000008.1, read as the reverse complement.
TCAGAAGGAGTAGAATATGTTATCGTTATTATTTGCTATATGCATGATTTGGTTTATTGGAAAATTTTTTATATTTGGTGTAAAAGCATCCTGGGGAATCTTAAAGCTGCTCTGTACAGTTGTATTTTTCCCGGTGATTTTGATAGGAATGGTTGTTGGCGGACTGATTTATATTGCACTTCCATTGTTGATCATCGGCGGAATCATTGCACTTATATCATCTAACTCATAAAAATACGAGGAGGGAAGAAATTATGGGATATGATATAGAAAAAGAGAAACGAGAAGCGATTGAAGCAGGACAACGTGCGTTAAGTAGTCTTCGGACAGCAAAAGAGAACCTGAACAGTGCAAAGAATTGGGGCTTGGTGGATATGTTTGGCGGTGGATTCTTTTCTACGATGTTGAAACACTCCAAGATGGATCAGGCAAGACAAAATATGGAACAGGCGAAATATGATCTTCGTAATTTCAGTAGGGAATTAAATGATGTGAACGTGGCTTGTAATTTAAACATCAATACTGGAGACTTCTTATCCTTTGCAGATTATTTTTTTGATGGATTTGTTGTGGATTGGATGGTGCAGGATCGAATCAATAATGCCAGACATCAGGTGGAAGAAGCTATCCGCAGAACGGAATACATCATAAACCAGTTACAGCATATGTAAAGGAAAGAGGCAGTGAACCATAAATAGGTTCGCTGCCTTGTTTTTTCATACTTATTTCTGTTTCTTTTTTTCTTCTCTGAGCAATTCGATGTTTAGTCCCTGCTCTCCGGCTGTTTTATCAACCCAGAGATTCAGAGAATCTATTGCCAGAGAAATTTCATCCAGTTTGTTACTGATAAAAGCAAAATCCTTGATCTCATCATCGCTGATCTTACCGTCACGGGCAATCTGGATCAGACGTGTGGTAAGAGGATTAATCTCATTCAGACTGGCAATGGTTTCCAGAATTATATTAGATAAGTCGGAAACTTCGACTTCCGGGACATAACGATGACCGATTTCGCATTTATGAGAGCAGTAATAATTGCAGAGATCTGGTCGCCCGTAAGCGTCTGCCATCTGGATAATATCGTAAGGTGTAGGTTCCTGCATTTCATATTCAAATTTTTCAATTTTAGAATCAGAAACAGCAGTCATTTTTTCGCTGGCTTCTAATCTGGTAAGACCGGCTTCTTCCCGGCAAATCTGATAAATTGTTTTATTTTCTCTTGTAGATTGTTTCCCCATGAGAATAACCTCCCCGTATATCGCCGAACATGAGAATTATCAGGTGTTAAGTCCACATGCTGTGCGTGTATTTTCTTTATAGATTTTATTATACTTGAAGCATCAGTAAACAACAAGTGCATTGTTGATACGGAATTATGAAAGGAAGAAAAAACATGAGGAAAACTAGAAGTGATTGTAGAGTAGGAACACTTGAAAAGAAGCATGGTCTTCCACCGGGGACTATTAGAAACAAAAATGGAAGAGATACCAGAAGTGACAAAAAAATTGGCACCATTCGCAAAGAAGCAAAGTAGGAACATAATCATGGAAAAGAAAATAAGAAAAAGATATCATTCAGAAGAAGCTGTAAAAAAAGCGTTAAAAATTGAATCATTTCGAAATTTAACAAAGGATAAAGTGATGGAGTTTACATCTATGATTCCATATATGGAAAAGGAAGTGGCGCTTGAAATAATAAAGCAGTTCCCAGTATATGTAGAGTTTGTGGAATCAGCAATAGAAAATTATACACAGTTATGCAAAACAATTTTAGAAACAAATAAAGAAGAATATGAACAAGCAGTTCATGCACATCAGTATGTTCTTGAGACCTTCGCAAATCAGCTGGAACAAGAAAACTTAACAGAGGAGGAAAGAAGGGACTTTTCTGAAAAAATGATGGAAGAAGCTGATAAAATAACGGAATTATATTTACAGCAGCAGAAATTTCATGAGCGAGTGTTCAAGACGATTGGGGGAGTTGTAACATTAGCTTTGGGAGTGACGGTAACAATGTTAGGTTTAAAAGCAATTGGTAGCGATGAAGATTTACCTCAACTAGATGATGAGAATCAGAATGTTGCATAATAGCTTTATCTATAATTGAAAACAACAAGATGGAAAGGCTCAGGAAAAAGTATTCTGGGCCTTTTGTCTTAGAAGGATAGCAGTATAAAAGAGCAGGGATTTTTATACCCCACCTATTGATATACACTGTAACCATCAAAGAAGATTAAATCATAAAATTCAAAGAAATGGAGGAGTTGGCAATGGAAGGTTTTAACACTGGTGATGGTTACATGGGATTGGAGACTGTGAGAAAAAGTCTGTAACACTTTTTCTATGCGAACCCTACAAAAATATTAGAAGAATAACGTATGCAAAACTTCCTGTTTGCCAACTTGCCCTTTGAGAGAGGAAAAATCCTTTTCTCAAAGGGCTTTTTTGTTTATACGGATATTCGCAAACTTACAAGATAAAGCTAAAATTTCATATACTCTAAGCACAAGGAGGTTGAGGTTTATGAGCCAAACAGCACAGTGTCTAAGGCATATAAGCCACGAACCTGGTATACATTCTGCCAAATGGGAACAATGACGCAGGGTATCTGTAAATTAAAAAATAATGAAAAGAAGAATAAAAAAATACAACACGAAAGGATGCGTCAAGGTAATGCAAGAATTATCGTGATACATCCTTTTGTATTTGGATTGAGTATTTTTCTTTCCCTGCTTGTCAAAAGTAATGGATGGAATGTATAATATTGTTAATGATCCAGAGATATTTATTTTGGAAACAGCTTAATCAATTTGGAGGTATAAAATGAAAGCACATAAGTATTGGTCAATCGGAGCGTTAATTACTATGATTGGAACTTTTTATACTGGATATAAAGGATCCAAATCAGGTCATAGGTATTTTGCGTGTAGCACTCTTATATGTATGATCATGTCTATGTATACGGGACATAAAATGATTTCAGGTAATAAAAGAACAAGAAAACAGGTGGAAAATACAAAAGCGGAGGAATAGTAAATGTTAGAGTTAGGAAAAAAAGCACCGGACTTTGAATTGCCGGATCAGAATGGAGAAATGCATAAATTAAGCGATTATGCAGGAAAAAAAGTGATCTTATATTTTTATCCAAAGGATAATACACCAGGATGTACGAAGCAGGCATGTGGCTTTTCTGAGCGTTATCCACAGTTTACTGAGAAGGGAGCTGTTATTCTCGGAGTAAGCAAGGACTCTGTAGCGTCTCACAAGAGATTTGAAGAAAAATACGGACTGGCATTTACGCTATTAGCAGATCCGGAGCGTAAAGTTATTGAAGCATATGATGTCTGGAAAGAAAAGAAAAATTATGGAAAAGTATCTATGGGTGTAGTAAGAACTACATATCTTATTGATGAGCAGGGAATCATTATAAAGGCAAATGATAAAGTCAAGGCGGCAGATGATCCTGAAAATATGCTTAAGGAATTGGCATAATGAAGATTATTTTATCACCTGCAAAAAAGATGATTGTAGATACCGATAACTTAGCACCGGTTGAACTGCCTGTCTATATTGATAAGACAGCAGAAGTATTAAACTGGATGAAAAGCAAATCAAAAGAAGAACTGAAAGCTATCTGGAAATGTAATGACAAGATTGCAGAGCAGAACTTTAACAGATTGGAAAATATGGATCTTTATAACAGGCTTACTCCGGCTGTTTTAGCATATGAAGGGATTGCATTTCAATATATGGCACCATCTGTGTTTGAAATCCAGCAGTTTGAGTATTTGCAAAATCATTTAAGAATCTTGTCTGCGTTTTATGGCATTTTAAAACCAATGGATGGTGTGACTCCTTATCGTCTTGAAATGCAGGCAAAGGTTGGAATTGGAGATGCAAAAAATCTGTATGAGTACTGGGGAGAATTGTTATACCGCTCAGTAATTGATGACAGCAGGATTATCATTAATCTTGCATCAAAAGAATACTCAAAATGTATAGAAAAGTATCTGACACCACAGGACAGATATATTACGATTGTATTTTGTGAGTTATCCGGAGATAAATTGGTAACAAAAGGTACCTATGCCAAGATGGCTCGTGGTGAAATGGTCAGATTCATAGCGGAAAATAATATTGAAAATCCGGTGGAGATTCAGAAATTTGACAGACTCGGATATTCGTTTAGGTCTGATTTATCTTCAGATTCAGAATATGTATTTGAACGCAAAATAAAATAGTTATTCAGGTAAAAGATGCTCAGTTTGGCAGTTTTTGTAATAATGAGAATTATTACTATTTTTATTGGCAGCAGGAGGATGGTGGTATATAATCCTTATTAAGAACTAATCCTAATAAGGAGGACGAATGACAAGTAGGAGAAATACCATTCAAAAAGATCTCGTAAGAAATACCGTATACGAAATGAGAAGACACGTTACGGCAAATGAAGTGTATGAATTTATAAAAGAAGCATATCCAACAATTGGAAAAGGAACTGTATATAGAAATCTTGATATATTGGTAGAGGAAGGTGCATTAAGAAAGGTTGAAGTTCCGAATGGACCGAACCGATTTGATTTTACATTGAAAAATCATTACCATGTAAGATGTATAAAGTGCGGTGAAATTTTTGATGTGGATATGGATCAAATACCGGATTTACTGGAAAGAATTCATAACACTCATGGAATTGAATTTGTGGATTATGATATTTCATTTAAAGGCATTTGCCCGAAATGCAGGGAGAAGGTAAAGGAGGAACAGCATGGATAGGAAAGCAATGTATAAGTTGAGTTATGGACTGTTTATATTGACCGCTAAAGAAGCAGAAAAAGATAACGGATGCGTCATTAATACAGCCATTCAGGCAGCTTCGGAACCAAACCAGTTAAGTATCTGTGTAAATAAGGCAAATTATACGCATGATATGATTCAAAGAACCGGAAAATTTACTGTATCAGTTTTAAGTCAGAAGGCACAATTTGAATTGTTCAAACATTTTGGCTTCCAATCAGGAAGGGATACCAATAAGTTTGAAGCATTTGAGCAGTGTGCCAGGGGCACAAATGGTATTTATTATATTACAGAAGGTACAAATGCATACATTTCTGTGACAGTTACTAAAACAGAGGACTTGGGTTCACATACGATGTTTATCGGTGAGATAACCGATATGGAAGTTTTAAGCAATGTTCCTTCAGTAACATATGATTATTATCAGAATAATATTAAGCCTAAGCCACAGGAGGTTGGAAAAACAGAGGACAGTCAGACAATATGGCGTTGCAGAATTTGCGGATATGAATATGTAGGCGAGGAATTACCAGATGACTTTATATGTCCTTTGTGCAAGCACCCGGCATCAGATTTTGAAAAAGTAGTAAAGAAACGGAGGTAAAAGAGATGGCGGCAAACGAATATGCAGGAACACAGACAGAGAAGAATTTACAGGAGGCATTTGCAGGGGAATCACAGGCAAGAAATAAGTATACCTATTTTGCTTCTGTAGCGAAAAAGGAAGGTTAGTATAAGAAGGTATGATGGTATGAAGATATTAGTAATTCCTGATGTTCATCTTAAACCGCAGATGTTTAAACAGGCTACAGCTCTTATGCATCAGGGAATTGCCGATCGAGCGGTATGTCTGATGGACATCCCTGATGATTGGGACAAGCAATATAATGTCGGACTTTATGAAGAAACTTATGATGAGGCTGTTCGGTTTGCAAAAGCATTTCCGGAAACAGCCTGGTGCTACGGGAATCACGATTTGAGTTATCTGTGGCATTGTCTGGAGAGCGGTTATAGCTCCATGGCTTCAATGACAGTGCAAAGAAAGTTGTTGGATTTGCGAGAGGCTGTTCCAGAAGATAATCCCATTAAATATGTTCAGAGAATAGACAATGTTCTCTTTTCTCATGGAGGCGTACTGAATTTCTTTGTAGAGGAATATGTTCCGCGAGCAAAATATAATGATGTGGATGCTGTGCTAGAGACGATTAATCAGCTCGGAAGAATCGAGATGTGGAATGATGCATCGCCGATCTGGCTGAGACCACAGCATTCAAAAATGAGATTATATAAGCCACGTAAGTTGTTGCAGGTTGTAGGCCATACACCTATGGATGCAATTACGAAAGAGGGAAATCTGATTAGCACGGATGTGTTTTCAACTTACAGAGATGGAAAGCCAATTGGAACAGAGGAGTTCCTCTTGCTCGATACAGTGACATGGGAATACTGCGGAATTAAGATGTAGAATCCGATACGTAATTGGATGCATATTATGTCTGCGTCTCAAATACGCTGCTTCTTTTTCATACTCTGTAATGGAAAACCAACGAAAATCTCTTTTTACCTCAAAAGAAAGTAATAGCCACCAAAAATATCGGAAAAACTTTGTGAAAAAATAGAATTGTGTTTCGCAAGGGTCCCCTGTAAAATAGCGGCAGGAGGAGAAAGAGAGAAAAGGAGATTCTTAATCTTATGGGAACAAATGAAAAGAATATGACTGCGGGATCCCCCGGAAAACTGATCATAACGTTTGCCATACCACTGATGCTCGGAAATATTTTCCAGCAGTTTTATACGATGGCGGACACCATGATTGTTGGCCAGGTGGTAGGAGTAGAAGCGTTGGCGGCAGTAGGCGCCGGAGACTGGCTGGTCTGGCTGGTGCTGGGCATCATGACAGGTATCACACAGGGCTTTTCGATTCTTGTATCGCAGTACTATGGAGCAGGGGAAAAGGAAAATCTGAAATGTGCGGTGGCGAAAAGCTATATTATGACAGCATTACTGTCTGTGATTGTACTCGCAGTAAGTGAAGGAGCAGTTTATCACGTTCTTTTATTTTTGCAGACACCGGATAATGTTATTGATCTGACGATGCTATATTTACGGCTGATTTTTGCGGGAGTCCCGATTATAGCTGCCTATAATATCTTTGCGGCGATCCTGAGGGCACTTGGAAACAGCAGATCTCCATTGATTGCAATGACCGTGGCAGCAGTGATCAATGTGGGACTTGACTTGCTGTTTGTGGCAGTTTTTGGCTGGGGCGTAGCCGGAGCAGCCATAGCGACTGTTATTGCACAGGGATTTTCAGCCTTGTACTGTCTGCTTGTATTACGGAAAATCAGGGATATCCGACTGGAAAAGGAGGATTTTTACAGGCAGCCGTCTATGAGTCTGCAGCTTTTGAAGCTGGGGACTCCTCTTGCCATACAGAACGTGATCATTTCTGTGGGAGGACTTACGGTGCAGTATGTGATCAATGGCTTTGGCTTTCTGTTTGTAGCCGGATTTACGGCAACGAACAAGCTGTATGGAATTTTGGAGATGGCAGCCGTTTCCTATGGATATGCGATTACAACGTATGTAGGGCAGAATCTTGGCGCAAAGAAATATCAGAGAATCCGAAAAGGTGTGCGCAGCGGTACGTATATGGCAGTGCTCACTTCTGTTTTCATTTCCGGTATGATGGTGCTGATTGGGCGTAATATATTGTCTCTGTTTGTATCCGGTGAACCGGAGCAGATCCGACAGGTGTTAGATATTGCATATAAGTATTTGTTTATCATGGCTGTCTTTTTGTGGATACTGTATTTGCTGCATGTGTATCGTTCCGCGATCCAGGGGCTGGGCAATACTTTGATTCCGCTTGCCAGCGGCATTGCGGAATTTGTGATGCGTGTCAGCGTTGCGCTGCTGCTGCCGAAATGGATCGGCGAAGAGGGAATATACTATGCCGAGATCTGTGCATGGAGCAGTGCAGCTGTTTTACTGATCATAAGCTATATGATTCTGATACGAAAATATAAAGATGCTAAAACGTCAGAAAGCTGATGCAGTCTCGCCTGCAATAGGATTTTAGATCTCTTACCCCGATTAAAGCATAAGTAAGAAATAATACAAAAAAAGCAGTGCTGCAGAACGCAAACTACAGGAAACAGATGGGAAGGCGTACCCGAGGTACGACAAAAATCTGTCATGCGGTAATTTGCGCTCTGTGGGACTGCTTTTTTGCATGATTCTTGGAGTTTTGGGGAATTACGACAAGAAATAACCAAAAATTTCAATAACTAATCCAAAAATATTCTATTTTTTTTCAGACCGCTTGTGATTATAATGAATTCATCAGCTAGGAACGAAGCGAATCTAGCAAAATCACCAAACGGGAGGAATAAAAATGAAAAGAAAAGCATTAGCAGCAATTATGGCAGTAGCTATGGCAGTATCCATGGCTGGCTGTGGAGGATCCCCATCAGAGTCTAAAGATTCTACCCAGAAAACAGAAACAGCAGATTCTACGGCATCAACGGGCGGAAGCGTAGAAAACAAGGACAAACCTCTGTGCTGGTTCAACCGTCAGCCATCCAGCAGTGCTACCGGCGAATTGGACAAAGATGCTCTGAACTTCAACGGAAATACTTATTATGTAGGTTTCGATGCAAACCAGGGTGCTGAACTGCAGGGACAGATGGTTCTGGATTACATCAAGAAAAACGCAGACACGATCGACAGAAACGGTGACGGCGTAATCGGATATGTTCTGGCAATCGGTGATATCGGACATAACGACTCTATCGCTCGTACACGTGGTGTTCGTTCCGCACTTGGAACAGGTGTAGATGCAGACGGCGGAGTAGATTCTGCACCAGCCGGAACAAACGTAGATGGAAAAGCAAAGGTTGTGCAGGATGCAACTCTGGATGTAGACGGAAAAACATATACCATCCGTGAGCTGGCTTCTCAGGAAATGAAAAACTCAGCAGGTGCAACATGGGATGCTGCAACAGCTGGTAACGCGATCGGAACATGGACAGCTTCCTTCGGTGATCAGATCGATGTTGTAGTTTCCAACAACGATGGTATGGGAATGTCAATGTTCAATGCATGGGCGAAAGACAACAAAGTTCCTACCTTCGGTTACGATGCGAACAGCGATGCTGTAGCAGCAATCGGTGAAGGATACGGCGGAACAATTTCTCAGCATGCAGACGTTCAGGCTTATCTGACACTGAGAGTTCTGCGTAACGCACTGGACGGTGTAGATATCAATACCGGTATCGGTACAGCAGATGAAGCCGGCAACTGCCTGACAGAGGGTGAAGATTACAGATACAGCGAAGAAGAGAGATCTTACTACGCATTAAATATTGCTGTAACAGCCGATAACTACAACGATTTCACAGATTCCACAAAAGTTTACGATAAAGTTGCAAAACAGCTGGATGAAAGCAAGAGTCCATCCAAAAAAGTATGGCTGAATATCTACAACGCATCGGATAACTTCCTGAGCTCTACCTATCAGCCACTGCTGGAGAAATATGATGATCTGCTGAACCTGAAGGTAGATTACATTGGTGGAGACGGACAGACAGAGTCTAATATCACAAACCGTCTTGGAAACCCGAGCGAGTATGATGCTTTTGCAATTAACATGGTTAAGACCGATAATGCAGCAGCATATACATCACTTCTCTCCAAATAATTCGAGACAGAATAAGAGTGTAAATGGTGACGATTCGGAGCCATGCGAAATCGAGATGAGGTCTCTGAATCGTTACCGTAAATGAATGAAATTATAGAGGGGTGTCAGCAATGATACCCTTCTTTATTAAGAAAAGGAAGCGCAGCTATGACAGATGATAAGAATAAATATATCTTATCGATTAACGGCATGAGCAAATCGTTCGGTAGAAATAAGGTTCTGAAACATATCAGCATGAATGTCAAACCTGGAACCATTATGGGACTGATGGGTGAAAACGGTGCCGGAAAATCGACAATGATGAAATGCCTCTTTGGAACCTATCAGAAAGATGAAGGAACCATCGTATTGGACGGAAAAGAAGTGAATTTCTCCGGTCCGAAGGATGCACTGGAAAACGGAGTGGCAATGGTACACCAGGAGTTGAACCAGTGTCTTGAAAGAAGTGTTGTAGATAACATGTTCCTTGGAAGATACCCAAAGAATTCCGTTGGAGTGATCGACGAAGGAAGAATGAAAAAAGAAACATCAGACCTGTTCAGAAAACTGGGAATTACAGTTGATCTGACGCAGCCAATGAAGAAAATGTCTGTATCTCAGAGACAGATGTGTGAGATCGCAAAAGCGATTTCCTATCATTCCAAAGTCATTGTACTGGATGAACCTACATCATCCCTGACTGCACCAGAGGTTGAAAAACTCTTTAAGATGATGCGTCAGCTGAAGGCGCAGGGAATTGCTCTGATCTACATTTCACATAAAATGGATGAAATATTTGAAATCTGTGATGAAATATCCGTACTGCGAGACGGAAGCCTGGTCATGACCAAGCCAAGTAAAGAAACGGATATGAACGAACTGATCGCCGCTATGGTTGGACGTTCTCTGGACAACAGATTTCCGCCTGTGGACAACACACCGGGAGAAACCATTCTCTCCGTACAGAATATATCAACAAAATATGCACCGAAACTGCAGAACATCTCTTTTGATATCAAAAAAGGAGAAATTTTCGGATTCTATGGTCTGGTTGGTGCCGGTCGTACGGAACTTCTGGAGACAATCTTCGGAATTCGTACAAAAGCAGAAGGAAATATCGTATATGATGGAAAAGTACTGAACTTCTCCTCCCCGAAAGATGCTATGGATCACGGATTTGCTCTGATTACAGAGGAAAGAAAAGCCAATGGTCTGTTCCTGAAGGGCGATATTACATTCAATACTACCATTGCAAACATGAAGCATTATAAGAGCGGAGTCGCATTATCGCATGACAAGATGGTGCGTGCAACGGCTGAAGAAATCAAGATCATGCATACAAAATGTATGGGACCGGATGATATGATCGCCAACCTTTCCGGTGGTAATCAGCAGAAGGTTATCTTTGGTAAATGGCTGGAACGTTCACCGAGCGTATTCATGATGGATGACCCGACACGAGGAATCGATGTTGGAGCAAAATATGAAATCTATGAACTGATTATCAATATGGCGAAACAGGGAAAAACAATCATCGTTGTTTCTTCCGAAATGCCGGAGATTCTTGGTATTACCAACCGAATCGGTGTTATGTCTAACGGACGTCTGGCCGGAATCGTAAATACCAAAGAAACAAACCAGGAAGAATTATTGAGACTCAGTGCTAAATACCTGTAACAGGAGGAAAATTGGAAATGGCAGAAAACAGCGTTATTATTTCGTCGGAAGAAGAAGCAAAGCTTTTGAAGCCGATCGATGAATATGTGGAAGAAATCCAGAAAAAAATCGATGCATTACGTGCAGACGGCTTTGACAAAGTGAGCGATCTGAAAAAACAGATCGCGATCGCAAAAGAAAACAAGAACTTATCCGCAACACAGAGAGATAAGATCATTGAAAACAGCAAAAAAGAGCTGGAAAATGCAAAAAAAGTAGAAGCAGACAACAAAGAAGAAATCAAAAAGCTGATCGCAGAGGCAGAAAGCTATCTGGCCGCGCATTACAAAAAGGATTATTACGACGTAGTAAACAAAAGCTGCAAAGCTGCAAAAGCAGAAGAAAACAGCAGATATGAGAAGGTCAAAGCAGATCTAAAGAGCGAGCATCAGAAAAAGGTTGCTTCTCTGAAGGATGCAGAAGAGATTAAGGCTGAGAAATATGTGCTCAAAAATAAATTGTTTGATGCACAGATGGCTCACGAATCGAAGCTTCAGGAGATCAAGGACAGAAGACATGAAGCATTCATGCATAAATATCACCTGATCGACCTGTTGCGGGCTTCCAAATTTACATTCCCGCAGCAGAGAATACAGAAATTGGAAAATTACAGATATACCTTCGATTTATCTCAGTTCCTGTACAAAAACGGTCTGTATATCGTAATCATTCTGATCTTCATCGCACTGTGTATCATCACACCGATCGTTAAAAATACACAGCTGCTGACTGTTACCAACATCCTGAATATCTTACAGCAGGCATCCCCGCGTATGTTCCTTGCACTTGGTGTTGCCGGTCTGATCCTGTTAACAGGTACCGACCTTTCCGTGGGACGTATGGTTGGTATGGGTATGGTTACAGCAACCATCATCATGCATAACGGAATCAATACAGGTGCTGTATTCGGACATGTATTTGACTTCTCAGCTATGCCTGCTACAGCGAAAGCACTGTTTGCACTGTTAATGTGTGTAATCCTTACGACAGCATTTGCCATGATTGCCGGATTCTTCATGGCGAGATTCAAAATGCATCCGTTTATCTCTACCATGGCGAACATGCTGATCATCTTCGGTCTGGTTACCTATGCGACCAAGGGTGTATCCTTCGGTGCGATTGATTCTGCCATCCCGAATACTTTCATTCCGCAGATCGGAAAATTCCCGACCATCATTCTGTGGGCTGTTGCAGCAGTTGCCATTGTATGGTTTATCTGGAACAAAACAACTTTTGGCAAAAACCTGTATGCGGTAGGTGGAAACCCGGAAGCGGCAGCAGTATCCGGTATCTCTGTATTTAAAGTAACAATGGGAGCATTTATGCTGGCAGGTATCCTGTATGGCTTCGGTTCCTGGCTGGAATGTAACCGTATGGTTGGTTCCGGTAGTGCAGCTTACGGACAGGGATGGGATATGGATGCCATCGCAGCCTGCGTAGTTGGTGGTGTATCCTTTACCGGTGGTATCGGTAAGATCTCCGGAGTTGTAACCGGTGTACTGATCTTTACCTCCCTGACATATGCCCTGACGATTCTGGGTATTGATACCAACCTTCAGTTCATCTTCGAAGGTATCATTATTCTGGCAGCTGTAACACTTGACTGTCTGAAATATGTACAGAAAAAATAATGAAAGATTCATAAACAGATAGAATATAAGACAGCCCGGTCGTCCGATGGATGACTAGGGCGGTCTTTTATTCTGTTCTGGCAAAAATTTTTGTAACTATTCATTCAGCAGAGAGCAATCTTCTGCTATAATGAAGGAACAACAACGTACTCCGGAAAACAGGGGGATAAGAATGGAACAATATAAAGTGATTCTTGTCGATGATGAAGTAGAGGTCATCGATGTTATGAAAAAAAAGATCCATTGGAATGATCTGGGATTTGACGTAGTGGGAAGTGCCACCAACGGCGTGAAGGCTTTGGAGCTGGTGGAAAAACTTCAGCCGGATGTGGTACTGACGGACATTAAAATGCCTTACATGGATGGACTGGAGCTGGCAAGAAAACTGAACCAGGACTATCCCAATATTTACATTATGCTTTGCACCGGTTTTGACGAATTTGAATATGCGAAAGAGGCCGTCCATCTGGAGATCAAGGAATATATGCTGAAACCCATCAGCGCCATCGAACTGTCAGAAAGCCTGATGAAGCTGAAAACCACACTGGACAGGGAACGGGAAGAAAAGTTAAATGTAAAAAAACTGGAAGACTATTTCCAGGAGGTATTACCAAAGCTGCAGTCCAATTTCTTTATTTCCCTGATCGAGGGAAGGGTCAGAGAAGAGGATTATGAACGATTCCTTTTGGACTATCGGGTGGATATGAAGGGACCTTTGTTTTGCTGCATGATTTTTCATACATCGGAAAATGATGTGCCGGATGGCATGAATCCCTTATTGTTATCCATGTCCGTGGAGCGGGAGATCAAACAGCGGCTGATGGAGAACTGTAATTGCCAGGAGTTCATCTATATGGGTAATACCATTCTGATTATGGAACTCCATTCAGAAGATGAGATAGCTCAATTGACGGACAAGTGTGACCGGTTCTGCCGCTGGGCATGGAGAATTATGGGGGCGGCGGTTACCGCAGGGATCGGAACCGTCTGCAACAGTCTGTACGATATCAGTATTTCCTACGAGGGAGCCAGAGAGGCGGTATCCTACCGTGTCCTGTACGGAACGAAAAGAGCCATCAATATCGCGGAGATCGTTCCCAAAGAGTCAAAAAAGGCGGTTCCCTTAGAAGAGACAAGGATGCAGGAGCTGTTTCGTGCCATCCATGTAGGTGATCAGGAGAAGATCCGGAAAGAAGCCATCAAGGAGACAGAAAAGCTCCATAAGAATGCAGCCACCATCAGCCAGTACAATCTGGCTACCATGGAGATTGTCAGCGGATTTTTCAAATTCTGTGCCAATAATTCCATGGATTTCAATGAAATTTCCGGAAATGTACAGAATCTTTACGAAAGAGTGACTCAGCTGGATGAAAGCTCTATGACAAACTGGATCATCAATATGTCTATGGCGATCAGCGAAAAACTGAGAAGTACCAGAAACAGTACCTCCAGACGGATCATCACCGATGCACAGAACATCGTAAAAGACAGATATATGGAACCGGCGCTCTCGCTGGATGATGTGTGCGCAGATCTTGGTGTGTCCAATTCTTACTTTTCGTCCATCTTTAAAAAGGAAACCGGTCAGTCCTTCGTCTCCTATCTTACGGATTACCGAATGGACAGGGCAGAAGAAATGGTGTTGAACACCGATGAAAAAAGCTATAAGATCGCAGAAAAAGTGGGATATCAGGATGCGAACTACTTCAGCTATGTATTCAAAAAGAAATTCGGTGTTTCCCCTTCCAAATACAGAGCTTCCGGAAAATAGGGAACAGGTGAAAGGGAAAATACATGAAAGATAGAAAAAGAAAGCCGGATTCCCGGAAGAACATCGTATTTAACATACAGTCGATTATCCTGTCTGTCCTTATGGCGATTTCACTGGTTACGATCATTGTAATGGGATTGCTGCTTTACCATCGATTCAAGCTGGCATTGGAAAAAACAGCAGTGGACAACACGGAAGCTACTGTAGAGGCTACCGTGGACCGGTTAAATGCAGACCTGCTGGATATCCGGCAGATTATAAACGGGGCAAACTACAACGTGGTCCAGCAGTTTGATATATCCAGCCGGGAATTCTCGGAGCAGTTCAGTCTGCTCTATGAGACCAACTCCGATAAGATTCAGAGCCTGGCTTTGTATGACCCCAAAGGAAATCTGATTGCATCGGAGCCGGTGGCGGCAGAAAAGAAAAATGTGAAGGTGCAGACGCAGGAATGGTATAAAAATGCGGAAGATGCCATTGAAAATATACACTTTTCCACACCGCATATCCAGGAGCTGTTTGAGGACGGCTCTTATCGGTACCAATGGGTCGTTTCCCTGAGCAGGTATGTAGATGTCAACAAGGGAGAGACACCGGAAACCGGTATTCTTTTACTGGATATGAAATATTCTGTGATCAGGGACGTGATGAAGCAGATCAATGACTGTTCCGGCGGAATCTACTATTATCTGACCAGTCAGGACGGAGAAATGATCTACCATCCCCGGGGAACGGAATTAAACCGCGGATTATTTGAAGAAAACAGTCTGGACGCGGCAAAATACGAGGACGGAACCTACGAGATCCGTTCCGGCGGTCAGAACGAGACCGTGATCGTCGGCAGCGTAGCCTATACAGGCTGGAAGATGATCGGTGTTGTGCCAGAGAGCGTGCAGGCGGCAAACTACAAGAACTTCCGTTACTATGTATTTGCCACGATTCTGGTTCTTCTGGTCATGCTTTTGGAGGGAAATCAGCTGGTATCCCGGAAGATATCCAAACCGATCCGGGAGCTGGATGCTTCCGTCAAGGCCCATGAGGCAGGAGGAAAACCGGATATCTATATCGGCGGCTCCTCGGAGATCCGCCATCTGGGACATTCTGTGCAGAAGTCCTATGAACAGATCGAAAAACTGATGGACGAGATCATCCGGCAGCAAAATGAACGAAGAAAAAGTGAACTGGATGCCCTGCAAAGCCAGATCAACCCCCATTTTCTGTATAATACACTGGAGTCCATCACATGGATGGTGGAAGCCCAGGAAAATGAAGCAGCGGTTCGTATGATTTCCGAACTGGCAAAATTACTTCGTGTCAGTCTGTCACGGGGTAAGACCATCATTCCCATTAAGGATGAGCTGCAGCACAGCAGAAGCTATATGAATATCCAGCTGGCCCGGTACAAAGAGCGGTTTAAAACAGAATTCCGAATCGAGGAAGAGATCGAAAACTGCTGCATCGTAAAGCTGGTGATCCAGCCCATCCTGGAAAATGCCATCTATTATGGCGTTGGCAATATGGATGAGGATGATGGCGGCATGATCATCGTCAGCGGAAAAAAGAAAGACGAGGACATTCTGATCACCATCGAAGACAATGGGATGGGCATGCGGGAAGAAGTCCTGGAAAATATTCTGACGGATAACAGCAAGGTTCCGAAGCACGGTTCCGGCGTGGGTGTGATCAATGTGCATTCCAGAATCCGGCTGATGTTTGGCGAAGAATACGGACTTTCCATAGAAAGCGAACCGGACGAAGGAACAAGGGTTACGATCCGTATTCCGGCAATCCCATATACACCGGAAAACGCAGAAGCATTGGAATTACAAAAATACATACAAAGGAGACCGGGCAGATGAAAAAGAACAGAATGAAATTTCTTATAATTGAGTTTCTTTTGCTGCTGCTGGCAGTATTCTTTGTATGGAAAATTTTCGATCAGAACGTAGCAGAGCCCCGGATTGCGGTGATTCTTCCGGAGTCCGGTGACAAACGCTGGGATGCCCTGATCAAGGGAATGAAGCAGGCTGCGGCAGAGAACAACGTTCATATGATCATCTGCAATACGGAAGAGATCGACGGGCCGGAGGCGGAAAGAGAATTTATCAGGGAACAGAAGGACAACGATATTGATGGCTTTATCATATATCCGGCACCCGGTCATGAGACGGAAAATATGCTGAAAAAAGAGTGTGGAAATAAACCGTATCTGCTGATTGCAGATGGTCTGGCGGTAAAAGAAGGGAAAACTGCCAGTCCCACGATCCAGCCGGATTACCGGGAGATCGGAAGATGGCTGGGAGAACGGCTGAGAACAAAAAAGCAGAAGATCGGAATTATCGCCGACTGGAAAATGTCCGAGGCTGTACAGGCGGAGATTTGTGGATTGAACGAGGCGCTGGAAGGCAGCGAAAGCAAGATCAGCTGGTGTATTTACCGGAGAAAAGAACAGGACATTGTGGAGCGGATGAAGAAGGAAACAGAGGCGGATGCTCTTGTCATCCTGGATGAAGGAATATTGGAAGAGTTTGGAGAGCAGGCAGAAAATGGAACATACGAGGGCGCGGAGCTCTATGGAGTGGGTTACAGTCTGAAGACGATTGCACTTCTGGATAACGGAAACATTCAGGGGCTGGCTGTGCCGGACGGATATGAAATCGGCTATAAAAGTGTGGAAGAAATAACCAAAAGGATCGAGCACAGGTCTTATAAAATGCAAGGATATATAACCGAATATCAGGTACTTGGCAAGGAAAATTTCTCTATGGACGAAGATTTAGAAAGGTTTTTATATTCCTATGAATAAAAAGAAAAGAAGGGTGGCAGTATTATTATCTGCCACGATAGGGAGTGCGGTGCTTGTGCTGTCGGGGTGTTCCGGCAAGTCGGACCAGACAGAGAAAACCCTGCGGGTCGGAGTGATAACCTACACGCAGGATGATCCTTTTATCAATGGACTGACGGATGAACTGAAGGCGCAGCTGAAAGCCATGGAAAACAAAGAACGAAGGATTATCGTATCGACAAAAAGCGGAAACGACGATCAGCAGGAACAGAACGAAAAGGTGGAAGAGATGATTGATGCCGGCTGTGATGTGCTCTGTATCAATCTTGTGGACCGGACAGCTCCGTCCCGGATCATCCGAATGGCAAGGAATGAAGACATTCCTGTGATCTTCTTTAACAGGGAACCGGTAAGAGAAGACCTGATGCAGTGGGAAAAGCTGTATTATGTGGGCTGTGATGCAGAACAGTCCGGGATCATGCAGGGTGAGATCGCAGCAGAATACATCAACAGCCATCCGGAAGTCGATAAAAACAAGGACGGAAAGATCCAATATGTGCTTCTGGAAGGAGAAGCGGGTCATCAGGATGCCATCAGCAGAACGGAATATTCCGTAAAGACACTGATGAAAAAAGATGTTATACTGGAAAAGCTAAGCTATCAGTTAGCGGACTGGAACCGGGGACAGGCGGAAAACCGCATGAACCGTCTGATCAGCCAGTACGGAAAAAAGATTGAACTTGTTATGTCCAACAACGATGAGATGGCACTTGGGGCTGTGGAGGCCTATCGGAAAGCAGGCTATGTCCGTGAAGAATGGCCGGTGATCTTCGGAATTGATGGCCTGGAAGAGGCTCTGGAAGCCGTAAAAGCAGGAGAGATGCAGGGCAGCATCCTAAATGACAGAGTGGATCAGGCAAAGAAAATGGCGAAAATGGCAGTGGAGCTGTTCGAGGGAGAGGAATTTGACCAGGAAAGCCTGAAAGAAGGCCGGTATTATTTTTCAGAATATCAGAAGGTAGACGGCAGCAACATCGATGAGTACCTGAACGCAGAAGAGACGATTTCCCACTCCGAAATGTAAGCAGGAAGACTGCGTTTGCAGGCAGAAAGAGTAAGTAAAGACGTGTCTTTATTTTAAACCAATCAAGCAAGCAGCGAAGCGGATTGCGAATATCCGACTGACAGAATGAGGAAAAACAGATGGAACATACATGGACCAAAGATTTTTATCAGGAGACAGATCCGGCAAAACGGCAGCAGATCTTAAAAGAATATATCGGAGAGGAGGAAGCCTGGGAAGAAGAATACCGGGCTCGGCTCTGGACGGCCCGATACGGACAACGCAGGCTCCAGAAGGATGAATTTGTCAAATGCCTGATGGAACTGAAGTATCTGGCGGAAGGAACCTCTCTGGATCCGGGAGGCGACAGAAGAAAGATGGGAGCCCGGATTCTCTCTACGTTGTGTCTGGCGGAAGCCATGCAGTCAGATGAGGGATACCAGAAAATTCTTGCAGATGAACTGTACAATGTATTCCTGAAATTTATTCAGGTCAGCAGAGGAGGCAGAGGATTTACCTCTCTGGTATTCGGCATGGGACAATTGTCCGAAGAAGGAATCGCGAAAAAAATCGCCGAACAGATCAGTGTGATCGCGTTCAAGGCACCACGCCTGCTTCACATGGAAAAAGAATTCACCCTGCTCCGGGAAGCCGCCCTCCGGGCATATCGGCAGGAGTATCCGAACAGGGAGCATTTTCTGAATAAATATTGAATTTATTGCAGTAATGTCTGAAAAGTGGCAGGCGGAAAGAGAAAGGAGAATAAAATGGAATACAGAAAATTTGACAATGTTATAGTAGCAAGGATTGACAAAGACGAGGAAATATTGGAGCAGCTGAGGGTAATTGCCATAAAGGAGAATATAAAGCTTGCCAGTGTCCAGGCTCTTGGAGCGATCAATGATTTCACAGTCGGAGTATACAAGACAGACGAAAAGAAATATTATTCAAACAGCTTCCAGGGGTATTATGAAATTACATCACTGACAGGTACAATCAATACAATGGATGGAGAATACTATGCACATCTTCATATGAGTGCCGGAAATCAGAAGGGCGAGGTGTTTGGAGGACATCTGAACAGAGCGATTGTCAGTGCAACCTGTGAGCTGGTCATCACGGTAATTGACGGAAGAGTGGACAGAGTTCATGATGAGGAAACAGGACTTAATATTTTTAAGTTTAACTGAAGCTGCAAAGCAGCTATTCGGTTATGAGCAAGTAGCGAAGCGGATTGCGAATATCCGCTTGACTTAAAAGCCTGAGAGGAAATAGTGAGAAGCAACATCGGGATGCAGCGTAAGCGAAATCGAGATGTGATCTGAAGAGATAATACAATTTGCAAAAAAGTGGATTTTCCACATAAATACCTGAACTGGAGGTGTATGGGCTATGATAAAAGAACATTATTCGATCCTGTTTTGCAGCTTAACGGGTAATACAAAGAAGCTGGCTGATGCAATCTATGAAACGTTGCCAAAGGACAAATGCGATTATTTTGGCACAAACGATTCGCAGGTACCGCAATCCGACGTATGCTATATCGGATTTTGGACGGACAAAGGGAATGCAGACCAAAAGACATTAGAATTGTTGTCGAAATTAAAAAATAAAAAGATTTTCCTGTTTGGAACAGCTGGATTTGGCGGAAGTGATGCCTATTTTGAAAAGATTCTCGGACAAGTCAAACAGTCGATCGATGCAAGCAATACGGTCATCGGTGAGTATATGTGCCAGGGAAAGATGCCGCAGTCTGTGCGTGAACGGTATGTGAAAATGAAAGAAAACCCGGAACATCCGGCCAATCTTGATCTGCTGATTAAGAATTTTGACCGTGCTTTGTCACACCCGGACAGCGAAGATTTGGAAAGACTGAAAAAGTCATTATGAGATAGAAAAGTATGTTGTGCTTGATAAAAATAATCAGATAAGAGCAAGATTCGCGAAATAATTGCAATGGATCGTCAAATGGAATAGAATGGAGAGAAAAAAGAAAGGTGTGGAAAAGGCAGGGCTGGCAAAGCATATCCGGCAGATGAGGTCATGCAGAAACAAAAACAATGAAAACTACAACAAAACAAACTCATTTATACAGTAACACGGATCTTCGCAAGCTTTTAATTCCAATCATCATTGAACAATTGCTTTCTTCCCTGATGGGAACTGTCGACACGATGATGGTCAGCAATGTCGGGTCTGCCGCAATTTCGGCAGTCTCGCTGGTGGATTCCATTAATATCTTAGTCATTCAGGCGCTTTCTGCGCTGGCGGCAGGAGGAGCGATTCTCTGTTCGCAGTATATTGGAAGCGAAAAACGGGATGGAGCAATCCGTTCGGCACAACAGGTGCTTTTTGTTATGGCAGTTTTGTCCGTCGCATTATCCGCGGGCTGTCTGATTTTCCGTGTTCCGCTGCTGCGTGTTATTTTCGGGGCAGTGGAAGCGGATGTTATGAAAAATTCACAGGTATATTTCCTGTTTACGCTGCTGTCATTCCCGTTTATCGGTCTTTACGATGCGGGCGCATCCATTCTGCGGGCGCAGAACAACAGCCGCAGTCCGATGGTGATTTCGGTGATTTCCAACTTTATGAACATCGGCGGAAATGCCATTCTTATTTTCGGCTTCCACATGGGTGTCGAAGGAGCCGCGATTTCGACTTTAATTTCGCGTATTTTCTGTGCGGTTGTCGTACTGTGGAAGCTTCGGGATGAAAGCAAACCGATTTTTGTGAAGCAGTATCTTTCCATTCGGCCGGACTTTGGTTTGATCAAAAAAATACTGTTCATCGGTATTCCATCGGGAATCGAGAACAGTATGTTCCAGTTTGGAAAGCTGGCGATTCAGTCCACTGTGTCCACACTTGGCACGGTTGCCATTGCCGCGCAGGCGATGACGAACATCCTTGAGAACCTGAACGGTGTCGCTGCGATTGGTGTCGGCATCGGACTGATGACGGTAGTCGGTCAGTGTCTCGGCGCGGGCCGGAAGGATGAAGCAATCTACTATATTAAAAAACTGTGCTGGCTGTCAGAAATGGTTATCGTTGCAAGCTGTCTGCTGGTATTTGTGCTGACAAAACCGATTACGATGATCGGCGGTATGGAGGCAGAGAGTGCAAAGCTCTGCATGCAGATGATGATCTTTATCACGATTGTAAAGCCGCTCTGCTGGGTCATGGCGTTTGTCCCGGGATACGGCATGCGGGCCGCGGGAGATGTAAAATTCTCCATGATCACGTCCTGCTGTACGATGTGGCTGTGCCGTGTGAGTCTCTGTATTTACCTGTGCCGCGTATGGGGATTCGGCCCGATTGCGGTCTGGATCGGTATGGCGGCAGACTGGAGCCTGCGGTCCATTCTCTTTACCATCCGGTTCAAATCAGGAAAATGGCTGAATCATCATTTGATAGAAGAAAAGAAATAGGAAGTTCGCCACACGCTCTAGACATCTTCTTGCGGTAAAAAGGAAAGCGCATATGCAAGAGAGTCGTTGAGATGAGATTTTTGACCGCGGCTGGAAGCCGTACCGGATCAATCACCTGAGCTGGTGGAAAGAGGAGCTTGCATCCGAAGAAGAGATGGAAGAGGGACGGAACAATCTTGCAGCACATGACAATCGGAATGTAGATGAAAAGAAAATCCTTTTGTATGAACAGATCATTCGGGTTGTGTAGAAACAGGAAGAAAAAACTGGATTTTTCCAGTACCGGATGATAAGATAAAACTGTGTTTCGGGATGGCTTAAACATATGGAGGTGCAGGATGGAACCAATTTATTTGTCAATCCAGCAGAAGGAAACTGGCAGCCGCATCAAATCCCTTCTTCGTGAAAGCGGATACACCGTGAGAGACATTCAGAATGCCATGGGTTTTGAAAATCCACAGGCGGTCTATAAATGGATTTCCGGCAAGTGCCTGCCAAGTCTGGACAACTTTCTCATTTTAAGCAGATTATTAAACATAAGCATCGAAGATATCCTCGTCATTGACGGGGATATTCCTCGTTTCCGAAGCAAATACAGAGAAATCCGAGAAAGATTAAACCGCTGGTATAATGACAAAATCGTTATTTTGTGATACAGTGAAGAAAAAGCAGAAAAAGAACCGGTTAAAAAGGTTTTGGAAAGGAAAAACAGATGTCAGCAGGAATACGTTTTGGCTACCGCAATTTAGAACATACCCCAGAAGCAACGTTTGTCGTCAAACAGCGTGGCTTTGTTTTGATATGTTCAATTGAGAAAAGCGACAGAACGGATTCTGTGGAATATGATACGGGAGGATCAAATTAGACGACCGCATCAGACAACTGGATACGAACGAAGAGGAGCCGCTTATCTTATGTTGAACACATGGGATAGGTGGCTTTTTCTATTAAATTTTTATATCAGAACAAATTGAGAAGGGAGAAACCCGGAATGGATCAGATCGAAATCAAAGGAAAAGTAAATACAGCCATCTGCTATGCCAGGGTCGTAGAGGAGGAAGCCATCGAGCAGATCCGCCGCATGTGCGATTATCCGATGACGGAAGGCTCGCGGATCCGCATCATGCCGGATGTGCATGCGGGAAAAGGATGTACGATCGGAACAACGATGACCATCCGCGACAAGGCAGTGCCGAACGTCGTCGGCGTGGACATCGGGTGCGGCATGTACACCGTAAATCTTGGAAGAGCCGAACTTGATTTTGCAAAAATCGACGAGGCGGCACATGTTATCCCGTCCGGCATGAATGTCTGGGAGGGGAGACAGGAACGTTTTGACCTGATGACACTTGCCTGCAGCCGGGAATTAAAAGACACAAAACGCCTGGAGCGGTCGCTTGGAACCTTAGGCGGCGGCAACCATTTTATCGAGATCGATGAAGCCGCCGACGGCACAAAATATCTCGTCATCCATTCCGGCTCGCGGAATCTCGGAAAACAGGTGGCAGAGTATTACCAGAATCTGGCAGTGCGGCTGGACCGCGGTTATGACGAGTACCTGGAAAAACGCGAGGAGCTCATACGCACCTACAAAGAGCAGGGCCGCAGAAAGGAAATCCAGGAGGCGTTAAAACAGCTGCAGTGGAAACCGGACGAAGCGCAGATGCCGGAGGATCTCTGCTATCTGACCGGAAAATATCTGGAAGCCTATCTGCACGACGTGGAGATCTGCCAGCAGTTTGCACGCCGGAACCGGGAAAAAATGGCGGAAATCCTGCTGGAACGAACCGGCCTTACCGGCACCGATGCGTTCCACACGATTCATAACTATATCGACACAAACGAGATGATACTCCGAAAAGGCGCAATCGCAGCGCACAAAGGAGAACGAGTGCTGATTCCGATCAATATGCGCGACGGCAGTATTCTCGCCGTCGGAAAAGGAAATCCGGAGTGGAACGATTCTGCCCCGCACGGAGCCGGACGGCTGATGTCGCGCAAAAAAGCGAAGGAAACCCTGGCACTGGAGGAATACCGGAAGAGCATGGAGGGAATCTATACGACTTCTGTCAACGAACATACCCTGGACGAGGCGCCGATGGCGTACAAATCGCTGGATGACATTCTCGATATAGTCCGTGCATCGGTCGATGTCGTGGAGGTGCTGCGTCCCGTCTACAATTTCAAAGCATCAGAATAGAGGCGGAGGAAACCAGTAAAATTCCTCCGCAAGAAGGAGGAAGAAAAAAATGATGGCAATTCCGTCAATTGATATGGAAGCAACAGGAAGAAACATTACAAGACTGCGGCAGCAGGCAGGCCTTACCGTCCGTGACCTGCAGGAAATTTTCGGTTTCACCACCCCGCAGGCAATCTACAAGTGGCAGCACGGCACCGCCATGCCGGCAATCGACAACCTGGTCGTGCTGGCAGCGGTATTGAATGTGTCGATCGATGAGATCGTGATTGTGGAGACAAGAGAGCTTGTGCTTGCGAGTGCATAAACCTGAGAACGTATTTTACGCAACTTTAACACAATCTTCCCTCAATTTCATGTAGAATAAAAAGCACAGATTCCGTAGCTTTTCTACAAGCCGCAGCAGCCGGCTTATGGTAGCAGAAGCACTCGGTGAGGCAGAAACAGCAGGCTGGATCGGGTTGGCTCCGTTGACTTTATATGTGCAAACTGATAAGATACTCATAAGTATGTTCTTAGGGGTATCTTATTTTTGTATTTCAAAAAGAAAAGGGGAAATTAAATAATGACAAAAAAGAAAATCATTGGCCTTTGCATCGGCGCTGTCGTTCTTGTCGTGGCTGCGGCCGGTGTGAAGGAAGGCAGCTGGCTGATGAAGCATCGCCGGATGCAGAATGAGTTTACGCATGAGATGAATGCATTCACGACCAAAACAAACGCTGAGCTGATCCAGCCGACGATTGTTGCGGAGGATGATATCTATGGCTGGTTTTTCCATGAGGAAGATGACGGGCTGTACATGAATCTCTATTACCGGATCAAAAACGAGTCCAATCAGCACGAAATTGCATCCAGTGAATTTCCTGTGAAGATCAAAAAGGAGCTTCTTGCGGATGATAAAGTGTGGAGCAGAACGACGGGGGCCGCGAAAAATCAGGTTCACGCGGAATACCTGGAAGGAGAAGATGACATGACGGTTTCGTTTGACGTCTATTACCAGTGTGAGGGTTCCTGCGGGGAATATTTTGCGGATATTACCGTGACGGACAGTGAGACCGGAAAGCTCTACTACAGCAGTGAAGCAGAAAATGAAGCGGCAGAATAGGAGGAGCGATGGCCGAAAAACAAAGCAAAAATAAATGGCACACACCGGCGGAGCGGATTATGATGCTGGGATTTGCGGCGGTAATCCTGCTGGGAACGATTCTTCTTTGCCTGCCGGTTTCTGCGGCGGACGGAAAAAGCGTTTACTGGCTCGACGCCCTGTTTACCGCAACGACATCTGTCTGCGTGACGGGCCTTGTCACCGTTCCGACGGCGACGACATGGAGTACCTTTGGAAAAATTGTGATCCTCGGGTTGATTCAGTTCGGAGGTCTTGGCATCATGGCGTGCCTGACGATGGTGTTTCTGATCCTGCGCCGGAAAATCAGTCTGCAGAGCCGGAAATTAATTCAGGATACCTATAATCTGCCGGTTTTAAAGGGCAGTGTGGGCATCGTGCGCCGGCTTCTGATTGGAACAGCAACCGTAGAGATTGCGGGGGCGGTTCTGTATAGCTTCTGGTTTGTGCCGGAGTATGGCTTCTGGAAGGGAATCGGCTACAGTATTTTTCACGCCGTTTCCGCTTTCTGTAATGCGGGAATCGATCTCGTTGGCGAAGCCTCTTTTGCTCCGTTTGTAACGAACCCGCTGATAAACTTTACGACGATGGGACTGATTCTTTTGAGCGGTCTTGGTTTTCCCGTCTGGTGGGAAGTTATGGAGCGGGTGCAGGAGCTTGTGAAGGGAAAACGGCCCCGTAAAAATTTTGTGCGAGGATTCACGCTTCATACGAAACTGGTTTTAACGACAACCATGATTCTGGTGTTCGGTGGAGCACTGCTGATTCTTGCACTGGACTGGAATCACGCGCCATCACTTGGCAGCCTGAAACCGGCGCAGAAGGTCATGGCGGCTTTTTTTCAGTCCGTGACGACAAGAACGGCAGGTTTTGAGACGATCCCGCAGGCTGATTTCTCGGACAGCTCTGCAATGGTAAGTATGGTTCTCATGTTCATCGGTGGCTCCCCGATGGGAACGGCAGGTGGTGTTAAGACGACAACGGTTGCCATTCTGGTTGTGCTGGTTGCCTCCTATATTCGCGGAGACTCAGATACGGTGGCCTGGGGGCGGAAAGTGATGGAAGAAAATATCCGTACCGCTGTCGTCATTTTCTTTTTTGTACTGACGACAGTCTTTACTGCCACCGTGCTGCTGATTTCCGTAACCGGAAGCCCGCTGCTGGATTGTACGTATGAAATTATTTCTGCGGTTGCAACGGTGGGCCTCACCCGTTCCCTGACGCCGACGCTTCCTTTTATGGGAAAGGTGATTGTTATTCTGGTTATGTTTATGGGAAGAATCGGGCCGGTGACGCTGGCTGTCGCACTGCGCCGCAGAACAGGAAGAAAAGATGTCGATATTCAGAGACCGGAGCAGCGGATTCTGATTGGATAGTTGGGAAAATAAAAAACAGGACAGATTTCAGAAAACGAGGAAAAGAAATGAGTAAACAGTATGCAGTCATTGGACTTGGAAAGTTTGGTTTTTCTGTAGCAACGACACTTGCGCAGGCAGGAAAAGAAGTGCTTGCCGTTGATAAAGACGCTGAGCCGGTACAGGAAATTGCCGATCTTGTTACCTATGCGGCGCGCGCGGACATCACCGACAGCCGTGTTTTTGCATCGCTTGGCATCAGCAACATGGATGTCGTGATCGTCGGCATCTCTGAAAATATGGAGTCGAGCATCCTCGCCACCCTGCAGGCAAAAGAGGCGGGCGTGCCGCTCGTCATCGCAAAGGGCATGAGCCAGATGCATGCCAATATTTTGAAAAAAGTCGGCGCGGACCGCGTCGTGATGGCGGAGAGTGAGACGGGCATCCGCCTCGGAAAAAGCCTGATTTCCGGTGGCTTCCAGGACTTCTTCATGCTGTCGGATTCGTTCTCCATGGTAGAGCTTCCCGTGCCGGAAGAGTGGACGGGGCATAACCTCGAGGAGCTGGATCTGCGGAAGAAATACAGTATCAACGTAATCGCCGTCAAGGACGGGGAAGACATCCGTGTCACGGTCAATCCGAAGACGCTGCTCCGCGCAGAGGAAGTGCTGATTCTGATCGGCGAAAACAAAGAACTTGCCAAATTGATGAAAAACAGGAAATGAGGGGACCATTCATGATTACAAGCAGCAGCAATGCACAGGTAAAAAACATTATTGCGCTGAACAAAAAAGCAAAAGAACGCCGGGAGCAGGACGTTTTCGTGGCGGAGGGCTGGAAAATGTTCCAGGAAGCGCCGCGGGAATGGCTGAAAAAAGTATATGTGTCTGAGAGCGGCAGCAAAATGCATGAAATGCCGTCCGACGGGACAGAATACGAAGTAGTGGACGACCGCGTGTTCCAGTCCATGTGCGACACGAAGACGCCGCAGGGTGTTTTAAGTGTGATCCGCATGCCGCATTACACCGAAGAGGAGGTGATGGACAACGGAAAGACACCGCTTCTGATGGTACTTGAGGATCTGCAGGACCCTGGAAATGTCGGAACAATCATCCGCACCGCAGAGGGCGCAGGAGTCACCGGCATCATCATGAGCCGCGGTACCGCGGATATCTTCAATCCGAAAACGATCCGCTCGACGATGGGCTCGATCTACCGTATGCCGTTTCTGATCGTCGACGATGCGGTCGAATTTGTAAAAGGCTTAAAAGCGCGGAAGATCTGTACGTACGCGGCACATCTGCACGGCGTGCATTCCTACCGCGAGGAGGATTACACAAAAGGAACGGCATTCCTGATCGGAAATGAGGGAAACGGCCTGACTGATGCAATGGCAGAGGCCGCCGAGTGCCTGATCCGTATTCCGATGGAAGGAAAAGTGGAGTCGTTAAACGCAGCGATTGCATCCGCCGTTCTCATGTATGAGGCACACGGCCAGCGCGCATAAAAGAAAGAGCGTTACCGGTTTTCTTACATTTCTCTTAACCTGCCGGAAACCTACTCGACAGAACCGGTATTTTGAGCTAAAATAGAAAGAGCAGAGTCCGGGCTGAATTTCTGTCAGTCCGGTAAAACTGTAATATTTGCCAGAAAAGCAAAAGCTGTTTTGGGAGGAAGGAAAAATGAGTGAGAAAAAAAACATCAGTAAAAAGGAGCTCCGAAGAAGAAAGCGGAAGCGTGCGCTGATGATCAAAACAGGAATTCTATGTGTTCTGCTTGTCATCTTCGGCATTGGAATATGGGCTTTGGCCGGAGGAACAGAAAAAATCCAGCAGAAAGCACAGGAAAAAGAGGATCAGAAAACAGCAGAGGTGGACGGTTCCGTATCGTCGGACAGCACGGGAAGTGCTGAAGCGCCGACAACGAAAGCACAGATTATGGCGGAAGCCGATGCACTTGCGCAGACATACGATTACGATGGAGCCATTGAAAAGCTCCAGAGCGTAGAGGGCGCAGCGACCGACGCGGATATCATCACAAAAGTAGCAGAGTACACCAGCACGAGAGATGCCTGTGTGCGCGTCAACGTCAACGAAGTAACCCACATTTTCTATCATTCTCTTGTAGTCGATCCGCAGAAAGCGTTCTATCAGGACAACGCACAGACCGCAGGCTTCTGCCAGTGGATGACCACCGTGGATGAGTTCAACGCGATTACCCAGCAGATGTACGACAGAGGATATGTCATGGTTTCGATCAACGATCTCGTGAAAAAGACCGTAGATGATGACGGAACCGTTCATTACGAGGAAGGGGACATTTACCTGCCGGAGGGCAAGAAAGCATTCGTTCTTTCTCTGGATGACCTTTCCTATTACCACTCTTACGACGGACGCGGTATTGCCAGTAAGATGGTAGTCGGCGACGACGGAAAACCGACCTGCGAATATATTCAGGATGACGGAACTGTTGTGACCGGTGCTTACGACTGTATCCCGCTGATGGATCAGTTTATCGAAGCGCATCCGGATGCCGTATACCACAATGCGCGCGGAACCGTAGCACTGACCGGCTACGATGGAATCCTCGGATACCGCACCGACGGTGATTACAAGACGAGAGAAGATCTGACGGATGATCAGGTAGCATGGCTTGATGCACACCCGGATTTCGACTGGGATAAAGAGTGCGAGGAGGCGAAAAAAGTAGCCGATGCGATCAAAGCAGACGGCTGGACATTCGCAAGCCATACCTGGGGCCATATCCGTGTCGGCGACAAACCGATCGAGACGATCCAGGCGGATACCGAGAAATGGCTGACGTATGTTGCACCGCTCATCGGCGGAAGCGATATCATCATCTTTGCACATGGACAGGATCTTTCCGACTGGCACGATTACACGATGGACAATGAGAAGTTTGCTTACTTAAAGAGCCAGGGCTTCAACATCTACTGCAACGTAGATTCCTCCCAGTATTTTGTTCAGGTAAGAGACAATTACCTGCGTATGGGACGAAGAAACCTGGATGGATACCGTCTGTACCAGAACCTCTACGGAGGCGGCGAGGACAGAACAAGCGATCTGTTTGATTCTGCCTCTGTTATTGATCCGCAGCGGCCGACAGATCCATCTCTTTACAATTTAGGTTAAAGAATTTTGAAAATGAAAAAGATCTCACAGAACTTTCTATTATTTATAGAAGAAAGTCTGTGGGATCTTTTTTTCAGCAGGGCGAACCGTTTACAGATATTTTTCTACGAGCGGAAACGGCAGAGGCCCGAGACGGAGCAGTTTTTCATGGAAACCGATCAATGAGAATGAGTCACCTTCCTGTTCCCGCACTTCCGAGAGGAGCTGCGAAAACGAGAGCGATCCGACACAGTATTTCAGATAGTTCGCCGGTGTCTCGAGAATATACTGATATAAAGAGGCAGCGGCCGACGCATCCGTGATGCCGAACTGCGCCAGAAAGGCTGACGCATCCGAGAGGAGCCATCCCTGGCTGTGGATTCCGAGATCCAGCAGCGAGCAGAGGGTAAGATGCACCGAGCGGTTCAGATACCAGAGACGGCAGAGTGCCTGCGTGTTTGCATCGAGATTACGTGCGGCGTAGCGGCAGGCATATGATTCAACGTAGGTTGCCCATCCTTCCACATAACCCGACGGCGCGTAGAGATGGCGGATCAGAAGCGGGTCGGAGCGCGAGAACGAGACGGTCTGGTACAGATGGCCGGGAAAGCCCTCGTGGGCAAGTGTGGAATACAGTTCGATGCCGGTCATCTCATCCGCGGGATTCAGGTAAATGGAGTTGGGTGAATTGATATCGGCGGGCGGTGTGAGATAAAAGGCGGGGCTTAAAAAATCCTTGAGGGAGTCATCCACGGTCTTTACTTCGTATGCGATACCCGAAAGAACGGGAAAATCTTCAGAAACGGCATTCTGCAGATCGGCAAGCATTTCCTCCGGCGTGGAGAACGGCAGCACGAGCGCCTGCTCGGAGAGGGAGAGCGACGGATTCTGATCGAGAATGATCTGCATTTCGGCACACTGGTCCGCAAGCTGCTGTGTTAAAAGGCGGGTCAGCTCCTCCGGTGAAGCATCAACACCGACGCGGCTGCGGAGAAGATACGCATAGTAGGAAAGTCCGCCTTCCTGCCGTGAAAGACCACCGGCGTTCTGTGTTCCTTTGCCGCGGAGTGAAGAAAGCGCATCGGAAAGAGAGCGGTAGGCGGGAAAAACACAGGAGGTAAGGAGTTTTTCATGCGTCTGCAGACAGAGATTCCTTTCCGCCTCAGAAAACAGTGAAGACGCCTGCAGTTTATTTTGAAAAACGGTGTGGAGCAGATGGATTTCCGGTGTATCCGCGTCGGCGAGAAAAGCACTGCACTGGCGGATAATGCCATCGACCGCAAGGTCATTCTGAAACACGCCCTGCCGGGATTTTTCCTGCTCGAGTGCGATGAGGTCGGAGAAATAGCGCGGGAGATCCTGCAGAAGATGGAGGTAATCGGCGATATCCTGCTGTGTGCGGAACGGGTATTCTGCGAGCAGAATGGGAAGCTGTGCCTGAATCCCGAGCGACGGACCGAGCGGTTCCGCAAGAAGGCTGGTGCTGCCCGGCATTTTCTCGCAGTCCAGCTCGTAGAGCAGAAGATCGAGCGTGATCTGATTTTCCGCGGAGAGGCGGTTGCGATGAAAGGATGTGAGCGTTGTTTCCACACTCTGCAGCAGGGCATCATACGAGGTGCGGTCAGGGATGGAAACCGTGCCGAACGAGGCGGTGCCGGGGGCAATTCCGCGGGAAGCCGGATCAGCGAGGGTATAGTGGAGCGTGATGGCAGAAGAGGTTACCTCGGAGTGGAACCGTTCCTCCACATACGCGGAAAACCGGCGGTTCTCACCAGGGGAAAAGAACGGGGAAAAATACCAGAACAGCAGGGCGAAAAGAAGTCCGCCGCACAGAAGCAGAGGGAACAGGATGCGGCGGTGCAGAGAAGCTGGTTTCATAGAATAGGCTCCGGTGCGGACAGTTATCATAAAGTATGTAAAAAATGCTGATTTTATGCGCTTTTTCCGTGGCCTTTCATTTGACTTTCCAAAACGGCTTTGCTATAATCAGTAACGAATGAAATAAGGGACTTTTCAGTGCAGAACGGATTTGAAAAAGAATCCGCGAAGGTAAAAGAGAATCAGGTGGAAATCCTGAGCGATCCGGTCACTGTAAGCAGGGAGTGTTAGCTGCAGAAATGCCATTGTGCGAAACGCATGAGAAGGCGCGGCTGCCGTGAAGATCTGCGAGTCAGGAAACCTGCTGGAAAGGTTAGTGAATCGCTTCCGATGAAAGCATATATTCATGGAAAGATGTACGAAGTAAAATCGGACATCTGCTTTTTTGTCGCCATGCGTCCGAAAAAGAGCTCCGGTGGAGAAACTCTTTTGCAGAAAAAGCAGATGTCTGTTTGTCTTTTCGCAGAAAAAATGTGTCCTCAAAAACAAGATTACTTGCAGGGAGACATCATTGACGGGGACAGGCACCGCCCAGCTGCCTGAAAAAGTCAGACGGAATCCGGAGCAGATGCGCGAAGGAGATCCGAAGAAAAGGAGAAGTTATGAAAGGAAATTCAAGCAAATTTCTGGCACTGCTGCTGTCGGCGTCCATGATCATGAGCCCGACTGCCAGCGTATTAGCAGATACGCAGGAAAAAGCAGCACAGACAGAAAGCAGCGCAGCCGCAGAGGAAGCGCCGCAGAGCGAAGAAACAGCAGAGACGGCAGAACCGGAAACAACACCGGCAGAAACCGAGAGCAGTGAAAGCACTGCAGAGACTCCGGCAGAAGAGCCGACGGAAACACCGGCCGCGCCTGCAGAGGATCAGACAGCGGCAGGATCTGACGAGACCGAGACACCATCCGCAGATGAGGATGCTTCGGAAGATACTGCAGAGGACACTGCAAAAGACGGTGAAGAGACTGCCGATACCACAGAAAAAGAGCCGGAAGCAGCAGATGAGACTTCCCAAGATGCTGAAAAAGAAACACCGGCAAAAGAAGAAACCAAAGATGCTGTAAAAGAGAATACCAGTCCGGCGGCAGAACAGCCGAAAACGGAAGTAAAAGAAACAACCAAAAATGAGGCATCCAATACAGCCGAGGAGAAAGAAACAAAAGCAGCGGAAGCAGCAAAACCGGCAGATGGTGAGTATGAGACTTCTGCAGAAGCAACCGGAAGCATGTTCCGTGTGATTTCTTCCAGACTCATCGTAAAAGATGGAAAACTGAAAGCATCCATTCTGCTGAGTGGAACCGGCTATGATTACCTGTATACGGGAACAGCAGCAGAAGCTGCCGCAGCAGATGAAAAGAGCTGGATTGCTCCGACAGGAAGCGAAACCTATACGGATACGAAGACCGGTGCAGAAAAGACCGGATATCGTTTTGAAATTCCGGTGGAAGAGCTTGACAAACAGATGGATGTTGCCGTTCGCTCAGCCAAGAAAAAAACATGGGCTGATAAAACCGTTACGATCCACAGCACCGATGCAATCCCGACGGTAACACCGGAACCAACCGAGACTCCAAGCGAAAATCCAGGTGAGGATTCCTCGAATAAGCCAGCCAGTGTAGAAGCACCGGTTACCAAAGAGGACGGCAGCGTATTCAAAATGTTCGTCATCTCCGAGGCAACAATGATCAACAAGGGCGATAAACTCGTTCTTACACTGAAAACAAACAACGTATCATTTGATAAACTGTATCTTGGAAAGAACGATGACCTTGCAAAAACACCGGCTATCCAGGGAATGCAGGAAGCAAACGGCGGTTATTCCTTTACATTTGAAGTAGATGCGGACAAAGCCGGCACAACCGTTCCGATCGTTCTTGGAAAGAAAGACGGAACCTGGTACACCAAACAGCAGCTTTATCTTGCAGTTCCGGGAAGCAAAACACCGGAAGTAACTCCGATACCGGAGCCGACCGAGACTCCGGTCCCGACTGCAACCCCGACTCCGAGTGAGACTCCGGTTCCAACCGCAACTCCAACTCCGGAACCGGCGAAAGTAGAAAACGGTATCTACAGCGGAACCGCGGAGACCGGCGCAGCTATGTTCAAAGTAGTCGGCGTAGAGCTGACCGTAAAAGACGGCGACATGAAAGCACGCATCACGTTAAGTGGTGTTGCCTACGATTATCTGTACATGGGAACACCGGAAGAGGCAGCTGCCACAGACAAGAGTGCATGGATTGCAGGCGTCGGCACCGTTGATTACACAACAGCAGACGGCGAGACGAAAACAGGAATGCAGTATGATATTCCGGTAGCAGCACTCGATCAGGCACTTGTTGTTTCTTCCCATTCTGCAAAACGGGATAAATGGTATGCAAGAACCATTACTATTGCATCTTCCAGTCTGAAAAAGACCGCAGATCTTCCGGCAGATGAGACCAATAAAGTAGCAGATGGTATTTACAGTGCAGAGGCAACAACTAATGCAGCAATGTTCAAGGTAGTCGGCGTAAAACTGACCGCGAAAAACGGAAAAATGACAGCAGTTATCACCTTAAGCGGAAGCGGCTATGATTATCTGTATATGGGAACCGGAAAAGATGCGGCAGCAGAGAGCGGCGCATGGATCGCTTCCACCGGAAAAGTGGACTACACCTTAGACGGTGAAACCAAAACCGGAATGCAGTTTGAAATCCCGGTAGAGGCACTTGATCAGGAATTTGCTGTAGCAGCTCATGCAGTAAAGAGCGGCAAATGGTACGACAGAGCCATCACGATTGCATCTTCCAGCCTGAAAAAGACCGGAGACCTTCCGTCGGATGACAACAAGGGCGATACTCCGAAACCAACCATCGTTCCGACCAAGACCCCAACCGTATCTCCATCTGAGACACCGGTTGTAAAACCGACCAGCACCCCGACTCCGGCACCGACCCAGAAACCGGCCGATACCAAACCGGAGCAGGAATCCAAATATGAGTCTGACTTAAGCGGCGGCACATCCAAAGTAGACAGTGCAACCACACTGGCAGACGGCGTTTACACACCAGACGGATTCTCCTTCTCCGGCGGATCCGGAAAGGTAACCATCTCCTGCAGCAAGATTACTGTAACGAACGGACAGGCTTATGCAACGATCGCATTCAGCAGTCCGTACTACGGATATGTAAAAGCAAACGGAAATAAATACATGGCAAATGTCAGCGGCGGAAGCAGCATCTTCACCATTCCGGTTGAGCTGAACAAGAACAATACCATCATCGGTATGACCACCAGAATGTCCGTTGCCCATGAGATTTCCTACAACATCTTCATCTCCCTGGCAGCAGCAAAGAAGGGCGGCAGCACTTCTTTCAGCACAGGATTTGTAAAAGCAGACGGAACAACCTCCACGATCAGCACCGATAACTCCAAGCTGGATACCACCGCTCCAGAGATCATGGGACTGGAATACAAAGCAGAGACAAAACTTGCTTACGCAGAGTACTTCAAGATGTATCATTACGACGAAGGCATCACCCTGCTGGAGATCGATATGACAAAAGATACCGAGCGTGATCCGGAGAAACGGACCGAGGACGACAAGAAAGCAGAAGATACCGATACCGCAGCAGCAGAGAATACCGCAGCAGCAACCGACGAGGAAGAAGCGGCAGCAGCATCCGATTCCAAAAAAACCAGCACTGAGAAAGCGAAAGATCTGACCGAAAAGACAAAAGAGCTGTACGAAGGCAATGTTGTCAAATATCTGATCGTTCCGAAAGATGTTGAGATTCCGGCAGGACTGGACAAAGATATGATTGTGATCCAGCTTCCGGTTGAGAAAACATACGTAGCATCTGAGGATGCCCTGAAACTTCTCGACGAGCAGTTAGACGCAGCAGAGAGCATCAAAGCAGTCGGCATGGAGCAGAAAGACTGCCAGATCGAAAACATTGCAAAAGCAATGGAAGACAAAAAAATCTCCTTCGACGGAGCATTCGATGATCTGGACTACAAAGCTCTGGTAAAAGACGAAATCGACTTTGCAATTCTTCCGTCTGAGTTCCTTCCGGGAAATGCAAAAGATGAGGAAGATGCTGATGCAGCCGACGAGACCGCAGATACCAAATCTGAGGATCAGAAGGACGATAAAGACGATAAGACAACGGATGAGAAAGCAGACGAAGACAAGACTCAGGAAGAACTTCTGAAAGAGGAAAATGAGCGTCTGTCCGACACCGCAGAGCGTCTGGCAACCCTGACCATTCCGATGCTGGTTGACCGTTCCGCAGATGAGAAGACCGATCTTGCGAAAGCAGAGTGGCTGAAAGTCTACGGCGTGATCTTCGGATGCGAGGATCAGGCAAACGAGCTGTTCCAGCAGATGGTAAAGGCAGAAGAGAATAAATAAGTACAATAATTTGCAGCAAAAAATGAGAAAGGGCTGCTGCCGTATGGCAGCGGCTTTTTCTTTAAGAAAGGAATATCAAATGACAGGAAAAAACGAAAGAAAGCTGAAAAAATGGGCCGCACTTTTTCTTGCAGCAGCGATGTCACTGACGGCCTGCGGCAGCACCGCATCAACGGGAAGCAGCACATCGTCCGCGTCGGGCACTTCGGCAGTTTCTGAGAGCAGCACATCCACAGCATCCACAGCAGACGTTTCCGAAAGCCAGACGGAGAGCACATCCGTCTCGGAAAGTACGGCTGAAAGTGAAAGTACCTCCGAAACCACTGCTGCGAGCAGCACCTCCGGGAGTGATACCGCATCCGCGGATGGTTTCGCAACGACAGACGATGTCAGCGACGCACCGGACATCACCGGAATCACCATCGAGAGCAAGATGGTCCTGAATTACGCGGAGTGCTTTAACGTATACTACTGCACAGACGGCTATAAACTGATCGATGTCAAAGACGGCGCGCAGTATCTGCTCGTCCCGGACGGAAAAGAGGCGCCGGATGACCTCGATTCCGACGTAATTGTAATCCATCAGCCGCTGGAACGCATCTACATGGCAGCAACCTCTCCGATGGCGCTGTTCGATGCCATCGACTCCCTCGATACGATTCGTCTCTCCGGTGAAACCGCAGACAACTGGTACGTACAGGATGCCGTTGACGCGATGAATGCCGGAACGATGATCTTCGCCGGAAAATACAGTGAGCCGGATTACGAACTTCTGGTCAGTGAGAACTGTGATCTGGCCATTGAATCCACGATGATCCTCCATTCCCCGAAGGTACAGGAGATGATCGAGATGCTCGATATTCCGGTCTTCATCGACCGTTCCAGCTACGAATCCCAGCCTCTTGGCAGAACCGAATGGATCAAACTCTACGGTGCCATGCTGGACAAAGAGGAGGAGGCAGCCAACTTCTTTGCAAATCAGGCAAGTGTTGTGGAAAATCTGAAGGATTTCCAGAATACCGAAAAAACGGTCGCTTTCTTCTATATTAATACGAGCGGAGCTGCCGTTGTGCGGAACCCGGAGGACTATATTTCCAACATGATCGAGCTTGGCGGTGCGCGCAACGCCTTCCGTGATCTCCAGGACGACAGCGGAAAAACATCCGTGCCGATCACGATGGAGCAGTTCTACGATACGGCCGAAGATGCGGACTACCTGATCTACAACGCAAGCATCGATTCCACCGTCAAAACCCTGGACGACCTGCTGGCAAAGGATTCCATGTTTGCCGATTACAAAGCAGTCAAAGAGGGCAACGTCTGGACAACCGAGAAATCGATGTATCAGGCAACCGATAAAATTGCACAGTTTACCAACGACATTAACCTTCTGGTAACGGGCGGCGATCCGGATCAGATGGTATTCTTAAGAAAATTATCCTGATGGAGGAACGTATGTCAGAGAAAAAAAATATGACAGGAAAAGAGAACAGTTTCCATATGGAAAACTTCCGGCGCCGTTCGCGGTATGCCGCTGTGTTCCTGGTGCTGATTCTGGCGTTCGCCGCCATCACCGTGCTGAATATCAATTCCGGAAACGTAAATATTTCGATTCCGGAAATTTTCCGGATTCTGCTGCGGCGGACCGGAGAGGGGAAAGCGTACAATATTATCTGGAAAATCCGCCTTCCGCGTATTCTGATGGCGGCAATCCTAGGCGGTGCTCTGTCCCTGTCGGGCTTCCTTTTACAGACTTTCTTTGAAAACCCGATTGCCGGTCCGTTTGTTCTTGGAATTTCCTCGGGAGCCAAAATGGTCGTGGCGCTGACCATGATCTTTTATCTGGAGCGGGCGCGCAATATCACATCTTACACGATGATTGTTGCAGCATTCTTAGGATCCCTTCTCTCCGTCGGCTTCATTCTGCTGATGTCCCGGCGGATCAAAAATATGGCAGGACTTCTCGTCGGCGGTATTATGATCGGTTACATCTGCTCGGCGGTCACGGATTTTGTTGTCACCTTCGCGGAGGATTCCGATATCGTCAACCTCCACGGCTGGTCACAGGGAAGCTTCTCCGGCATGAGCTGGAGCAACGTAGCGATCTCTGCGGCTGTGATCGGCATCACCTTTGTCATTACGTTCCTGATGGCAAAACCGATCGGTGCATACCAGCTCGGTGAGGCGTATGCGCAGAGCATGGGGGTCAACATCAAAGTATTCCGCATCGCGCTGATTCTGCTTTCGAGTATTCTCTCCGCATGCGTCACCGCATTTGCCGGTCCGATTTCGTTTGTCGGCATTGCCGTCCCGTTCCTCGTCAAACAGAGCCTCGGCACATCGCGTCCGCTCGTCGTAATCCCGGGAACGTTCCTCGGCGGAGCCGTCTTCTGTATGATGTGCGACCTGATCGCGCGTATGGCGTTTGCACCGCTGGAGCTGTCCATCAGTACGGTCACATCGATCTTTGGTGCGCCGGTCGTCATTTTCATGATGCTGCGCCGGAAAAGGGGGTAAGAGAATATGAGTGAATATTATTTTCATCTGGACCACCTGACGGTCGGCTATGATAAGAAGCCGCTGATCAAAGATATCTGCATCGGCATCGAAAAAGGCGAGATCGTTACGCTGATCGGACCGAACGGTTCCGGTAAATCAACGATTCTGAAAAGCATCACCCGCCAGTTAAAGCTGGTCGGCGGAAATGTGGAGTTTGACGGGAAAAACCTGCATGAGCTTTCGTTCCGCGAGTTGTCCACGAAGATGGCCGTTGTGCTGACGGAGCGCATGAAGCCGGAGCTGATGACCTGCCACGATATCGTGGCAACGGGCCGCTATCCGTACACCGGACGGCTCGGCATGCTGACCCGCGAGGATGAGGAGAAGGTCGAGAAGGCGATGCGCGCCGTTCATGCCGAAGAGCTCGGCGGCCGCGATTTCAACGCCATCAGCGACGGCCAGCGCCAGAGAGTGCTTCTTGCGCGTGCGATTTGTCAGGAGCCGGAGGTCATCATCCTCGACGAGCCGACTTCTTTCCTCGATATCCGCCACAAGCTGGAACTGCTCGCGATTCTGCGCCGCATGGCAAAGGAGAAGGGCATCACCGTCATCATGTCGCTGCATGAGATCGATCTGGCACAGAAAATTTCAGATAAGATCATCTGCGTCAAGGGCGATGCTATTTCCCATTTCGGCGCACCGGAGACAATTTTCCGCGAGGATATCATCCGCGAACTGTACGAGATTGACAATGGTTCGTTTGACCCGTGCTTCGGAAGCATCGAGCTGCCGCGGCCGGAGGGAACACCGCGCGTCTTTGTCCTCGCAGGCGGCGGAACGGGAATCCCGGTGTTCCGGAAACTGCAGAAGGAAAATGTCCCGTTTGCGGCAGGCGTCCTGTATACGAACGATATCGATTACCAGCTCGCCCGCATTCTGGCGATGGAGACGGTAACCGAAGCACCGTTCCAGGAGATCAGCGACGAGGCATTTGCCCGCGCCTGCGAGCTGATGAAGAGCTGTGAACGTGTCATCGACACCGGCGTCCCGGTGGGCATGTGCAACCGCCGGATCGAAGAGCTGAGGGCAGAAGCAAAGCGGCTTGGAAAGCTGGCAGAGTAAAACAAAGAAAAATCCAATCAAAATCTCCTGTCTGGGAACGAAACAATCGTTTTCCGAACAGGAGATTTTCTTTTTGCAGCCATTGTAAAAACAGCAAAAGAACACGAAAAATGTAATATTAAATTGTACGAAAAATTCACACAATTCAAGTCAAAAACCAACAGAGATTGACACTTAAAAAGTCAAGTGCTTTATAAAATCTTTTGGCGAAATAACGGTTTTCTCTGTTATGACCAAAACACGCGTTCTGATTTCGCAAGATTTAAACACATGCTTTCCACACCGTTTTTCGTGGATAATGTGGATAACTCGGTGTATAACTTGTTTTTAGGCATGTTTTCGGTGGTTAACCATGTGGATAACTTGTGGACGAGATGTTTATAAAATTGGCCCGTGTGGAAAAAACCCGGTTTCTTTGTGCAATTTCGACAAAAAGAGGTTTTAAAGTTTTACACGACTGACATGAAAGGTTTTTCAGATTTCAGAAACTACGGAAAAACAGAAAAAAGCAGGCAGTTCTCCGTACAATACGAAGAATGCCTGCTTTTGCCGTATTCTATTCGAAAGAAGCCATCAGTGGCTGATCAGATATTTCTCTACCGAAGTCACACAGTTCGCGCCGTCGGCGGCTGCAGTGATGATCTGACGGAGCTGCTTCGTGCGGACATCGCCTGCGGCGAACACGCCCGGCACGCTCGTCACACCGTCTTCGCCGGCTTTGATGTAGCCAGCCTCATCGGTTTCTACGATGCCTGCGATCAGTGCGGAGACCGGAACGATGCCGA
Source organism: Blautia sp. AM23-13AC (assembly GCF_003435675.1). NCBI lineage: Bacteria > Bacillati > Bacillota > Clostridia > Lachnospirales > Lachnospiraceae > Blautia > Blautia sp. AM23-13AC. Next base: position 40,631 of record NZ_QTUL01000008.1, on the reverse strand, counting down.
CGGCAATAAACACGCCGTCTACCGTGATCACACCGGCTTCCCCTGCCTTTTTGTTCGTTACCTTCACGCCGGACACCATCTCGTTTCCTTCGATGGAATCCACAACCGTATCCCACACCATTTCCACATTCGGCAGTGCCAGCAGTGCATCCTGGAGAACACCGGCTGCCCGCAGTTCATCGCGGCGGTGGATCACGTAAACCTTTTTGCACGTTCTGGCAAGGAAAATCGCATCCTCCACGGCGACATCGCCGCCGCCGATAACGGCAACGGTTTTGTCTTTGAAAAATGCGCCGTCACACGTTGCACAGTAAGAGACGCCCATGCCGGAGAGCTCCTTTTCACCAGGTACATTTAACGCGCGGTGCTCCGCACCGGTTGCAAGAATGACCGTTTTGGCATGATACTCATTTTTTCTCGTGCGGACAATCTTGATCTCTTCGTCAAGAACAAGCTCCTTCACACGCTCGCGGGAAAATTCCGCGCCCATTTTTTCAGCGTGTGCGCGCAGCGTGCTTCCGAGATCCATGCCGCTGATGCCCGGAAGGCCGGGATAGTTGTCTACTTCATAGGTATTCAGCACCTGGCCGCCGCTTGCAAAGTTTGCCTCAATCGTAAGAGAGGAGAGCTTTGCGCGTTTCGCATAAATCGCGGCAGAAAGACCCGCCGGGCCGGAGCCGATGATGATAACGTCGTATAAGTTTTCCATAAAAATCCTCGTTTTCGTCTGTAGTAAGCTGCCATGCAGCCATTTTTCTGAAAGTATCGTTACGGAGCCGGTGTTTCGGACGGTTCCTGACTGTCGGAAACGGAAGATGAATCTTCCGCGGAAGTTTTTTTGGCTTCTTCTTCCGGCGCTTCCGGCTGGTTGTGAACCACCTTGATGCTGCGTACCAGCTTCAGATCGTTGTCGATGCCGATTTCAGTGTAGTCCAGCTTTTCGTCATCACTATAGAATGTGTAGAGTGTCAGGTTACTATCCTCTTTTTCCGTTTTTTCTGATTTGGCATCCCCTGCCTTCGCCAGAAAATCGCTCTCGGAAGTGCCGAGCGTGATGCCGTTTGTGATTGAAATCGGAATCTTTGTCGTATCGAGATCGCCGTACAGCGAAGTAACGAAACAGTTGCGCACTGTCGTCGCCTCCGCGCCGTAATTATGTACGGTGCAGTAAAGTTTCTGACTGCCCTTTTCCAGCGTGACGTAGCCGTATTTTCCGTTTAAAACGGCCGTATCGGACTCTTTCGTATTGACGGTCCAGTCGTGGTCCAGAAGTTCACTGACCGGAACGGGAAGATGATAGAGTACATCGTCAAAGCGGACGGTCCAGTCGTTGATTTTACTGCTGTCGGCTTCCGGTGCCTGGTAGGCCTCCACTTCCGGTGTTGTGGCATCGCTGACACCATCGAGCGCTTCTGCATCAGCCGTGGTCGTAAAGTTCTGCATATCGAGGGAATACAGAATTCCCGTTTCGTTATCGAAGCCGAGCGTGATCGTCTGGTACAGCCCGTACTCATACGTGAACTGCACAGAGGTATCGGCCTCATAACGGTCCTTTGGCGCACCGTAGATGCTTTCCACATCCTCCATCAGCGACTGCTGCAGGGTGACGCCGTTCGGCAGGCCGACATAGATATTCTGGCCCTCAGCGGTCGAGGTATCGATGTGAATGCCTCCGATCAGGCATTCCGCCACTGGCTTTGCCGTGGTGTCCGGATTGGCAATATCGACGGTAATCTGGTTTCCGTCCTTTTCAAAGCTTTCGCCCTCTGAGAAGGATTCCGGCTGGATTTCCTTTGTGTCGTCGCCGCTGTAGACCCAGCCAAGCGCTGTAAAATCCGCGTAGGATTCCGGAATTTCGTATGTATCGCCCCAGATGGCAAGCTGAAAACTGTTCAGGTTCTTCGAGAGATCCACATCGTATTCCGGAATCTCATCGGAATCGCCGGAGGCCGCCAGATTGTCTTTGGGGTCGTCATCGTCGGTACTCTGACTGATGGTTGTGATCGGAATCGTTTCTGTTTTCTTTCCGCAGCCGCTCGTTCCCACGAGGAAAGCGGCAAATACTGCTGTTAAAACCCAACGGTATTTTTTCATCAAAACCTCCTCATAATAAATGGTTAAAAATATTTGAGAGTTACTTCATGTAAGTAACGATATCAGTTCCCCCTATTCTATCACATTCCGCTTCGTTTTCCAATGTCTGAAGCGGATTTGAGAAAAATGGTTTTTCAAAAGCGCGGTACGGAATACATATTTAGTAAGGAACTGGAAAGGGCAGAAGTCTGGGAGGAGGCTGTGTATGCGTTTTACAAAAATGCAGGGCTGCGGAAATGATTATATCTATGTAAATGCCATGGAGGAGCGGGTGGAGAGTCCGGGACGGCTGGCAAAAGCGGTAAGTGACCGCCATTTCGGCATCGGCGCGGACGGGCTGATTCTGATCGGGGCATCCAAAACAGCAGATTTTTCGATGGAAATGTACAACGCCGACGGCTCGAAGGGCGCGATGTGCGGCAACGGCATCCGCTGTGTGGGAAAATACGTGTACGAGCATGGGCTGACGAGAAAAACGACGCTGACTATCGAAACCGGCAGCGGAAACCGTGTGATTCATCTGCAGACGGGGGAGAATCCAAATGAGATCTGTCAGGTGACAGTGGAGATGGGAACGCCGGAATTCCGCGCCGCACAGATCCCCGTTGTTTCTCTGGGGGAATATGTGCTGGAGCATAAAATTACCGTGTGCGGGGAAAATTATACGATGACCTGCCTTTCGATGGGAAATCCGCATGCGGTGATTCCGGTGGAAGATGTGGAAAAAATATCCATTGCAAAGACCGGTTCCGCTTTTGAACACCTTTCCTGCTTCCCGGACCGTATCAATACAGAGTTTATCCAGACTTTAGATCAACACACAATAAAAATGAGAGTCTGGGAACGTGGGAGCGGTGAAACGCTGTCCTGCGGAACGGGAGCGTGTGCGGCAGCCGTCGCGGCGATGCTTTCCGGCTGTGTTTCGGAGGGAGAAACTGCCGTAGAACTGCGCGGCGGCAGGCTTTTCGTTACATGGGACCGGACGAAAAATAAGGTCCTTCTGACCGGCCCGGCCGAGACCGTTTTTGAAGGAACGCTTGCAGAACGAATTTGAAAAATGCAGATTTCTGTCTGCACGAAAGAGCAGTATGCAATATTCTGAAAATAAAAACTTACAGGAAATGCCTTTTCTTTTCAAAAGAAACATGCTACAATATGTGGTGCCCGCTACAAGAAAAGGGTGGGGGACACACAAGATATAGTGTTTGATTTGGAGGACACCACAATGGTTTATATTATCAAAAAGGACGGCACCAAAGAAGAATTCGACGCGCAGAAGATCGTCCGTGCCGTAAATAAATCCGCACAGAGAATCCTGTATACCTTCTCACAGCAGGAGATTGACTTTATCTGTAAGTTCGCAACCGAGCACGTATATTCCCTTGGAAAGACCGAAATTCCGATCAGCGATATGCACAATATCGTGGAGGGAGCACTCGAAAAAGTAAACCCGGCTGTGGCAAAAAGCTACCGCGATTACCGCAATTACAAAACTGATTTTATCCATATGATGGACGAGGTCTACACGAAGAGCCAGTCCATCCGCTACATCGGCGACAAGAGCAATGCCAACACCGACAGCGCCCTCGTTGCAACGAAGCGAAGCCTGATTTTCAACGAGCTGAACAAAGAGCTGTACCGCAAGTTCTTCATGAACCGCAACGAGCTGCAGGCCTGTAAGGACGGTTACATCTACATCCACGACCAGTCCGCACGTCTCGATACCATGAACTGCTGTCTGTTCGATGTCGGAAACGTTTTAAAAGGCGGTTTCGAGATGGGAAATGTCTGGTACAACGAGCCGAAGACACTCGACACCGCATTTGATGTCATGGGCGATATCGTCCTCAGCACCGCTGCACAGCAGTACGGCGGCTTTACCGTGCCGGAGGTGGACAAGATCCTTGCTCCGTACGCACAGAAGAGCTACGATTACTACGTAAAAGAGTTCCTGAAATATACCGACGCATCCTGGGAGGGTGCACAGGAGAAAGCCATCGAGTATGCGATCGACAAAGTAAGAAGAGAGTGCGATCAGGGATGGCAGGGAATTGAGTATAAACTGAACACTGTTGGATCTTCCCGCGGTGATTATCCGTTCGTTACCGTGACCCTCGGCCTTGGAACGAGCATGTTCGAGAAGATGATTTCCATCTCCCTTCTCGAGGTCCACAAAAACGGACAGGGCAGGAAAGGCCACAAAAAGCCGGTGCTCTTCCCGAAAATCGTCTTCTTATATGACAAGGCAATTCACGGAGAGGGCGGCATCGCAGAAGATGTCTTTGAGGCAGGACTTGACTGTTCCTCTAAAACCATGTATCCGGACTGGCTGTCGATGAGCGGCGAGGGCTACATCGCCGAGATGTACAAGAAATACAAGAGAGTCATCAGCCCGATGGGATGCCGTGCTTTCCTTAGCCCGTGGTACGAGCGCGGAGGCATGGAGCCGGCAGATGAGAACGACAAACCGGTCTTTGTCGGACGTTTCAACATCGGAGCCGTTTCCCTTCATCTTCCGATGATCCTGGCAAAATCCCGTTCCGAGAACCGCGATTTCCACGAAGTGCTCGACTTCTACCTCGAGATGATCCGCGATCTGCACAAACGGACCTACGATTACCTCGGCGAGATGCGTGCATCTACGAACCCGCTGGCTTACTGTGAGGGAGGTTTCTACGGCGGCCACTTAAAACCGTCCGACAAGATCCGCCCGCTGTTAAAGCCGATGACCGCATCGTTCGGTATCACGGCGCTGAACGAGCTGCAGGAGCTGTACAACGGAAAATCTCTTGTTGAGGACGGACAGTTCGCACTCGACACGCTGAAATATATCAACGACAAGGTTGCCGAGTTTAAGAAAGAGGACGGCATCCTCTATGCGATCTACGGCACACCGGCAGAATCCCTGTGCGGCCTGCAGATAGAGCAGTTCCGCAAACAGTACGGCATCGTCCGCAACGTTTCGGACCGCCCGTATGTGAGCAACAGTTTCCACTGCCACGTAACCGAGGACATTACCCCGATCCAGAAACAGGATCTCGAGGGACGTTTCTGGGAGCTCTGCAACGGCGGAAAAATCCAGTACGTGCGCTATCCGGTCGGCTACAACAAAGGCGCGATCAAGACACTGATCGAGCGTGCGATGGAGCTTGGCTACTACGAGGGCGTCAACCTGTCCCTGGCTTACTGCGATGACTGCGGCCACCAGGAACTCGACATGGATGTCTGCCCGGTCTGCGGTTCCAAGAACCTGACAAAGATCGACCGTATGAACGGCTATCTTTCCTACAGCCGTGTCCATGGCGACACCCGTCTGAACGAGGCGAAGATGGCAGAAATTGCAGAAAGAAAATCCATGTAAAATCATTGCGATATTTGTAATACGATAAAAGAACGAAATCCCCTGCGGGAAATCCATTCGGTTTGGATTTTCCGCAGGGGATTTTATAGTTCGGTAATTATTCTTCGATATCGCGGGTGATGTTGCGTACCCAGACGTATTTTTTATAATGAAGATAAACCGCAGGCAGTTTCACGATCTCATCGAGGTTTACGATACAGTAGACAACCATGACCGGCAGCTTCAGCCAGAACGCGGCGAGGAAGCCAAGCGGTACGGAAAAGCACCACATCGCGCCGATATTTCCCTGCATATCGAATTTTGCATCGCCGCCGGCACAGAAGATGCCGTCGAGAACGGTGGTGTTGACCGACTGTGCCATCAAGTTCAGACCGCAGAAGAGAAGCATGTACTGCAGATATTCTGCCGCGGTATCGGTAAGCGGAGCGAAGTGGACGATTGCAGGAGAGATCAACATCAGAAGACCGCCGGTCACAACGCCGATGGCAATTGCAAGATGCGTCAGGCGGCCGCCGTATTCGCGTGCTTTCTCGAGTTCATCTGCACCGAGCAGGTTTCCGATCAGAACACCGGCACCGCCGCTCACACCGCGGATCAGGCAGGAGAGGAGGCTCTTTGCAATCGAGGTAATCGAGTTTGCTGCAACAGCATCGCTTCCCATGTGGCCCATGATAACGGAGTACAGAACGTAGGCAATTCCCCAGACGAGGGAGGCCGCAAGCACGGGAAGCGTGTAGCGCCAGAAGTCTTCTGAAAGTATTTTCCCTGCGGAAGAGAAGAGGCGGTTCCAGAGAATCCGTACACGCTCCGGTTTCTTTGTCTCGAGATAAGCCCAGATCAGTTCCACAACGCGGGCAGCTACCGTTGCATAAGCTGCTCCGCGGATCCCAAGTGCCGGAGCACCGCAAAGACCGTAGATGAGGATGGCATTTAAAATGATGTTCAGTACAACCGCAGTGGAACTGATGCGGGAGCTGACTGCTGCATGACCGGTGTTTTTCAGCAGGATCAGATAGACCTGCGAAATACCGCAGAGTACGTAGGAGAGTGCAACAGCGCGTAAATACTGGCTTCCGCTTGCAACCAGGGCCGCATCATTTGTAAAGATGCGCATCAGCATTTCGGGACAGAAACCGGCAAGGATGGTAAACAGGCCGGAGAACAGCAGGTTGGTGCGAAGTGCGATCGGAATCACTTTTTCGATCGAAGCGGCATCCTGTTTCCCCCAGTACTGCGCTGCCATAATACCGGCGCCCGCCGCGATGCCTGAGATAAAAAGGCTCAAAACAAACTGCACCTGTCCGGCCAGCGAAACCGCCGACAGCGAGGTCTGGTCAATCCATCCCAGCATGATTGCGTCCGTCGCGCTGACGAGAGCCAGCATAAAGTTCTGAATCGCAATCGGGAGGACGAGGAGCTTTAATTTCTGGTAAAACTCATCCTTGAAATTCATTCGTGTTTTCATAAAATTCCCCCAAAATAGTAAGTGATATTAGATGGTATTCTGCTGTATTATAACGGAAAGAAAATGGGAAAACAATGGCTAAAACAAGCTATTTTCTGGTCAATGTTGACATTCCCTGTATAATATAGAAGAAAAAGAACTTTTCCGGTGCCCGTGTCCGGTACGCCGGAAAGCGGAGAAGAAGTTTGATCAGAAAATCATGTTTCCTTCAGCAGAAACTCCAGGATTTCTGCTATCAGAATAAATATGCCGGCAGCGGCTGTCTTTATAAAATCCAGAAATCCATGCAGGAGCTGGAGAAGCTTTTGAAAAAGAAAGATAAGAAACGGAAGTAGGTTCGGCTGCCATTGGAGCCGTCATCGAAACAAACGGAAATATACGAAAAAATTGTGAAATTTAATAGAATTATAAGACCTGTTTTCGCTGTTTTTAACAAAAGTAAAGAAACAGTGAAAAAAAGGTTGCTTTTTTCGGCAGAATCCTTTATAATCTTATTTGTGTTCAGCGAGTGGATCATCCAATGAAACACAGAAAAACAAAAGTAAGCGCCTTTAGCTCAGTTGGTAGAGCAGTAGACTCTTAATCTATTTGTCCAGGGTTCGAGTCCCTGAAGGCGCATCGAAAGCACTGTTTTTGCAGACCTGAGAGCTGCGGGGACGGTGTTTTTCTTGTTTTACAAGCAAAATACCAAAAGTCTGTGTATCAACTTTTTTACATTGCGATAGAAACAGAGAAAAACCGGCAGCGGAGCGGTCTTACTTTTCAAGAGACCGTTCTGCTGCCGGTTTGTATTTTGGATGGGAATCAAATCATTTGCGAAAGCATTCCGCTACAGAAACCGTGCCTCCATCTTACAGATCGGGTTTCCAATTGAGGAAAACTTCTCCTCATATTCCGTCATTACATTTCCCTCTGAGAGAACCACATCGTGGTGCAGATCGTATGTGAATGCAGTGAGTTCCCATCCCTCTGCATTTTTCATCTCTTCAAGAGAGAAGTCAAACAGATCTTTATTATCGGTTTTGAATTCCAGTGTTCCGTCCTTCTTTAAAATCTTCTCGTACCGTGCAAGAAACTCATGTGACGTCAGTCTCCGCTTCGCATGGCGGTCCTTCGGCCACGGATCGGAGAAGTTGAGGTAAATGCGGTTTACCTCGCCCTCAGCAAACACTTCCGGAAGCTGGCGTGCATCCATGCGGATGAAAAACAGGTTTTTGATTTCCGTCTCCAGTTTTTCCCGTTTCTGTACTGCGCGGAGCAGCACGCTGTCGTACATTTCAATGCCGACGTAGTTGATTTCCGGATGCAGAACCGCCATATCCATCAAAAAGCGGCCCTTTCCCATACCGACCTCAATATGAATCGGATTTTCATTTCCAAAAATTTCAGCCCACCGTCCCCGGCAGCTCTCCGGCTCCTGCACAACGAACGGACAGGAAGCAATCACATCTTTTGATCCTCTGATATTTCTAAGGCGCATATGCGTAAAATTCCTTTCTTAAGTGATAAATATTAGAATAAAAGCCAATCATATCCAGTATATCATAGCTCCCGAAAAAGCAAAACAGAAAAATCCCGTTTTCAAATTTTCGAAGTTTTCAAAATACTATATACAATATCAACCTGCACATAGCATTTCTTATCAGCAATATGACAATCGGATTGGATCCATATCGAAATCATATGAGGGACCATCTTTTGGCTATTGAGATTGGAAGAAAAAATATGACCCATTGTCTATTTTTAATCAAAAAGTCGATCGAAATCCCACTTTTTTTTACGATTTCAATATGTCAACTTTGGAAAAAAAGGTGTAGAATACTAACAGCAAAGATGCGGGGAGTTTTCCTCGTCTTTGTTGTCTTTTAAATAAATAAGGAGGGAAAGCGATGCTATGGAATCTGTAATTAACAAACTTGCAGAGATCGAAACGGCTGCTACTAAGATTATGCAGGCTGCCGAGAATCAGAAGAAGCTCCAGGACGAGCAGCAGGAAGAGCGGATTGCAAAATTCGATGCAGATCTGGAAGCGGAAACGGCAAAGCGGATTGAAGAGATCACAACAAAACTTCATTCTACTACAGATGCGGATCAGAAAAAGCAGCGGGACTCTGCCGCCGAACTTCTATCTTCACTGGACGCTTATTACGAACAGAATCACGGAACACTGTCCACGCAGATTTACGAAAACATTATAAGGAAGTGAAACGATGAGCGGTCTATTATCCTACAGCGGCCTTACCACAAAGATAAGAGCCATGCAGAGCCATCTTTTAAACGACCAGAATTTTCGGGAAATCGTGGAACTGGAGAGTGTACCGCAGGCAGTTTCTTACCTCAAGCAGCATAAAGGCTATGAGGATCTGTTTGAGGGCTACAACGAAGCTGACCTTCACCGAGGTCAGATCGAGAAAATGCTGCGCCTGACGGTATACCGGGATTTTTCCAAGCTGTACCGTTTTGCAAATGTGGAGCAGAGAAAGTTCCTTGCGCTCTACTTTAAACGATACGAAGTGTCCGTTATCAAAGAATGCCTGAACACGGTATTTGATCACCGTGATGTGGTATTGAACCTGTCCATATTCGACGAGTTCTTTAACAAGCATTCCCAGCTGGACATCAATCTTCTGGCGTCCTCCAGGACGATCGAAGAACTGATTGCGAACCTGAAAGGGACAGAATATTATGCCCCGCTGTCGCAGCTCGCGGATATCGAGCGTCCGACCCTGTTCGACTATGAGATGACCCTGGATCTGTATTACTTTGCACAGATGTGGAAAGACAGATCAAAAGTAGTGACAAAGCGGGATCTGGAAGAGCTGACCGCTGCATGGGGAAGCAAGTTTGACATGCTGAACCTTCAGTGGATCTACCGTTCCAAACGCTATTATCACATGACCAGCGCACAAATCTACGCCCTGCTGATTCCGGTTCATCACCGGCTGAAAAAGGATGTGGTAAAGGCACTGGTAGAAGCCGAGAATATGAGTGCATTTTCCCAGCTGCTGGAACAAACCTATTATGCGAAACGGTATGATTCCTTCAAAGTCGATACGCTGGAATCCATGTATGCAGCCATTATGAAGCACATACTTTCCAGTGAATCCAGACAGGATCCTTATTCCGTTGCCACCATATACTCATACCTCTATCACAAAGAGCACGAGGTAAACCGGCTTATTATTGCACTCGAGTGCGTACGTTACCGTATCAGCGCTGACGAGGCAATGCAGCATATCGCAAAAACTTAATACACGGGGAGGTGTACTCATTGATTGTCAAGATGAAATTTTTGAGCATCACCGGGCCGAAAGCCGACATTGACCGTGTGGTCAACACTTATCTCTCAAAATATGAGATACATCTGGAAAACGCGCTGACGGAGCTGTCTACGATGCAGAATATCACACCGTATATCCAGATCAACCCATACAAAGAGACCTTAAAACAGGCGGAAGATTTTACAGCACTTCTGCCGGAAGACAAGCGTACCACCACGAAAAGACTTTCCCTGGAAGATGCCATCAACTGTGTCCATGGTTTGGATCACACCCTTGGCCAGTTGAACCAGGAGCGTACAGAACTGGAAGCAAAAAAGAAAGACTTGATGGAAAAAGCACAGAAAATCGAGCCGTTCCAGGATCTGCACTGCAATCTTTCCTCCATTCTGGATTTCCACTTTATCAAATTCAGATTCGGAAAGATCACAAAAGAGTATTACAACAAGTTTGAGAGCTACTGCTATGAGAACAGCGATACGGTATTCTACCGCTGCCATTCCGATGAGCAGTATGTATGGGGCATTTACTTCTGCCCGAGAGATCAGGTCACGAAAGTGGACGCCGTATTCTCATCCCTGCACTTCGAAAGAATCTACGTTCCGGACGAGTACAGCGGAACGCCGGAGGATGCTTACGCAGCACTTCAGGCAGAAATCAAAAAGACAGACGATGCACTCAGCGAGTGCTCACGGAAACTGGCAAAATGCCTTTCGGATTCCGCAGAGGATCTGGTTGCAGCAAAAGAGCAGTTAGAGCAGCTCTCCGGCAACTTTGATGTCCGTCGCCTGGCAGCCTGCACAAAATCCAAGAAGGAAACCTTCTATATTCTGTGCGGCTGGATGTCGGAAAAAGATGCCGCTTCCTTCCAGAAGGACATCGAAAACGACACAAATCTCTTCTGCTTCATCGAGGATGATGCAAACAACGTTCTGCGTCAGCCGCCGACAAAGCTGAAAAACCCGAAAATCTTCCGTCCGTTTGAGATGTACGTGAAGATGTACGGACTGCCAAATTACAATGAAATTGACCCTACGATTATCGTAGGACTCACCTATGCCTTTATTTTCGGAATCATGTTTGCCGATGTAGGACAGGGATTGTGTCTGCTGATTGGCGGCGCACTGCTGTACCACTACAAGAAGATGGATCTGGCAGCGATCATGAGTACCTGCGCGGTATTCTCTGTGATCTTCGGATTCTTGTTCGGCAGCTTCTTCGGATTTGAGAATGTCATACCGGCCCTCTGGCTGCATCCGAAGGAAGCGATGACAACGCTTCCGTTCATCGGTTCGATGAACACCGTATTTGTCGCAGCGGTTGCATTTGGTATGTTCATGATTCTGACAGGAATGGTTCTGCATATGATTAATGCAGCAAGAAACCATAAGCTCGGCGAGCTTCTGTTCAGCCAGAACTCCCTGGCAGGCTTCATTTTCTACGGAGCCCTTGCCGTTACACTCGTTCTCCTGTTCAGCGGCCATAAAGCTCCGGCTGTCGGCGTGATGGTAGTCATGTTCGGTATTCCGCTTCTTGCGATCTTCTTAAAAGAGCCACTGGAGCGTATGGTAGAGAAGAAGGGCAATGCATTTCCGGAGACTGGAAAGGGAATGTTCTTTGTACAGGCATTCTTCGAACTCTTCGATGTGCTTTTGAGCTACTTCTCCAACACAATTTCCTTTGTCCGTGTCGGCGCATATGCAGTCAGCCATGCGGCTATGATGGAGGTTGTCCTGATGCTCGGCGGAGCAACAGGCGGCGGCAGCATCAGCTGGCCGGTTATTGTTCTCGGAAATGTCTTCGTTGCCTGCCTTGAGGCACTGCTGGTAGCGATCCAGGTACTGCGTCTGGAGTATTACGAGATGTTCAGCCGGTTCTATGAAGGAGACGGAAAACCGTTTGTTCCGTTTTTGAAAAAAGGCGAGAAATAAAAGAGGATTCAGAGCCATGCGAAATGGAAGTGAATATGGCGGGAAGCTGTATCGGGAAAAAGTGAAAATGGCTCCGGATCGCAGCAAAGAGTAAATTTAATGAATTAACTTCAGGAGGAAAACTATTATGAACTCAGCATTTGTACAGGTACTTACTGCAATCGCAATGGTATTAACCATCGTTGTTCCTATGACTTATTACTTCAAAGGTGAGCACAACAAAAATCGTTACAAAAAATCTCTGGCAGCCAATGTAAGCGGCTTCTTCGGCCTTCTGCTGATCGCAACCGTTGTTTCCTTCGCAGGCGCAACAACTGCATCTGCTGCAACAGAAGCAGGCGCTGGTCTTGCAACCGGTCTTGGTTACATCGGTGCAGCTCTTGTTACAGGTCTTTCCGGTATTGGTTCCGGTATCGCCGTTGCATCTTCCGCAAGCGCAGCTCTTGGAGCAATCAGCGAAGACGGCAGCATCTTTGGTAAATCCATGATCTTCGTAGCTATGGCCGAAGGTATCGCTCTGTATGGTCTGATCATCTCCTTCATGATTCTTGGTAAACTTTGATTCCAAAACCGGAAGGTATTGATCTTCACCTTAAGTTGGAGGAATCATAAATGAAAATGTTCTTGATCAGTGATAACGTAGACACTCAGACGGGCATGCGCCTGGCCGGAGTGGAAGGCGTTGTCGTTCATGAGCGCGAGGAGCTTTATGATACACTGCAGAAAACACTGGCAGACAAAGAGATCGGAATTATTCTCCTTACAGAAAAGTTCGGGAAGGAATTCCCGGACATTCTGGAGGATGTCCGCCTCAACCATAAGCTTCCGCTGCTCATTGAAATTCCGGACCGTCACGGTACCGGAAGAGCGCCGGACTTTATCACTTCCTTTGTAAATGAATCTATTGGATTAAAACTGTAAGAATGCCCTGGAGGTGACACAATTGACTACTGAGGAGAAACTTCAGAATTTTTATAATCATTCCCTGGACAGTGCAAACCGTGAAGCAGAACGTGTGATCGGCGATCACCAGAAAGCTCTGGATAAGATCTTCGAGGAGCATAAAGCAACTGCAAGACGTCAGGCAGAAGAAGAAATTGCTGCCGAGACCGAGAAAGCAAAACGTGATGTCAATAAGACACTGTCAGCGGATCAGCTTCATATCAGACGGAAGCTGTCCCGTAAAAATCTGGAATTAAAAGAAAAACTGTTTAAAGAAGTTCGTGAAAAACTTACCGCTTATAAAAAGGATCCATCCTATGAGGAGTATCTGGAGCGCAAAATCCGTGAAGCCGTTACGTTTGCCGGAAATGACAAACTGACCTTATATCTGGATCCGTCAGACGAAGCTCATAAGGCTTCCCTGGAGCAGAAACTCTCCGTAACCCTTACCATTTCGGCCATGCCGTTCCTTGGCGGCGTGCGCGCGGTCATTCCGGAGAAAAATATTCTGATCGATAATTCCTTCGAGACCCTTCTGAACGAAGAGCGGGAGAATTTCATCTTTCACGGAGGTGTAGAGCATGAATAAAACCGGAGTTATCTATGGAATCAACGGTCCGGTCGTATATCTGAAAGGAAACACCGGATTTAAAATGTCCGAGATGGTTTACGTTGGTAAAGAACGTCTGGTCGGCGAGGTTATTGCCCTGACAAAGGATACCACTACAGTACAGGTTTTCGAGGAAACCACAGGACTGAAACCAGGCGAAACAGTTACCGCATCCGGAGATGCCCTCTCTGTTACATTGGGACCTGGAATCCTGAACAACATTTTTGACGGTATTGAGCGTCCGCTGTCCGAGATTGCAAAGCAGTCCGGTAAATACATCAGCCGCGGCCTTACCGTAGATTCTCTGGATACAGAGAAAAAATGGGATGTCCATGTAACTGTTTCGGAAGGCGAAGAGCTGATGGGCGGCGCAATCATTGCAGAAACACAGGAAACCCGTTCCATCGTTCACAAATCGATGGTTCCGCCGGATGTCAACGGCACGGTTATCTGGGCTGCCAAAGACGGAAAGTATACCATCCTTGACCCGATTGTAAAACTGAAACTGGAAGACGGCACCGAAAAAGAGATCACACTGGCACAGAAATGGCCGATCCGTGTACCGCGTCCAACCCTGAAAAGATATCCGGCATCCGTTCCGCTGATCACAGGACAGCGTATCCTGGATACGATGTTCCCGATCGCAAAAGGCGGCACAGCAGCCATCCCTGGCGGATTCGGTACCGGAAAAACCATGACCCAGCACCAGATCGCAAAATGGTCTGATGCCGATATCATCATCTATATCGGATGTGGAGAGCGTGGAAACGAGATGACACAGGTTCTGGAGGAGTTCCAGGAACTGATCGACCCGAAGAGCGGCAACCCGCTGATGGATCGTACCACCCTGATCGCCAACACATCCAACATGCCTGTTGCAGCCCGTGAGGCATCTCTGTATTCCGGACTGACACTGGCTGAGTATTACCGCGATATGGGCTATGATGTAGCAATCATGGCAGACTCTACATCCCGTTGGGCAGAGGCACTCCGTGAGCTGTCCGGCCGTCTGGAGGAAATGCCTGCCGAGGAAGGTTTCCCGGCATACCTGGCATCCCGTCTGTCCGCTTTCTATGAGCGTGCCGGCATGATGCAGACCCTTTGCGGCGCAGAGGGAAGCGTATCCATCATCGGAGCCGTATCTCCGCAGGGTGGTGACTTCTCCGAGCCTGTTACCATGAACACCAAACGTTTCGTCCGCTGCTTCTGGGGACTGGACAAATCTCTGGCTTACGCCCGTCATTTCCCGGCGATCCACTGGCTGACCAGCTACAGTGAATACCTGCAGGATCTGTCGCCGTGGTACAAAGATCACGTAAACAAAAACTTTGTAGATATGCGGAACCAGTTAATGGGAATCCTGAACTCCGAGAGCTCCCTGATGGAAATTGTAAAACTGATCGGTAGCGATGTTCTTCCGGATGACCAGAAGCTGACCCTGGAAATCGCCAGAGTTATTCGACTGGGCTTCCTGCAGCAGAACGCATTCCATCCGGATGACACCTGCGTATCTCTGGAAAAACAGTACAAGATGATGGAAGTTATTCTTTATCTGTACAAGAAATCCAAAGCGCTCGTGACGATGGGCATGCCAATGTCCGTACTGAAAGAGGACAAGATCTTCGACCGCGTCGTTTCTATTAAATACGATGTACCGAATGACCGTCTGGATCTGTTTGACACATACAAAAAAGATATCGACACCTTCTACGATAAGGTACTCGAGAAGAATGGTTAAGGAGGGAATTCATCATGGCAATTGAATATTTAGGCCTTAGTGAGGTCAATGGCCCTCTGGTTGTTCTGGAAGGTGTAAAAAATGCTTCCTACGAGGAAATCGTAGAATTTACCGTAGACGGCAATGAGAAAAAACTGGGACGTATCGTTGCTGTATACGAAGACAAAGCCGTTATTCAGGTATTTGAGGGAACTTCGAGCATGTCTCTTACCAATACCCATACCCGTCTGACCGGACATCCGATGGAGATCGGACTTTCCGAAGAAATCCTTGGACGTACCTTCGACGGTATCGGAAAACCGATCGACCGCATGGGACCAATTGACGCAGAGGTAAGAAGAAACGTCAACGGCCTGCCGCTGAACCCGGTTACCCGTAAATACCCAAGAAACTATATCCATACCGGTATTTCTGCAATCGACGGTCTGACTACCCTGATTCGTGGCCAGAAGCTGCCAATCTTCTCCGGAAACGGACTTCCGCACGACCAGCTGGCAGCACAGATCGTACAGCAGGCATCCCTTGGAGATTCTGATGAGAAGTTTGCAATCGTATTTGCCGCTATGGGTGTTAAATACGACGTAGCAGAGTTCTTCCGCCGGACCTTTGAGGAAAGCGGTGTATCTGACCACGTTGTTATGTTCCTGAACCTGGCAAACGACCCGGTTGTAGAGCGTCTGATCACTCCGAAGGTAGCGCTGACAGCTGCCGAGTACCTTGCATTCGAGAAAGGCATGCATATCCTGGTTATCCTGACCGATATCACATCCTTCTGCGAGGCTATGCGTGAGGTTTCCTCCTCCCGTGGAGAGATTCCTTCCCGTAAAGGTTATCCTGGATACCTGTACAGTGAGCTGGCTACGCTGTATGAGCGCGCCGGAATCGTACAGGGTGTAGAGGGATCCGTAACACAGATTCCGATCCTGACCATGCCAAACGATGATATCACGCACCCGATCCCTGACCTGACCGGTTACATCACCGAGGGTCAGATCGTACTGGACCGTCAGCTTCACGGCCAGTCTATTTACCCGCCAATCAGCGTACTGCCGAGTCTTTCCCGTCTGATGAAGGATGGTATCGGTGAGGGCTACACAAGAGCCGATCATCAGGACGTAGCGAACCAGCTGTTCTCCTGCTATGCAAAGGTAGGAGATGCGCGTTCCCTGGCATCCGTTATCGGTGAGGATGAGCTTTCTCCGATCGATAAACAGTACCTGGTATTCGGTAATGAATTCGAGCATGAATTCATCGGCCAGGGAATGGATGAAAACCGTTCCATGGAAGATACGCTGAACAAGGCATGGGAGCTTCTTGGACTGCTTCCGAGAGAAGAGCTCGACCGTGTCAACACCAAGGTTCTGGATCAGTATTATCATCCGACCACCATTGATGCAGTAGCAAAAGCAAAGGCAGAAGCCGATGCCATGAATGAGTAAGCGAGAGGAGTGAGATCGGAATGGACCCGAATACCTTTCCTACCAAGGGAAACCTGATTCTTGCAAAGAACTCTCTGAAACTTGCCCACATGGGTTACGAGCTGATGGACAAGAAGCGGAATATTCTGATCCGCGAGCTCATGGGCCTGATCGATGAGGCAAAGGATATTCAGCGTCAGATTGATGTGACGTTCCGCGAAGCATATGCGGCGCTGCAGATTGCGAACATGGAGATCGGTATCACCAACGTACAGACCGTGTCCTATACCGTTCCGGTGGAGGAATCTATCCGGATCAAGACAAGGAGTATCATGGGCGTGGAAATTCCGCTGGTAGAGGCTGATCCGTCCGGACAGGCCCCGACTTATGCTTACTACAGCACGAAGGAGTCCCTGGATCAGGCAAGACAGGCCTTTGAAAAAGTAAAAGACCTGACCTTAAACCTTTCCATGATAGAGAACTCGGCGTACCGCCTTGCTGCGGCAATCAAGAAAACACAGAAGCGTGCCAACGCGCTGAAGAACATCACGATTCCGCATTACACCCAGCTGTCCAAGGATATCGCGGACGCACTGGAGGAGAAGGAGCGCGAGGAGTTCACACGACTGAAGGTCATCAAACAGAGAAAGAACAAGGCAAGCTGATAAGGCTTTCCCGGAATAGAGATGAAAAACCCGCTTGGGCCGCGAAGAGATTTGCGGTGCCGGGCGGGTTTTTATGTGTCATGCAAAAAATATGTTTTTGGCTGCACTTTTTGTGCAAAAATTTTATAAAAATTTTCTATCTTTTTAAAACGGTCTTTGCTATAATACGTAAGGCGATTGTAAAGAAAAGTTAAGATTTTGTAAGCTGTAATGCTTTTTGGAGGTAGGAAGATGAAACACAAGAAACAGAAAAAAACGAAAAAAGCAGGGCGCATTCTGCTGGCTGTGTTTGCAGTGTTGATCGGAACGCTTGGCGTGCTGCTGTTTACGTCCGAGCGCTGGATGCGGAAAACATGGCCGAATCTGAGCATGGAAGAGCTTGTTTACCAGTTAAAGGCCCCGATTGCCGGAACCAGCCATGATCTTCTGATGAGTTATGTCTGCTCAAGTGCGCTGATCGCAGCGGCAGCACTCATCCTTCTGATTCTGGTCAGCATTTTTCTTCGGGAAAAACGCAAAGCCCATGTGGCGTTCGGGATGATCTGTATCGCGGCAGGAGCCGCCAGCATCGTCTATTCCATCAATGACGTGTGGGCAGCACTGGACGTAAAAGAATATCTGAAAAATCAGAGCACGTACAATACCGTGGTAGAAGACAACTACGTAGATCCGGACCGCGTGAATATCACGTTCCCGGAACAGAAACGAAATCTGATCTATCTCTATCTGGAATCCATGGAGAGCACCTACGCAGACAAAGCTTCCGGCGGAGCATTCGATAAAAACTATATCCCGGAGCTGACCCAGCTTGCCGCAGACAACATCAGTTTTTCCAATTCGGAGCTGCTCGGCGGCGGCCAGCCTACCGTAAACGCAACCTGGACCATTGCCGGAATTTTCGCACAGACCTCCGGTCTGCCTCTCAGCATCGGAATCCAGCGAAATGAGATGGCATATCAGGCCAGCTTCTTCCCGGAAATCAATACCCTGGGTGATGTCCTGGCGGATGAAGGCTACAAGCAGTATTTCTTCATCGGTTCAATCGGACAGTTCGGCGGCCGGGAAGAGTACTTTAAAGAGCACGGCGACTACGAAGTAGACGATTACAGCTGGGCTATGGAAAAAGGCCTGATCCCGGAAGGATATTACGAATGGTGGGGCTATGAGGATGAAAAACTCTTTTCCTTTGCCAAAGACCGTCTGACCGAAATCGCAGCAGAGGGAGAGCCGTTCAACTTCACCATGCTGACCGCAGACACCCATTTTGAGGATGGATATCCGTGTGAGCTCTGCGATGAAGAAAACGACGGTGACAACCAGTACGGAATGGTTCTGCACTGCTCCAGCAAGCAGGTCACCGAGTTCGTTTCCTGGATTCAGCAGCAGGATTTCTACGAGAACACAACGATCGTAATTTCTGGCGACCATCTGACGATGGATTCCGATTTCTGTGAGAACATTGATCCGGACTACACCAGAACCGTATACAACGTGATCATCAACTCTCCGATCCAGCCGCAGCAGGAGAAAAACAGAAGTTTCACCACCATGGACATGTTCCCGACCACCATCGCAAGTCTCGGAGCTACCATTGAGGGTGACCGCCTCGGTCTTGGAACGAACCTGTTTTCAGGTGAACAGACGCTTGCAGAGAAGCTGACCTTCGACCAGCTCAATGATGATCTCTCCCAGAAATCCAAATTCTTCGAAAAAATGGAAGAGCAGGTAACCTCCATTTGGACCAAAACCGATGAGGGCTGGAAGTTCTATATCGAAGACGAAGACCGATGGGCCAAAAGCGAATGGGTTTCCCTGAACCCGCACCGCTATGCAAACGACACCGAGCAGAGATATTACATTGACGCAAACGGCTACGCCGTAAAAGGATGGAAACTGATCGACGGAAAATGGTATTACTTCTCCACACAGGGCAGCTACCGCCTCCTCGAAGGACCGTGCGACGAACCGTTTGAGGTGGATGAGTCGCAGTATTCTTAAAAAATAAAAAAGAGAAGGATTTTCGGCAGCAAAAAGCCGGGAATCCTTCTCTTTTTAATGCAGAATTGTGCCGCTCCGCCTTTTGGCGGAATTTTCTGCATTTTTTGGTACAAAACGTATAAAGATTGTGAAATAAATAATTATCAATTGAATCATCTTACAAAACATGGTAAAATATGGCTATCAATCGGCGGACAAAGCGGAAAAAAGAAAGGGGATTTTAAAACAATGGGTTACAAATCAGACATTGAAATTGCACAGGAATGTACCATGCAGCCGATCACAGCGATCGCAGAAAAAGCAGGTATTGATGACAAATATCTGGAGCAGTACGGAAAGTACAAAGCAAAAATTGATTACAACCTGTTAAAAGACACCAATGCGGAGGATGGAAAACTGATCCTCGTTACAGCCATCAACCCGACACCGGCAGGAGAAGGAAAAACAACAACTTCTGTAGGTCTGGTAGACGGACTTTCCAGAATCGGTAAAAAAGCAATGGTTGCACTTCGCGAGCCATCTCTTGGACCGGTCTTCGGTGTAAAAGGCGGAGCAGCAGGCGGCGGATACGCACAGGTTGTTCCAATGGAAGATATCAACCTTCACTTCACCGGTGACTTCCATGCAATCGGTGCAGCAAACAACCTGCTGGCAGCTATGATCGACAACCACATTTTCCAGGGCAACGCTCTGAATATCGATCCGAGAAAGATCACCTGGAAACGATGCGTAGATATGAATGACCGTCAGCTTCGAAGTGTTGTAGACGGCCTTGGCGGAAAAACAAACGGAATGCCGAGAGAAGACGGCTACGATATCACCGTAGCATCTGAGATCATGGCAGTTCTGTGTCTGGCAAGCGACATTTCAGATCTGAAAGAAAGACTTTCCAGAATCATCATCGGATATACCTACGGAAAAGTAGCAGAGCAGAAACCGGTAACAGCAGGAGATCTGCATGCACAGGGCGCTATGGCAGCACTCTTAAAGGATGCTCTGAAACCAAACCTGGTACAGACACTGGAAGGAACTCCGGCTATCGTTCACGGCGGACCATTCGCAAACATCGCACACGGCTGCAACTCTGTAACAGCAACCAAAATGTGCCTGAAATTAGCAGATTACACTATCACAGAGGCAGGCTTCGGTGCTGACCTTGGCGCTGAGAAATTCCTCGACATCAAATGCCGTATGGCAGGCCTGAAACCGAACGCAGTTGTAGTCGTAGCAACTGTTCGTGCCCTGAAATACAACGGCGGCGTTCCGAAAGCAGAACTGAACGGCGAGAACCTGGAAGCTCTGGAGAAAGGTATGCCGAACCTTCTGAAACACGTAAGCAACATCACAAACGTATACAAACTGCCATGTGTCGTTGCCATCAACGCATTCCCGACCGATACCGAAGCAGAGCTGAAGCTGGTTGAGGAGAAATGCAAAGAGCTCGGTGTCAACGTTGTTCTGTCCGAGGTATGGGCAAAAGGCGGCGAGGGCGGCGTAGCCCTGGCAGAAGAAGTTGTCCGTCTTTGCGAGCAGCCGAACGATTTCACCTATGCATACGATCTGGAAGGCTCCATCGAAGAGAAACTGAACGCCATCGTTCAGAAGATCTACGGCGGAAGCAGAGTTGTCCTGACCGCAAATGCACAGAAACAGGCAAAACAGTTAGAGGCTCTCGGATTTGGCAACTGCCCGATCTGTATGGCAAAAACCCAGTACAGCCTGACCGATGATCAGACCAAACTCGGCGCACCGACCGGATTCGAAGTTACCGTACGTAACCTGAAAATCTCCGCTGGTGCAGGCTTCATCGTAGCCCTGACCGGTGACATCATGACCATGCCAGGTCTGCCGAAAGTTCCGGCAGCAGAGCGTATCGATGTAGACGCTACTGGAAAGATTACAGGATTGTTCTAATAACACAGGATATTGTCTTGAAAAGACAGAATAAAGCGTGAAATAAAACACAGAAAAAAAGAGACATTCCTTCGTGAATGTCTCTTTTTTTACGTTTTTATTGCAAAATATTACAAAAGATAATATAATTTCTAATGATAACATGGAGAGAAAAGCAGATATAATATAGTAAGGGAGTTACTTGCCAATGACATCGAAGAAAAAATTGAGAAGTCTTCTGGGCGGTACACTTTTTATGGTGCTGATGCTCAGCGTACATCCGACGACTGTTTCCGCGAGTGCTGTGGGGAGCAGCACGGTGATGGACCAGTCTGTGGAGACAGAGGATCAGCAGAGCGGGATACAGAGTGAAACGCAGACACAGGCTTCACAGGACAGCAGTGCTGCTGTGCGGGCCAGTCAGAATGGCTGGGTTAGGGCAGGCGACGGCTGGTATTTTTATGAGAACGGACAGCTGAAAACAGGATGGCTTTACCGGAATGGAAACTGGTACTGGCTGGATCCGGACCGGAACGGCCGCATGGCAGAAAACAGCTGGTTCACATACGATAATAATTTTTATTATGCCAAGGGAGACGGAGCAATCTATAAAAATGGTTTTCAGGAAGTAGATGGAAACCTTTATTATTTCCAGAGCTGGGGCGGCATTCAGAGAAATGTGTATCTCAGCATCAGTGGAAAAATGTACTATGTACAGGAAAATGGTATCGTTGCCCGTGGAATAGTCAGAACAATGAATGGACATGGTGATCTCTGCGCATTTGATGATACTACGGGAGCGCAGATCACACAAAAAGGCTGGCTGAAAAAAGGCACATCATATTATTGGGTAAGAGAAGACGGCGTCCTGCAGACCGGCTGGCTGCTGTACGATGATAACTGGTACTGGTTTGATGATAATGGTGTCATGATGGCATCCGGCTGGAAAGAAATCAACAACAATCTGTATTACTTCCAGAGCTGGGGCGGCATTTATAAAAACGGTTTCCAGAGCATCGGAGGAAACGAGTATTATTTCCGGAGCTGGGGTGGTGTATATCGAAACACCTTCTTTACCGTAAAAGGAAAAACCTACATAGCGCAGAATGACGGATCGATCTATCATGCCAGCCAGACCGGCTGGGTTCAGCTGGGAGATCAGACTTACTGGATCAATCAGGATGGTTCTGTTCAGACCGGCTGGCTGAAGCTGGAAGGCAAATGGTACTGGCTGAAAGCGGACGGCACACGTGCTGCATCTGAATGGATCACGTATGACAACAACCGATACTATTTCGACGGTGACGGTGTGATGTACACCGGAATGAAAGAGGTTGACGGAACAAGATATTATTTCCACAGCTGGGGCGGCGTTTACCATAACGAATCTTTTACTTGGCAGGGAAAGAAATACTGGGCAAAGGATGACGGAACCTTCTATACAGGTGTCTGCGATATCAATGGAAAGAAATACTATTTTCTGGAAGACGGCGAGCAGATTACAAAAGAGGGCTGGTATCTGACCAACGGAACGTATTACTGGATCAACAAGGATACGTCGCTTCAGACCGGCTGGGTGAAATATGACAACAACTGGTACTGGATGAAAGAAGACGGTACGATGGCATCGTCTGAATGGATCACCTACGACAAAAACCGCTACTATTTCCGAAGCTGGGGCGGCATGTACACCGGAATTCATACCATCGGCGGAACAAAATACGCATTCCAGAGCTGGGGCGGTCTGTACCATGATCAGACATTTACCATCGGCGGTAAAACATACTATGCCAATTCAGATGGAACATTTGCCACCGGCTGGGTGCAGAACGGCGGAAAAACGTATTATTTCGATGAGGACGGCACAAGCCATACGGGCTGGCTGCTTCTGGACGGAACGCATTACTGGATCAACGCCAATGGAACCAGAAGAGATGACGAGCTGTTTCAGTACGACGGAAACTATTATTATGTAGACAAAAACGGCGTTATGGCGACAAGCGGCTGGGTATACTGGGATTATAACTATTATTATCCGAGAAGCTGGGGCGGCATGTACAAGAATGCGTTTATTACCTATGATAATAACCTCTATTACCTTGGATCTGACTCGAAAATGGCAATCGGCTGGCAGTCGATTGGCGGAAATACATACTATTTCCGAAACTGGGGCGGCATGATAACCGGAAAACAGGTGATCGACGGAAAAACGTATGTGTTCGATGAGGACGGCAAGCTGGTACAGAGTCCGGACGGATTTGAACCGTCCGCGCAGATCGGTGTCCGCACCGTACGGAACTTTCTGAAAAATGCACTGCTTCCGCTTGGAAACACCCTGTATATCTGGGGAGGCGGCCACACAGACGCAGAGGCAGAGAGTTACGGCGTCAATGCGCAGTGGAAACAATTCTTCAATACACAGAATTCCACCTACAACTATTCCGATCATCTGTATGAGTACGGAAAAGGTCTTGACTGTTCCGGCTATGTCGGATGGACCGCACATCAGGTGACGAAAGAGTATGCAACGACAACCTCCACTGGAATGCCGGCCTACTTTGCAAGAAAAGGCTGGGGAACCTGCGTGACAGGCGATACATCCCAGAAATTTACGCCGGGTGATGTGGTCAGCAAGAGCGGTCATGTCTGGATTGTCATTGGCCAGTGCTCGGACGGCAGCGTGGTTGTCATTCATGCGACACCGCCGTATATTCAGCTTGGCGGAACCGTTTCTTCAACAGGAAGCATTAACAGTGAAGCTATTGAGCTGGCAAATGAATACATGAAAATGTATTATCCGGTTGCGTATGAGCGGTATGGTGTAAAAGTTCTTGACCGGTCCTATCTGACCGGTGTGAATCATTTCACCTGGAGCAGCAGTATCTTAAGTGACAGTGAAGGCTACCGCAGGAAGAAACCGGCAGAAATCCTGAACGATCTGTTCCAGTAAAATATCTTCTATAAAAAATAAGAGAGAATACAAAAAAACTTTGTAGTTCGTGTATTCTCTCTTTCTTTTTGCGCTGGAATTGTCTATACTAGAAGGTGCGTGAAAGACGCAGATCAGAAATACAAAAGAAAAAATCTGGAAAATAAAAATACAAGGGGAGTAAACATGCGAAAGAGCTGGAAATGGGCGCTCTGTCTTGGCGTAGTGTCGTTGCTGCTGCTGGGCGGCTGCGGAAAAGAAAAGACGGAACCAGTGGATCTGGTGCTGGTAACCGACGGCAGTGAGGTAGCTTCCGATGCCGTGTATCAGTCAGCATGGAACGGTCTTGCGCAGTATGGAGACGAGAGCGGTCTGAAATATGAAGCAAGTGTTCCGGCAGGACGGACAACAGAGGACTATGAAAACACCATCAAAGAGGCGGCGCAGAAGGGAGCATCCGTTATCGTCTGTGTCGGAACGAGCATGAGCCGCGCCGTTTACGATGCACAGCGCGACTGGAAGGATGTCCGTTTTCTGCTGCTGGAGGCAGAACCGGTCAGTGAGAGCGGCCGCAGCCGTCTCCGCGGAAATACAGAAAGCCTGGAAATTGATGTATCAGAGGCCGGCTACCTGGCAGGATATGCGGCAGTACAGGCCGGCTACACGCACCTGGGCTATATCGGACAGAAAAACGAAGAGAACGGAACAAAGTACGGGACAGGTTATGCACTCGGTGCAGAGGCGGCCGCTGCGGATCTGGGACTTGGAGAAAACAGCATCACGCTGGATTATACGTATCGGAAAAGCAGCAGCGTATCACCGTCGTATTTGGAAAAAATCAAAAGCTGGTATGGTGAGGGCGGACAGATTCTCTTCTCGGACGGTGCATCGTATCAGAATGTACTTGGCGCAGCAGCATCTGCGGCAGGCGGAGCACTGATCGCAAACGGCGGCGTGGAGGAGTACGCCAATGCCGTGTTGAAAGTACGTCTGGATTATGGAACTGCAGTTTACAATGCGTTAAAAGAAATGAAACAAAAGGATTTTGAAGGCGGGAAAATTGTAACGCGCGGCGTGACCGATCAGGAAATCAGTCTGGAATGGAATCAGGATGCGGTGCCGTACTTTACAGAGGATCAGTACCGGGCACTCTGTGCGAAATTCTCCGCAGAGGACTTTTCAATCCCTGACGGCGATGCGCTTTCCTCGCCGGATCAATACAAATTGAGTTGTGTGAGTGTACAGAAGGTAAAATAACATGTATCGTTACTGTTCACGAATTGTTTACAAAAAGTCGGGATATTTTTCCTTGCATCCATTTGTGAATTGTGATATTATGTAAAAGAATTGGGAAAAATATTTCAAAATTGTTACAGAATAATTGAATTTCTAAGAAACAGGGAAACCTGAAACAAAGAAACCTACATACAACGAATCAATTTGGGAGTGAAAGAATGAGAAAAAAATTTCTTGCCTTAAGTTTAGCAGTGATCGTAAGTGCAGCTCAGGTAATGACAGTAAGCGCCTCGAAACAGGAGCAGTTACAGCAGCAGCAGGCAGCACAGGCAGAGACCAGCGCACAGCTTGACAACGCAAAAGCAGAAATCGACGATCTGGAAACCAAAAAGAATCAGATTACCGGCGAGATTGATGACCTGGACGCACAGCTTGTCGTAACCATGGCATCCGTGGAAAATCTGAAAAATGAAATTGCAGAGAAACAGACAGAAATTGAAACAACACAGGAAAAACTGGCACAGTCCCAGGCTGAAGAGGACGAGCAGTACGAGCTGATGAAAAAACGAATCCAGTTCCTCTATGAGAGCGGCGGAGACAACGGCTGGGCAGCACTTCTTCTGGAGGGAAAAGATTTAAGCAGCATTCTCAACCAGGCTGAGTACACCCAGAAATTATACAAATACGACAGAGAGTGCCTGCAGGAGTACATGGATCTTGTACAGCAGGTAACAGACTACAGCAATCAGCTTGCAGATGAAAAAGCAGATCTCGAAGCCAGTGAGGCAGAGCAGGAAGCACAGCAGCAGTCCCTTGAGGCAATGCTTGAGCAGAAAAAAGCCGTTTCCGATGACTACGAAAACCAGATCGCAGACCTGAACGACATGGCTGCACAGTACAACGCAGTACTGGCAGAGCAGAACGCAAAGATCCAGCAGATCCAGGAGGAGATTGCAGCCGAAGAGGCAGCAAGAAAAGCCGAAGAGGCCCGTCAGGCAGCAGAAGCAGCCGAGGCAGCCCGCCAGGCAGAAGCAGCAAGACAGGCAGCAGCAGAAGCAGCCGCAAGCAGTGCTGCAAATAATACAACAACGGCAGACAACACACCGTCCAGCACAGGAAGCTCCACCACGACAACAACACCGTCTAACGGAGGAAGCTCTTACGATGATTCTTCGTCCAGCGATACCAGCAGCTCGGATGATTCCAGCAGCTCCAGCAGCACCGGAAGTGCAACAGGAAGCGCCATCGTATCCTATGCAACCCAGTTTATTGGAAATCCATACGTATGGGGCGGCACAAGCCTTACCAACGGAGCTGACTGCTCTGGTTTTATCATGAGCGTTTACGCACACTTCGGATACGACCTTCCGCATTCCTCCAGTGCACTGCGTGGTGTAGGACGCGGTGTATCTTATGCAGAGGCTCAGCCGGGCGATATTATCTGCTACAGCGGCCACGTAGCCATCTACATCGGCGGCGGTGCAATCGTACACGCAAGCAATGAGCGCGACGGTATCAAGATCAGCAGCAACGCAGCGTATACCACGATTCTTGCGGTAAGACGTGTGGTTTAAAAAAGAATTACATAGTAAGAATTTTCAGATCCCGGGAGAGAAAAATCCCGGGATCTTTTGCGTTTTGCTTAAAATTGAGTGCATTCGCGTTAAAACTGTGATATACTAAAGCACATCGGAGATACAAGGGCGTATTGACCAACAGAAGGTCAGTATGCCCTTTTGCTTGTTAGGAAGAAGGGAGAATCGTTATGAAACTGGAAAATTATTTTCGTCGTTTCGGTATTCGGAACGGATCTGGTGCGGAAAGTAGCGTCAGTGCTGTCCATCTGCATTATTGCCGGTCTGCTGATCGTCTACGTCCCGAACATCATCGCCGGAGCCGGAAAGATCGGCGATACTGTAAACGCCATGAAAACCGCAGACCTCCCATTCGGCAAAGCCCTGTACGCCGCATTCCTCTACGGAACCTTCCAGCTTGCCAATGTCGCAGTCTTCGTCCAGCATGCCAAATCCTTCGAAAAACCGCAGGATGCCGGAAAGAGCATGGCAGTCGGTGCCGTATTAAATGCCCTTCTGATGATCATGGTCGTCCTCGGAATCATGACCGTATACCAGAACCCGGAAATGATCCAGCAGAGCGTCCCGACATTATTTATGGTTCAGCAGGGCGTCGGCAGTAAATTCATGACACCGCTGATTTCCGTACTGATCATCCTCGGTGCCGTATCCACAGCCGTCAACATGGTTGCCGCCATGGTCAAACGAATCCACGCCGGTCTCGCTGAACGAAGCAGCAGAACAGAAACCGCAGGCAAAATCAGCCGCACCCAGATCCTTGCCGCGCTTGTCTGCTGCATCGCGGACTTCCTTATCGCACAGTTTGGTCTGCTGACGCTGATCCAGAAGGTGTACAGCATCCTGGCATACCTGGCAATCCCGGTCATCTTGGTGCCGTACGTGGTGCACATGGCGGTGATGCGGTTTGATACGAAAAAATAGAAAAGAACAATAAAAAATTTGTAACAAAAATTTACACCGCAGAAAGAGAGATTTGCTTCTGGAGAATGGAAGTATTTCGCAGACAGCAGAAAAAAGAAGATTCATGCAGAGCAGATGTGAGTCATAAAGAAATGACATGCGTCTGCCTTTTTTCTGTGCGTCTGGCAGAGTATGTGTCGGTGACAAAGCAGAAAACAGGAACTCTTCTTTGGGACTCGATTGTGCCGTCAAAATATGGTATACTGCAAAAAGGATCAAAAAGCGGATATTGATATTTCACGGGAGGGGAAGAAGATGAAAAATGCACCGGCTTATGTGAAGGTTTACAGCAGACTGAAAAACGAGATCAATAAGGGAACATATCCTGTCGGGGGATTTCTGCCGAAGGAGTGTGAACTGGAGAAAATCTATCAGGTCAGCCGTACTACGGTACGGAATGCAGTAAAGATGCTGGTGCAGGAGGGACTGGTTGAGGTTCGCCAGGGTTCTGGAACGAGGGTGCTGAATCATAAGGCAATTCAGAATTATAACAAGGTCACATCGGTCACGGAATCCCTGATGAAAAAAGGATATCGGGTAACGACGTCAGATATGATGATCGACATCATTTCGGCGGACAAACAGCTCGCCGATGAACTGGAAATTCCGGAGGGAACCAGCGTGGCGAGGATTCAGCGGCTGCAGCTTGCGGATGAAGAGCCTGTTACGCTGATGGAAAATTATATCGAATATGCGAAAGTCCCTGGCATCGAGGCGTATGAGAATCAGTTTGTAGCGCTGTATCAGTTTCTGGAGGAGAAATTCGGCTTGCAGATTGATGAGACACGAGACAGAATTTCAGCGAAATCCGCGACCTTTATGGAAGCCCAGGTTCTGAAAACGGAGCCGAAGGATGCGCTTCTTGTGGTGCACAGAGTCACCTACTGGCAGAACCGGCCGGTGAGCATTGACCACGTGCGGATCATCGGAAGCAAGTACGAGGTGGAGATTTCGGGAAAAGGACGGAGTAAATGAGCGATGAGACAGAAGAACAGAAGAAACTGATGCGGCAGATTGATATCAGCTGTGTACAGGCATTTCATACAATGGATGAAATTGATGCGATGGTGGAGCTGGCAAAGAAATATCGTCTGGCTGCTGTGTTTACCTTGCCGGCGTTCAGCGCCCATGTGGCAGAACGGCTGCAGGACACCAGAGAAATCCATGCGGGAGGCGTGGTAAGCTTTCCGGGCGGCGGAGATACGACCGGACAGAAGAAGCGGCAGGCAAAAGAACTGTGGGAGGCTGGCTGCCGGGAAATCGACATGGTGATGAATCTTACGGCATTCAGAAGCCACGAATTTTCTTATGTAAAAGAAGAACTTCTGGCCATCCGGGAGCAGGTGCCTTCGGCGATTTTTAAGGTGATCATCGAGGCACCGCAGCTGACGGAGCAGGAAATCTGCCAGGCAGTGGATCTGTGTGTGGAAGGCCGTGCGGATTATGTAAAGACGAGCACCGGATGGTATCCCGGCTGTCCTTCCACCGTGGAGCAGGTTCGAATCATGAGCCGTGAAGCCGCCGGTCGCATTCAGATCAAGGCCGCCGGTGGAATCCGCAGTCTGGAAACTATACAGGAAATGCAGAAAGCCGGCTGTAGCCGTTTCGGTATGGGAATGCGGTCGGTACAGAATTTGATAAAAAGTATCTATAAGTAATCTATTGTGCAAAAGCTATAAAAAAGTCACGGAATATTCTACGATATTCCGTGACTTTTCTGTTGAATTAGTAACCTATTAGTGATATATTCGAATCATAGGAATCGATAAATCATTAACAATCTGAAAGGAGAGCAAAAGATATGAAAGGTTATGCAATGCTGAAAATCGGTGAATCCGGATGGATCGAGAAAGAACGCCCGAAATGCGGGCCGATGGATGCCATTTGCCGTCCACTGGCAGTTGCCATCTGCACATCAGATGTCCACACTTTATGGGAAGGGGCCATCGGTGACCGTCATAACATGATTCTGGGCCATGAGTGCTGTGCAGAGGTTGTGGAAGTCGGAGAGCTCGTAAAAGATTTCAAACCGGGAGACCGGGTTCTTGTGCCGGCCATCACTCCGGACTGGAATTCTCTGGAAGCACAGGCTGGTTATTCCATGCACTCCGGCGGAATGCTGGCAGGCTGGAAATTCTCCAACTTCAAAGATGGTGTCTTTTCTGAATTCTTTCATGTAAATGATGCCGATGGAAACCTTGCGCTGCTTCCGAAAAACATCAATGTTGTCGACGCGTGCATGCTTTCCGATATGGTGCCGACCGGATTCCACGGCGTAGAGCTTGCCGATGTACAGTTTGGTGATACAGTTCTTGTCATCGGAATCGGACCAGTTGGTCTGATGTCGGTAGCCGGAACGAATATGCGCGGCGCATCGAGAATCATTGCTGTCGGAACGAGACCGGTCTGCGTAGAAGCGGCAAAAAAATACGGCGCAACGGATTTTGTCAGCTACAAGAACGGACCGATTTTCCAGCAGGTACTTGATATGACAGATGGAAAAGGTGTTGATAAAGTAGTCATCGCCGGCGGTGGTGTAGAAACCTTTGCAGAAGCAGTAAAATGCCTGAAACCGGGCGGAAAGATCGGAAATGTAAACTATCTTGGATCCGGTGACAACATTGATATTCCGCGTGTAGAGTGGGGCGTTGGAATGGGTCACAAACAGATTAACGGAGGCCTGATGCCTGGCGGAAGACTCCGCATGGAAAAACTGGGAGCTCTTGTTTCGGCAGGCAAGCTGGATGTCAGCCCGCTGTCCACACATGTGTTTGATGGATGGGATCATCTGGAAGAAGCACTGTTCCTCATGAGAGATAAACCGAAGGATTTAATCAAACCAGTCGTTAAATTGGCTGACTGATGATTTGAAAATTTGACTGAAAAAGGAAACGTATGAAAATATTGATCGTATCCGGCTTTTTGGGCGCGGGAAAAACAACATTTATCAAACGGCTGGCCAGGAACGTCGATCAGCGGTTTGCCATACTGGAAAATGAATATGGAGCCGCAGGAATCGACGGCGCACGTCTTGGCCAGAACCGGCAAGGAACGCAGAAAAATGTATGGGAAATGACAGAGCAGTGCATCTGCTGCATCGGGAAAAAGGATTTTGCAGCATCCGTGCTGACCATTGCCAATGTGGTAGGCCCGGAATACCTGATCGTAGAACCGACAGGCGTCGGAAGTCTCGCCCGGATTATAGAAAATCTGCGTCAGATCGAGTACGAGAGAATTCAGCTTCTCTCGCCGGTCACTATTGTGGATGTTTACAGTTACCGCCGCTATATGGCGGAATATCCCGAGCTGTATCAGGATCAGATCCGAAGCGCGGATACGATCATTGTTTCCAAAACAGAAGCATGCCAGGCGGAAGAAAAACAGCGCATCCAGAAATTTCTGCAGGAAATTAACCCGCAGGCAAAAATCATCACGGATTATGCATCCACGATGACACGGGAAGATTACCAGAGCCTGCTGCTGGGCGGCCGATATGAGAAAGAAGTACAGGATACGCAGAGCGGCGAAAAGATGCCGGAGACCTTCTCCTTCGAAAATATCCGAATGGAGGCACCGGAAACCCTGTGGTGTTTTCTGGAACAGATCATTCGCGGAGCGTTTGGAAATATCATCCGTGCAAAAGGACAGTTCGCAGCCGGAGACCAGTTTCTCCAATTTGATGTCGCCGATCACCGCTACAGCATCACCGGCACAGAACAGAAAAACGCCGGCCAGGCTGTGTTTATCGGAAACGATATGAACGAAGATGCGATCCGGCAGTATTTTAAGAAATGCGCCGGAAACCAGAAAATGAAATATGCTGCCCGTCATGTATCATAAAGTAAATAGGAAAAAGAGATTGCGGAGTCCTGCCAAAACAGGGTTTCGCAATTTTGGTTTTTACAGAAAGATTCAACTGAAAAACGAAGGATAGGCAAAAACGAAAAATTACGCTAAAATAAACAT
Source organism: Blautia sp. AM23-13AC (assembly GCF_003435675.1). NCBI lineage: Bacteria > Bacillati > Bacillota > Clostridia > Lachnospirales > Lachnospiraceae > Blautia > Blautia sp. AM23-13AC. The sequence goes on along the minus strand of NZ_QTUL01000008.1, from coordinate 8,552 downwards.
ACAAGTATTTCAAATAAAACAAAAGAAAAATCAGGGGGATCTGATATGGAGGAACAGAAAAGAAGACGGGAAAGAAAATCAGCGGCATACTGGTTGAGCAAAAGCTCGATTTTATATCCGATCTGTATCTTGTATGTGATGTATGTGAAACAGGTTGAGGTATATATTACAGAATGTTCCGTCCATATTTCGTCGGGGACAATGCTTTTTGCCTATGCGCTGTGCCTGATTTTGTGGCTGGCCTCACCCATTCGAAGCTACTGCGCAGATGGAACTGCAAATGAAGTTTTATTCTATACATTTCCGCCGAGCATACTGATGCTGTTTTTATTTGCCCAATATTCACTGAAAATTGTGTTGTTTCTTGCAGTGCTGGATGGGATATTTCTTGTTACGGTTTTAAGAGATTTACATAGAAAAAAACGAAAATATTCTCCGAAAAAATTCTGGAGATTAAAAAGAAGTGACTTAAACGCATTTCTGTTTGTTTCAGTATGCGTGAGTATGGTACCGACTTGTATGATGATATATTGGAAGCTTGAGTCTCCGTCCGGAGTGGCAGAACTTTACGAACGAAAAAAGGACTATAATCTCGTCCAGAATCAGGAGAACATTTTTCAGGAAAATAAAGAATTTCTGCTGAGCTTAAAGGAGAGCGAATGGAGGCAAAAAACACTGGAAGAAAGAACAATTGCAGCGCAGAAGATGGTACGGCTTGAAACAGAACGACTTGGAATTCCCGAAATTCCGCTGTATGTGAAAGAGACAGGATCATCGAATTGCGTTGCATTATATAATAATGAAGAGAACGAAATATGGTATGCTCCAGAGCATTTAACATCTCAGACAGCAGAAGAATTTTTTACGGGAATTTGCGAAGAATGTTATCATGGAATGGAGTATTATCTGCTGGAGCGAATGGACTGGAATTCGGAAATGGCGAATACTGCTTATTTTGAAGAAATGAGGAAGTGGAAACTAAATGATAATCGCTACATATCTGGACGCGACGAGGGCGATTCGTTTGAAGCATATCAATCACAGCCGCTGGAAGCATCTGCCAAAAAGTATGCCAGTTCCGAAACAGAGGCACTGATTCATTTTATTGCTGTGTACGGCGATGAATAAAAATCTTTTAGGGGGGGAGGGAGAAAAGGAGCGTCGGGAAAAATAAAAAAAATTAGCACTCACCTCTTGACAGTGCTAATAACTAGTGTTATAGTACAACTAGAACAAAGAAAGAAAAGAAAATTCACATCAACGCTCTTTTTGTTCGGAGCGAATGTTAGCACCCAAATAGATAAGGAGGAAGCCGATTATGAATATCAGTAAATTCACACAAAAATCGCTGCAGGCTGTACAGGACCTGGAAAAGACCGCATACGATTTCGGCAACCAGGAAATAGAGCAGGAGCATCTGTTGTATAATCTCCTGCATCAGGACGACAGCCTGATTCTGAAAATGATCGAAAAGATGGAAATCAACAAAGAACATTTTCTGAACCGTGTCGAGACGGCACTGAACGACCGCGTCAAAGTATCCGGCGGTCAGCCGTATATCGGTCAGTATCTGAATAAAGCACTGGTAAATGCTGAGGATGAGGCGAAAGCCATGGGAGACGAGTATGTTTCCGTAGAACACCTCTTCCTGGCAATGCTGAAAAACCCAAGCCCGTCCATGAAAAAACTGTTTCAGGAGTACGGCATCACAAGAGAACGTTTCCTGCAGGCATTAAGCACCGTGCGCGGAAACCAGAGAGTTACCACCGACAACCCGGAGGCAACATACGACACCCTGGAAAAATATGGCCAGGATATCGTAGAAAAAGCCAGAAACCAGAAAATGGACCCGGTTATCGGCCGTGATACCGAAATTCGGAACGTTGTCCGTATCCTGTCCCGTAAGACAAAAAACAATCCGGTTCTGATCGGTGAGCCTGGTGTTGGTAAAACCGCAGTCGTAGAAGGCCTGGCCCAGCGAATCGCCAACGGCGATGTACCGGAGAGCCTGAAAGATAAAACCATTTTCTCCCTCGATATGGGAGCCCTGGTAGCCGGAGCAAAATACCGCGGCGAATTCGAGGAGCGTCTGAAAGCCGTTCTGGAGGAAGTCAGAAAGAGCGACGGAAAAATCATTCTGTTTATCGATGAGCTGCACCTGATCGTCGGCGCCGGAAAGACCGACGGCGCGATGGATGCCGGAAACATGCTGAAACCTATGCTGGCACGAGGCGAACTGCACTGCATCGGTGCCACAACGCTGGATGAGTACCGCCAGTACATCGAAAAAGATGCCGCCCTGGAGCGCCGTTTCCAGCCGGTTCAGGTTGATGAGCCGACCGTAGAGGATACGATTTCCATCCTGCGTGGCTTAAAAGAGCGCTACGAAGTTTACCACGGCGTAAAAATCACCGACGGTGCCCTCGTTGCAGCCGCAACCCTTTCGAACCGTTACATCAGCGACCGTTTCCTGCCGGATAAAGCAATCGACCTGGTCGACGAGGCATGCGCTCTGATCAAGACAGAACTGGATTCCATGCCGGCCGAGCTGGATGAGCAGCGCCGTAAGATTCTGCAGATGCAGATCGAGGAAGCCGCACTGAAAAAAGAGACCGACAATCTGAGCCGCGAGCGTCTGGAAACACTGCAGAAAGAGCTGGCTGAGTTAAAGGATACCTTCAATTCTGCAAAGGCACAGTGGGAAAATGAAAAGAGTTCCGTTGAGAAACTGTCCAAACTGCGTGAGCAGATCGAGGACATGAACCGCCAGATCCAGAAAGCAAAGAATGATTACGATCTGAACCGCGCCGCTGAACTGCAGTACGGTGAACTCCCGAAATTACAGCAGATGCTGGAAGCAGAAGAGAAAAAAGTTAAAAATGAAGATCTCTCACTGGTACACGAGAGTGTAACGGATGAAGAGATTGCCAGAATTGTCTCCCGCTGGACCGGAATCCCGGTTGCAAAACTGACCGAAGGCGAGAGAACTAAGATCCTCGGCCTGGAAGATGAACTTCACACGAGAGTTATCGGCCAGAATGAAGCAGTCACCAAGGTTTCGGATGCGATCATCCGTTCCAAAGCCGGAATCAAGGATCCGACAAAACCGATCGGTTCGTTCCTGTTCCTTGGACCTACCGGTGTCGGTAAAACAGAGCTTGCGAAAACGTTGGCAGAAAAGCTGTTTGATGATGAGAACAACATGGTTCGAATCGATATGAGTGAATACATGGAGAAATACTCCGTCTCCCGTCTGATCGGAGCGCCTCCGGGATATGTAGGCTACGAGGAGGGCGGCCAGCTGACTGAGGCAGTGCGCAGAAAACCATATTCTGTTGTTCTGTTCGATGAGATCGAGAAAGCGCATCCGGACGTCTTCAACGTTCTGCTGCAGGTACTCGATGACGGCCGTATCACCGACTCCCAGGGCCGTACCGTAGACTTTAAAAATACGATCCTGATCATGACCTCCAATATCGGATCCCAGTATCTGCTGGACGGCATTCAGGATGACGGCAGCATCTCCGAAGAGGCGAGAAACCTGGTCATGCAGGATCTGCGTGCACACTTCCGTCCGGAGTTCCTGAACCGTCTGGATGAAACAATTATGTTCAAACCATTGACAAAAGACAACATTGGTCATATCGTAGATCTGTTGCTGAAAGGACTGAACAAACGTCTGGCAGACCAGGAGCTTACCGTCGAACTGAGCCCGGCTGCAAAACAGTTTGTCATTGAGGGCGGCTACGACCCTGTTTACGGCGCCCGTCCATTGAAACGTTTCGTACAGAAAGAGGTAGAAACCAGCACCGCAAAACTGATCCTTGGCGGTCAGGTCAGCGAGGGCGATACGATCCTTCTGGATGTGGAAAACGGCGGCCTGAAGGCAATGATCAAACCAGGTGTGGAGGTAGTAGACGAATGATGCCGAAAGATCCCGTAATGCTGCTGAGCTATGTCAATACGCAGTTAAGAGATTTTTACCCGTCGCTCGCAGAATTCTGCGCGGCCATGCAGACAGAGGAATCCGATCTGCGGGAAAAACTGGCGCTCATCGACTATGAGTACGATGAGAAAACGAACCAGTTTGTATAAGAATAACCAGGCCCTGAAAAAAATGGCGGAAAAAGGCGTTCCGTATGTGGAAAAAACACATACGGGGCGCCTTTTTTACGCAAAGCGTGTTTCTTATAACTGACAGGAAAAATCATATTTATAATAGAAGAAATGTGGTAAAATGGAGGAAAAGAAAATCCGCTGAAAATGGGGAAACAGCGGATCTGGAGAAGGAGGAAACCAATATGTATTTTGGTGTACAGATGTATGGGGTATCCAAAGAATGGAAACAGGATCCCGAAGGATTTTTAAAGAAAATCTATGAGGCAGGCTACCGCCAGATCGAGCCGTGTCTCGGATTCCGTGTTGATGCCAGGGACTACGGTTTCTGGATCCCGGAGGATCTGGAGCAGGCAATGCCGTTGCTTGCAAAATACCACATTGAGGTTCATGCGGTCCACATTTTCCTGGATGAATACCACTATGAAAGAGAACTTGCCATTCTTACAGAACTGGCGCAGAAATACCACATTTCCTGGTTTGTCGTAAAGAGCCCGGCACGCCTGACAAAAGATGTTCTGGACGAAACCGCTGCAAGATACCGCGAACTGGCAGAAGAACTGGAAAAAGCCGGAGCAGGTCTTCTGATTCACAACGAAAAAGAAGATATCTGTATCCGCGTGAATGGAAAAACAGCGTACGAATATCTCCTGGAAGCCTGCGGTGAAAAAGTCGGAGCAGAAGTAGATGTCGGCTGGATGTACTGCGGCGGCGTCGACCCGGAAGAGTTCCTCTGGGCGCATGCGGACCGAGTCAAAGCCGTTCATTATAAAGATATGAAAATCACCGGCCAGGAAGCGCCGCTTGGAAAAGGCATGGTTGATCTGAAAGCCTGCTTCCAGTTCGCCCGTGCAAACGGTGCACTGCAGATTGTGGATATGGATGCGGCAACACTGGAGGATACCTGCCGCGCCGGAAAAATGCTCTCCGGATGGACAGGGGACAGAGACAACACCGACAGCATTCTCTGCACGATGGATGTGGAGACCGGAGAAGAAACCGTGCTGCATGAGTTTCCGGGAATCATCGAGGCACCGAACTGGCTGAACGATGGAAACACCCTGCTTTATAATGCGGATGGAAAAATCTACCGCTATGAGATCGACAAAGACCATGTGGAGCAGGTTGATACCGGTTTCTGCGTGCAGTGCAACAATGACCACATTCCGTCACCGGACAACCAGCTGCTGGCGGTAAGCTGCATGCCGCCGGAACTCACAGATGGAACGTATGAATCCCACATCTACGTGCTCCCGATGACAGGCGGTGAACCAAAAGACCTCACCGGACCGGGTCTCAGCTATCTGCACGGCTGGTCGCCGGACGGAAAAGAGCTTGCGTACTGTGCCTTCCGCAAAAAGCCGGAGGAGGAGACTATGCGCATTGAGATCTGTACGATTCCATCAGACGGCGGCGAGGAAACCTGCCTGACGGACGGCAAAGGCTACAACGACGGTCCGGAGTATTCACCGGACGGAAAGCACATCTGGTTCAACAGCACCAGAAGCGGTCTGATGCAGGTATGGCGGATGAACCGTGACGGCAGCGGTCTCACCCAGATGACCGATTTCGATGCCAACAACTGGTTCGGCCACGTTTCGCCGGATGGAAAACACGTCATTTACCTGACCTTCGCTAAAGGTGAGCTGGAACCGAATGAGCATCTGCCGAACATGTATGTATCGCTTGGAATGATGGATTATGACGGACAGAATAAGAAAAAAGTGCTGGATCTTTTCGGCGGCCAGGGCAGTATCAACGTCAACTCCTGGGCACCGGACAGCCGCAGAATTGCGTATGTGAAATATGTGCTTCATCACAAATAAAGGAATATCTTAAGAAAATCTGACGGGCCGTAAAAATTCATGGAAGTATTGTGAAAAAACGTTGAAAGTATTTTAGCGGAAATGCACAAGAATTCTTACGAATTTTTACGGCCCGTTGACTCTTTTTCTGACACACGTATAATGAAAGTAACAAGAGAAACTGCGGCCCCTGGCGGCTGCAAAACAATCAAAAGGAAAGGAGGATTTGTGTTATGAAGAAAACGAAAAAAATGCTTTCGTTTGTACTGTCCATGCTTCTGATCGTGACGATGTTCCCAACCATGGCATTTGCAAAAGAGGAAGCCAAAACGTGGAAGTTCGGAGAGCTTTCGCTGAAAGCAGGCGACGTTCTCGGCAAAGATACGGAGATTAAAAATGATGCAGAGAACAGAGAAATCCGAATACTTTCAGAAAAAACAAATCCGGATGAAAAGGAAGATCAGAAAGATGACAAAGAAAGAATAAAAACAGAAAAAGAGGCTGTGATCGCAGCGGCGGCTTCCTGGAATCTGAAGGATCTTACGGAAAAGGCCAAAAAGGCTCCGGCAGATTATCTGCTTAAAAAGGCAGACAGCTGGAACGGAAGCTGGATTGTAACAAAGATCGCAGAAACGGAAACAAAAGATGCCATTGAAATCCAGATAAGAACCTATGAGTACGCAGCTGTAACAGAAATCCAGGGCATACCGAAAGAAATCCCGGGAACCACCGCACTGACGGGCAAAGCAGTTCCAGAAAATGCAGATCAGAAACAGATCACATGGGAAATCACGGATGCCGGAATGACAGGTGCTGTTTTAGACGGCACAAACCTGAAAGTAACGAATGCCGGAACCGTAAAACTTCTGGCGACAATCAAAGACGGAAAGAAAACCGGCGTTGACTTCACACAGGAATTCACTGTGATTGTAAAAGCCGCAGATTACACCAAAGTAACAGAAGCGCTGGCGCTGATACCGGAGGACATGGGCCGGTATACAGAAGAAAGCGCGGCAGCTGTTCAGAAAGCAAAAGATGCGGTAAAAGAGAACCTGCCATCAGCTGAACAGGAAACCGTAAATGGTTATGCGGCAGCCATTCAGACAGCAGTAAACACACTGACGCTTCTTGGCGCAGATTACACAGAAGTTGATGCAGTACTTGCCAAAGTTCCGGGAGATCTTTCTATCTATACGGAAGAGAGCGTGGAAGCACTGAATGCAGTCATTGCATCCATCGACCGCACCAAAACGATAGAAGAGCAGCAGGCAGTTGATGCTTATGCGGAAGCACTGGAGAATGCAATTGCAGCACTGGTACGCAAACCGGTTCCGGCAGATTATCAGGGAGTGGAAGAACTCCTGGGAAAGATTCCGAAAGACTTATCCATTTATACCGAAAAGAGTGTAAAAGCACTGAATGCGGCAAAAGAAGCCATTGTATGGGATCTGGATGACAGCAGGCAGGAGGAAGTCGATCAGTTTGCAGAGAACCTGAAAGCAGCTCTTGACGGACTGACCCTGAAACCGGCGGACTACAGCGCCGTAGACGCGGCTCTTGCCAAAGTTTCGAATGATCTGAGTATTTATACGGAAGAAAGCATTCAGCCGCTTCAGACAGCGATCAACAGCGTAGAAAGTGGAAAAACCATTCTGGATCAGGCAGAAGTAGACGGCTGGGCAGCAGCAATTGAAAATGCACTGGCAGGACTGCAGGTTCGGAAAGCAGATTATTCCAAAGTAGAGGAAGCCATCAAAAAGATTCCGGCGGACCTCCGTCTGTATACCGATGCGTCTGTAAAAGCACTGGAAGATGCAAAGAACAGCGTCGTAACCGAGCGGCCGGTCACAGAGCAGGAGAGCGTAGACGGTTACGCAAAAAAGATCGAGGCAGCGATTGCCGGCCTTACGTATAAAGATGCGGACTACAGCAAAGTAGATGCCGCAGTGAAGAAGATTCCAAACGATCTGAAGAAATACACGGACGAGAGCGTAAAAGCAGTCAATGATGCAAAAGCAGCGATTGTACGCGGAAAGAATATCACGGAGCAGAAGACGGTGGATGGTTATGCGGCAGCGCTGGAAAAAGCGATTGCCGGCCTGAAACAGAAACCGATGACTGCGCAGAATCTTCCGAAGATTACCAAAGGAGTCAATCAGTCAGGTATGCAGGGCAAGGAGCTTTCCTTCACCGCAGATTTTGAAGCAAAGGATCTCAAAAAGGTTCTCATCGACCAGAAAGAGATTGATGCGAAGAATTATGTGACGGCTGGAAAAGAGAATACGCAGGTTACGCTGAAGGCAGAGTATACAAAGAGTCTGGCAGAAGGCAAGCATACGATTTCGATCGTTTCAAGCAAGGGCCAGGCGGATACCGTATTCTATCTGAAGAAAGCAACAAAGAGTCCGGACACGGGAGACCGCACACAGGTGATGCTGTGGGTGATCCTGCTCGGCGTTTCTGCAGCAGCAGTGGTCGGAGCAGTTGTTTATCGTAAACGTGAGAAATAAGAGTTGAAAGGGAAAGGGCGCCGGAAGGCGCCTTTTCTTTTGGACGGTTTCGGATAGATTGTAAATAGTCAGATAAAATACAAAATATGCAGAATTAACTATATTTTTCTAAAAATAAGAA